>CAYJAL010000057.1:0-12295 GCA_964367875.1 uncultured Desulfovibrionaceae bacterium | reverse complement strand
TTTCACAGCCATTAAATTTCTCCCAATTAGGTTTTTTTCATGATATATATCTTGCTTAAAAAGGGCAAGATTTTATTCACCAAATATACACATACTGTACATACAGTCTTATGTTGTTGTTATTTCTTCTTTTTCTTAACGCGTTTTACTTTAGGATCGCGTTTTTTTACTTTTTTGGTGGCACTTTTGGTGCTACCACCGCCCATACCGGGCATTCCAGGCATACCGCCCATACCAGGTAATCCGCCCATTCCTCCCATTCCAGGAAGGCCGCTCATGCCACTCAGATCTGGCATACCACCGCCAGCTCCACCCATACCGGGGAAACCGGCTGGCAAGTTCATGCCCTTAGGCAAGCGAGGCATCTTTCCACCACCTGGCATGCCGGGCATTTTACCGCCCATAACGCCCTTCATCATTTGGCGCATTTGCTCAAACTGGCGCAGCATTTGATTCACCTGCTGCACACTTACCCCAGCACCCTTGGCAATACGAGCCCTTCGCGAACCATTGATAATTTCTGGGCTGCGACGCTCTGCCATGGTCATGGAGTTGATAATAGCTTCCGTGCGAGCCAGCTCTTTTTCAGGAGCCGCGCCACCCGCTTCAGCCAATTTTTCACGCAGGCCACCAAGGCCGGGTATCATCTTTAAAATGGAGTCCAACGAGCCCATTTTTTTGATACTGCGCATTTGGGTGCGAAAATCTTCAAGGTCAAACTTGGCCTTTTGCATTTTCTTAGCCATGGCTTCAGCTTCTGCCGCATCCATGGTTTCTTGGGCTTTTTCCACAAGGGAGAGCACATCGCCCATGCCTAGAATACGTCCGGCTATGCGGTCAGGGTGGAAAACTTCCATTTCAGAAAGTTTTTCGCCAAGACCTACAAATTTTACCGAGGCGCCGGTGACGGACTTAATGGAAAGAGCCGCGCCGCCTCTGGCATCGCCGTCCATCTTAGTTAGGACAACGCCGGTGATGCCAAGTTTTTCGTTAAAGACCTCTGCCACAGTGACGGCATCTTGGCCTGTCATGGCATCGGCAACGAATAAAATTTCTTGCGGATTGACAGCCTCTTTAATGGCTACCAATTCTTGCATAAGGTTTTCATCCACATGCAAACGGCCCGCGGTGTCAATGAGCACCACTGTGGACTGAGCTTCTTTAGCTTCTGCCACGGCCTTTTTGGCTATATCCACGGGGTTCATGTCCACGGTGGAATTATAGCAAGGCATATTGAGTTGCTTGGCCAGTGTTTGCAACTGGTCAATGGCGGCAGGGCGGTACACGTCGGCGGGCACAAGATGCGGGCGCATTTTTTGTTTGCGAAGTAGCGCCGCAATTTTACCCGAAGAAGTGGTCTTACCGGAGCCTTGTAAACCTACCATCATGATGACAGCAGGCTGTTGTCCGCGCAGTTCAAGGCCGGTGGTTTCGCCTCCAAGCAAGTTTACCAATTCGTCATGGACGATTTTGATAACTTGCTGAGCAGGGCTCACGCCCTTGGTGACTTCTTGTCCGAGGCATTTTTCGCGCACCGTATCCACAAAGTTTTTGACAACTTTAAAGTTTACGTCAGCTTCTAATAAAGCTAAGCGAACCTCGCGTAGGCCCTCTTGGATGTTTTCTTCCGTAAGTTGCCCGCGTCCGCCAATATTGCGAAATACTGTAGAAAGTCTGTCTGATAGGCTCTCGAACATGCCACCCTCTATTGCTGTATGTGAAATATGCAAAAGTGGTCTGATAGTAGAATTACGGCGCCATGTCAAGGAAAAAGTGCGAGACATGCTTCATATTTACCAGCTACAGACAGACGAAAAAAGCAAAACCCGCCTTAGGCCGCGTTCTGTTTTGTATACAAACTTGCCAAGTAAAATTTTTTTTGCTAATCCAAGAGCAGTACTGCAACTATGATACTTTTATTTTGATTTTATGGTCTTTAAGCGACAGTTTTCTGCCTCCCTAGAGTTCCTTTGCATCAAATAATTCATTATGCATGTGCAAAATACAAGCTAGAGAGGAAAAGCTTTTATGTCAGGTCTTATGTTATTTTTGGGCAGTGTTGCCCTTTTGATTGGAGGCTATGCCATTTACGGTGCCTTCGTGGAAAAAGTGTTTAATACAGATAATTCTCGCAGCACCCCTGTACAAAGCCGCGCCGACAATGTGGATTATATCCCCATGTCTAATAAGAAAATTTTTCTTATCCAGCTGTTAAATATTGCAGGTCTTGGCCCTGTTCTTGGCCCCATTTTGGGCGCCGTCTATGGCCCCACTGCCTTACTCTGGGTGGTATTTGGCTGTATTTTTGCCGGCGCTGTGCATGACTATTGTGCCGGTATGATCAGCTTGCGCTATGGTGGTGCTTCTTATCACGAAGTTATCGGACGTAACCTTGGCGTTAACATGCGCCGCTTTATGCAAACCTTTGCCATTGGCTTCTTAGTACTCGTAGGCGCCGTATTTGTGCTTGGCCCTGCAGCATTACTGGCCAATATGACCAGCGTAGGCGCTATTTTCTGGACTTGCCTTATCTTTGGTTACTACTTCTTTGCCACCATTTTACCCATCAATGCCATCATTGGACGCATTTACCCTTTCTTCGCCATATTATTATTAGTGATGGCCTTTGGCTTGCTTGGCTCCCTTATTATCAATGGCTATACCATTATCCCCAATGCAGACCTTACCGTAAATACCAATCCTTCGGGTCTATCCACATGGCCATTACTCTTTATCACCATAGCTTGCGGTGCCATTAGTGGTTTTCACGCGACGCAATCGCCCATGATGGCGCGCTGCCTTAAAAATGAAAAGAATGGTCGCCCCATCTTTTACGGCGCCATGATTGCCGAAGGTATCCTTGCTCTTATTTGGGTAACCTTGGGTCTTTCTTTCTATGATAGCCCCCAATCCTTACAAGATGTTATCACCGCCGGTACGCCTACCCTTGTGGTAAAAGAAATCTCCATGGCTCTGCTTGGGCCTGTGGGCGGTATCTTGGCAGTGCTTGGCGTTATTGTACTGCCCATTTCCACCGGTGATACAGCCTTCCGTAGCGCGCGCCTTATGCTGGCTGAAATTTGCAACATAGACCAGAGCCCCATTAAAAATCGCTTGCTTATGGCTGCGCCTCTCTTTGCTGGCGGTATAGCTTTAACCTTTATGGATTTTAGCGTTATTTGGCGTTATTTTGGCTGGGCTAACCAAACCATGGCCGGCATCACCTTGTGGGCTGTGGCAGTATATCTTATCCGCCGCGACCGCTTCCACTGGATTGCCTCCTTGCCAGCCACCTTTATGACTGTGGTTTGCGCCACCTATTTGTGCAATAACAAAATTGGCTTTAGCCTTGATTTAACCCTCTCCACATGGATTGGCGCCGCCATTGGCGTATCTGTGTTGGTGGCTTTCTTACTTTTTGGCAAGAAAATGCCAGAAAGCGCCTCTGCCCAAGAGTTAGAGTGTTAAAAGCTTCGTAAAAAAACGCTAGATTTCCTAGACTTTGTAGGCTTTCAAGAAAACCTCTTGAAAGCCTATTTTTTGCACTTTTTATATAAGAAAACGCGTAAAGCACAAATTAGCGCCTTTAAACTATTTACATTACCCCCCCTTTAAGCTACAGGCTGTGAATATTACAGAGGATGAAACATGAAAAAGAAATATTCTATGCTGCCCACGGCAGAAAAGGTAGCCGCCATGGTGGCTTATCTGGAAGACCACAAAGGTCAGGACATTGTGTCCATTAATCTTACCCATCAAAATACCTTTGCCGAGGCCATGATTGTGGTAACAGCCACTTCCATGCGCCATGCCCAAAGCTTGGCAGAAGGTCTTGTGGTCTACTGCAAAAAAGAAAATTTTGAATGGCTACGCACAGAAGGCAAACAAACAGGCCAATGGATTCTCATTGATTGTAATGATATTATCATCAATGTATTCCAAGGTGCCGTACGCGATTTATACAAAATGGAAAAGCTTTGGCAAGAGCTCCCCAAGCAAGCAGAGGTCGAAGCTAGCGCTTAGATTTTCATAAGGATAACGCCATGACACAGACAGCACTTACTCCCACTCTTTTGCTTATTCTCGACGGCTGGGGTCTTGCCCCTGCTGGGGCTGGCAATGCCCCGTCTGTGGCCAAGACCTTGAATATGGAAACCCTCAATGCCTTTGCTCCCCATAGCAGTCTTGAGGCTTCCGGTCGCGCCGTAGGTTTACCCGAAGGCTATATTGGCAATTCCGAAGTGGGACATTTAAATATTGGCGCAGGTTCAGTGGTTTACCAAGATATGACCCGCATTGACGTGGCCATGGAAGATGGTGAACTGGCGCAAAACCCCGCCTTTACAGAGCTTGTGCAAAAAACCCTTGGCGGCAGTAAGCGCCTGCATCTTGCGGGTTTGCTTTCTGATGGCGGTGTACACAGCCATTATAAACATATGCAAACCTTGGTAGATGTGGCAGTAAAGGCCGGCCTTGAGGTTTTCATACATTGCTTTATGGATGGAAGAGACACCGCCCCTCAAAGCGGCATCACCTATATTCGCACCCTAGAAGAATTCCTTGCCCCTTATGAAGGCAAAGCACGCATAGCCTCCCTTTGTGGTCGCTTTTATGTGATGGATAGGGATACACGCTGGGAACGCGTGGTGGAAGCATGGCGCATGTTGGTACAGGGCAAAAGCATGGCAGGGGAGAAAAACCCTGAGCATGAAAAGCAAAATATCAGCGCTACCTATACCATGCTTTCTTCTTATGCGGCAGAAGTATATGATGAATTTGTTGCCCCTACCTTGCTGGTAGATAATGGTACTTGGCAAGATGGCGATGGGCTCTTTTTATGGAACTTCCGCGCCGACCGCATGCGTGAGCTGGTACAAGCCTTAACCTTGGCAGACTTTGACGGCTTTGAGCGCGGCTCTGTGCCTGCTTTTGCCGGCATAGCCACCATGACCGCCTATGACGCTTCCTTTACCTTGCCTGTGGCTTTTCCCAAGGAAAATCTCACCATGGGCCTTGGCGAAGTGGTATCCTCTTGGGGATGCAAACAATTACGCATAGCCGAAACGGAAAAATACGCCCACGTGACCTATTTTTTCAATGGCGGACGCGAAGAGCCCTTCCCCGGAGAAGATCGCATTTTAGTGCCTTCGCCGCGTGATGTGGAAACCTATGACTTAGCCCCTGCCATGAGCTGCCAAGAAGTCACCACACGTTGTATCGAAGCCCTCACCAGTGGTAAATACACCCTTATTGTGTGTAACCTTGCCAATGGAGATATGGTAGGTCATACAGGCAAGATGGACGCCGCTGTAAAAGCGTGTGAAGCCGTGGATGCTTGCCTTGGTCAATTTATGCAAGCCATTTGTCAGGTGCAAGGCCGTATGCTGGTCATAGC
This sequence comes from uncultured Desulfovibrionaceae bacterium, assembly GCA_964367875.1. Classification (GTDB taxonomy): domain Bacteria; phylum Desulfobacterota; class Desulfovibrionia; order Desulfovibrionales; family Desulfovibrionaceae; genus CAYJAD01. The sequence continues at coordinate 6,900 of CAYJAL010000057.1, read as the reverse complement.
CGACCATGGCAATTGTGAAACCATGCTGGATGCAGGTGGTCAGCCTCAAACAGCACATACTACCAATCCTGTCCCTTGTATTCTTTTTGAGGGAACAGAGGAAAAGAGCCCCGGAACTCTCCAACACGGAAAATTAGCCGATGTTGCTCCTACGCTCATTAAACTTTGGAACAAGGACATCCCCGCCAGCATGAGCGGAACTGCCCTTATGGAGCCTTGTAATGAAGAATGCTAAACCCGTACAACCTGTTTCCCCCGAGGGAATGGAAGTACTTTTTTTCTACCCCTGCCCCGAATGCGGGCGGCATGTATCCTTGGCAGCGCCCACACAGCCTGCCATGGTGCGCTGCGATAATTGCCGCACTTCCTTTCCCATCATTCCCATTGATGAGCGAGGCTTACATTATATTTATATAATGCTTGGCAATGGCAGAGCGGCACTGGATCCAGACTTTGCCTAAAAAACAAAGCCTCCCCTGTACATAAAGGGGAGGCTTTGTTTTTGCCCTTATTTTTGCCTCTGTCTCCCCCTTTACCTCCCTTTACCTCCCTTTACCATTGACAAAAAGCCCCCCACCATTCATAAAAAACCATGCAACAATGGTATGTATATCTTATGCGCTGCGCCGATAATAGCTTGTATTGCGGCATTACCACCGATATTGCGCGACGCCTTCGGCAGCACAATGGTGAGCTTAAAGGCGGCGCCAAATACACCAAGGCCAGACGCCCAGTCTGCCTTTGTGCCCATGCCCTTGGAGGCAATCGCAGTGAAGCCTCTAAGCTAGAAGCGCGCATTAGAAAATTAGCTCCTGTACAGAAAATTGCAGCCCTGCAAGCCCTGCATACACCCTCAGCCTCACCATTATAAAGGATTTTTATGTTGCCTTGGGAAGTTATCACCGCTTTTTGTTTTGCCTCTGTTATGCTGGCCATTGCCCCCGGCCCCGATAATATTTTTGTGCTCACCCAATCGGCCTTGTATGGCGCCAGAGCCGGCATTGCCACCACCCTTGGCCTTATGACAGGCATCATTGGCCATACCTGCGCCGTGGCACTGGGCGTGGCGGTAATTTTCCAAACCTCCCCCATGGCCTTTTTAGCCCTAAAAGTTGTGGGCGCGGCCTATCTTGTGTATTTGGCATGGCTTACAGTGCGCAGCGGCGCCAGCACAGCAGACCTGAGCGCACAAAGCTTTGTGGGCAATATGGCCTTATATAAACGTGGCATTATTATGAATATTACCAATCCCAAGGTGACGCTCTTTTTCCTAGCGCTTTTACCGCAATTTGCTAATCCCAATTATGGCGCACTGACACCACAAATATTTGCCTTGGGCGGCCTTTTTATTCTTTCGGCCTTTGTGGTCTTTAGCACTGTGGCTTTGCTGGGAGGCCAATTGGCACGCTGGTTTAATGCTTCGCCGCAGTATCAAGTGTATATGAACCGCGCCGCCGCTGTGGTTTTTGTGGGGATGGCTGGGGCATTGCTGTTTACGGCCTAGCAAGGGTGATGAAGGGCTAGTTAGAGGTTTTGATTCACTGTAGCATGACGATCTTCTCTTCGTCTGAAAATACACCTTTTCTTTATATCTTGTTTGCGCTCCCGCGCAGGGCTAAAGGCCTCGTGGGGCCTACAGCCCCGGCCGGCCTTTAGAATCCGCCCCCCCGTTTTTCGCCTTGCTGTGGCCCATCCTTTCGGGACTCGCTGCTCGCTTTCGCTCCCATCGGATTCCCTACAGGGCTACGGCCTACACGGTAGGCCTACGCGGCACAGCAGCGGCCATCTGTCGTTGAACGGAGTTTAGTCCTCACCCCAAAAATACTATACATTCCTTACCCACCCCCCTTTCTTAGTATGTGCATAAAGAAAAAGATTTCTACCGCTGCACGCAGAATACAATAAATTACTAAAAAACTTACTCATCCCTATCGACTTACCTGTCCTCACCTGTCCCCTTCCTTCCCCCTTGTGCGAAAGCACTGTAAGGGGGTGCGCGGAGCGATAGCGATGCGCGGGGGTTCCCTTCCCTTATTTGGCGCTTTTGTCTCCCTTTACAGGATACAAAGCGTGAACCGCCATGATTTTAAGCTACAAAAGCGCCAATGATTGTTTTTGTAGGATGTATTTAAATTTTCAGATTTTTAGCGCTCGCAAAGAAGCGGCGTTAAATTGAAGGCAGAGCGTACTTAAGTACGCGCGTTCAATTTTACGTCGATGATGCCGCGAGCGCTAAAAAGATAAATTTTGCATACAGGGTACAAAAGATCATCAAAAATCCTCCCCACCCTATCACCTTGTACATAGCACACAAAAAAACCGCTGCCTTTCACCAAGACAGCGGTTTTACTCTTCATATAAGTGCTTCTTATACGCCTTTATACACTAAAGGGCTCAAAGATTTCTCCAGCACATGCCCCACAGAGATAAGCTGCTCTTCGCTAAAAGCTTGTCCCAATATTTGCATACCCACAGGCATCTGGCTATCCTTACCAAGACCTACAGGCAAGCTTAATCCCGGCATACCGGCAAGGTTTAAGGATAAAGTATAAATATCCTTCAAATACATCTGCAAGGGATTTTCACTATGATCGCCCAGCTTCCATGCAGTCACAGGGGATACAGGCCCGCAAATAACATCGCATTGCGCTAGCGCCTTGGTGTAGTCATCCTTAATGATTTGACGCACCTCAGCCGCTTTGCGGAAATACGCATCATAATAACCCGAAGAAAGTACATAAGTACCCAGCATAATGCGGCGCTGTACTTCCTTACCAAAGCCTTCGGTACGCGATTCCACATATAAAGAAGCTAAATCTTGGCTTTTTTCCGATCTATACCCATAGCGCACGCCATCAAAGCGAGCAAGATTAGAGCTAGCTTCAGCCATGGCCACAATATAATAGGTGGCAATGGAAGCTTGCGTATGAGGAAGGCTTACATTAACCAACTCCGCCCCAAGGTTTTTCATGTGCTCCAACGCCGCCATGCAGGCATCGCCCACTTCGCCGTCTAATCCTTCCGTAAAAAATTCTTGTGGAATGCCCACGCGCAAACCTTTAAGATCTTGTCTGGCATGAAGAGCCTTACTATAGGCTTGCGGTGCCACAGAGCGCGGATCAGAAGTGGTATCGCGTGAGTCATGACCGGCAATAACGTCTAGCACCAAGGCGCAATCTTCTACGCTACGCGCCAGCGGCCCCACTTGATCAAGGGAAGAGCCATAAGCAATAACGCCATAACGCGACACACGGCCATAGGTAGGCTTAATGCCCACACAGCCGCACAAAGAAGCCGGCTGCCTAATGGAACCGCCGGTATCGGTACCCAAGGAGGCATAGCATTGCATGGCCGTTACCGAAGCGGCAGAGCCACCACTGGAACCGCCAGGCACACGGCTCACATCCCAAGGATTATGCGTGGTTTTATAGGCGGAATTTTCCGTGGTGGAACCCATGGCAAATTCATCCATATTATTTTTAGCAAGAATAATAGCACCGGCGTCGCGCAATTTTTGCACTACGGTGGCATCATAAAAGGGCACAAAATTTTGTAAAATCTTAGAGCCGGCTGTGGTGGTAAGCCCCTTGGTGCAAAGAGCGTCTTTAATGGTCACAGGCACGCCCCAAAGGCTTTTGTTGCTGTCTGCACCTTCTTCGTCTAGGCGACGCGCCTCAGCACGGGCATTGTCCAAGTCTTGCGCTAAAAGGGCATCTACACTGCCTTCGGTGGCTTCAATGCGAGCGGCGGCGGCGTCCACCACGGCTTCAGCCTTAAGCTCTCCGGCGGCCAGCGCATCACGTACGGCACGTAAAGATAAAGAATGTATACTCATAAGGCACCTACACTATACGCGGCACAATAAAGTATTGGCCATCACTTTTGGGGGCATTGCTCAGCACATCTTGGCGCTTATCGATATTTTTCACCGCATCTTCACGCAGCACAGCATCATGCAGTACAGGGCTGTATAAAGGCTCCACGCCTTCGGTATTTACGCCGGACAAAATATCCATATAGCTAATAATATCTGCAAATTGCTTAGCAAAAAGCTCTTGCGTGGGCGCGTCGATATTAAGGCGCGCAAGGCTTGCCATGCGCTGAACGTCTTCTGTTGTAATGGCCATAACTATCCTATGTTTTTATGCGTTCCCTTATTGGGCGGACGCTTTTTTGGTTTCAAAATTTGCCAAGGCGGCGGCGCGGCGCTGTGCCATAACATTGGGATCTGCAAGGCCAACACCTTGAGGATCAATGCTCAGCACATAGAGCTTTTGACTCGCTTTGCCCTGCCCATTCCACGTGACAGGTGCCATGGCAGAGTTAAAGCTTTGCGCCACTTGCAATTTAGTATTCATAAGGCTGGCCGGAGCCACGCTTTGTAAGCCCAAATTGGCGCCCAATTGTACAAAATCATGCCCCAAGGCTGTCCACATGTCCCACATACCTTGGGCAGCTATACTTTGCAGAGCAGGCACTTTTTGAGCAGGGTTATACGCGGAAGGGAAGACTGCCAAGGCAAATTTTTGCGCATCAGCCACAGGGCCTGTGCCAAGGCTTTGTCCCCAAATGGTGGTACCCAGTAAAAGCTGACGTGTTTCCCCTTGAGCTGCAAAGGCAGACACTATGCCGTCCATATTCTTCCACGAATCGGGCATAAAAGTAGCGCCAAAATTGGTGGTGGGGAACATGGCCTTGCCCACTTGTTGCGGCTTAAGCAAAGATTGGGCGGCGGCAGTCCAAGCGCTGGCGCCGGTGCCTGTATAGCCCTCAGCACGCACGGTGCCTCCGGAGGCGCGCACAGCAGAAGCAAAGACGCCATTCATGCGCGTGCCATAGGTATCAGCCGGGAAAAAAGAAGCAAAATCGTGCACGGCCATTTGGCGGCTAAATTCTATAAGCGCTGCCACTTGATCTTGCGGGCTTGGAAAAAGCCTCCACGCATGTATGCCTTCGTCCTGCGCATCAAGGGAGGGCAAGAAGGTAAAGAAATTACGTTGTACAGTGGCGCCACTGCTCTTGGCCAATGACACATTTTGCGCCAATATGGGGCCACCCACCACGGCGCAATTCAGCGGCAAGGCCTGCATTTGTGTTATCCACTGCGGTACAGAAGTATCCACATATTGTAAGTTTACTTGGCGTCCTTGCGTACCCAAGGAGGTCACAGCGGCTTCGGCGCCGGCGCGGATTTTTTGGGTTACTGTGCCCACGGCGCCTTTTTGTGGTAAGGCCAGCACAAGGCATATGCCTTCTTGAGTGGGAGCAAGGGGGAGAGCTGTACCTTGATTACCTGCGCCCTGATTTGTAGTAGCGGAAGAACTCGGTGGCAAGGAAGACGTGGTGCCCCTTGGCAAAGCTAAAGCCGGCGGCGTATTGCCGCTTAAGGTTACAGCGCCCACAGATTGCCCTGTGAGAATATTTTGCGCCAAGGCTTTATCCACAAAAAGGGCTGCATCCCCAGCTTTGGCAAGGGTAGCCGCATCAAGCCCAAGGCCGCGGCGTCCATCTTCCAAAAGGATAATATTGGCAGGATAAGCGAAATTAGCCGTGCCTATGAGTTTTTGATTCAGCTCCAGCAGCACGCTATCGGGTATATGGCGCACTTCCTCAGCGGTGATACGCTCCACATTTTGCTTGCGCAGCATATCTTGCTTTTCATAAAAAGCGCGCAATAAAGGCAATGCTTCCATGCTTTGCGTGGCAGACCAAGCACGCCCCACAAGCAGCATGGCCGCCATGGCGCGAACATCGGCAGAGCGCTGCTCTGCTTTCCATATTTTTTCTGCCCTATCCTGCATGGACACAGCAGAAAGATTACGCATGGAGCTTAACCAAGCATCTTGCCATAAGGCCGTATCTTCGGCGCCGGGCACTATGGCATTCCACTGTTCCAAAGCATCCAAGGCCGTATGGGGGCGGCCATTATAGGCCGAGCTTAAGGCATAACGCTGCCAGGCTTCATTCTTTTCCCCTTGGCTTAGGGCTTCATTTTTGGTGGCTTGGCCATAGAGATTTTCTGCCCTTTCCATATTACCCAAATCCCAGGCATAGCGGGCATCGCTCATAAGCTGGGTTACGGCACTGGCTGCACCGGATACGGGTGAAGTAGCAGTGGAAGTAGCGGAATCAGCACCAGATTCAGCAGAAGAGCGGCTAGGATCTGTATCTGAACGCAAAAAAGATGTATCAATACAAGCTGTCAGTGTAAGGGAGGCCATAAGCGCCAAGCTAATACGCGCCGTATTCATACAGGAAAGAAAAGATATATTTTTTTGTAAGGTAGACATATGTTATCCTCAGCATGGGTGAAATTCTGTTTTTACCCCAAGAAAGGCGGCAGTATACGTTATTTTCCGGCCATGGGTCAAGGGATTAGAGAGGCCCAGAATGGTATAGAAGGGCATAGAAGTGCAAGAAAAGATTCAAAACTTGCCCAATCTCTAGCCATGGTTCTACTGGACAAAAGCCCTCAAGATATTATACTCAAAGATATATTCACACACTTTGAGGCACCCTATGTCCATATCTGCTTTATACTCCGCATCGTCGGCTTTGCAGGCCTTTCCGCAAGGTATGCAATCTGTGGCGCACAATATGGCGCAAACAGAGCCCACCACGCATATGCAAACAACCTTTGTGGAGGGCAGTACAGGCGGCGTAGAGGCGCAGACGCAGGTAAGCTATGTTCCCCTTTCCGATGGCTATACCGATTATGCTCAAGAAGTGGTACACTCCATTGTGTACGAAAATGCCCATGCGGCCAATGCCGTTTCTGCCCAAGGTGTGGATGACCATCTGGGTGTTATCCTCAACATGAAAGTATAAATATGTTACGTGGTTTCATCTACGCCGTCATTGCGGCCTGCACCTATGGTCTTATTCCTTTGTTTTCTGTGC
>CAYJAL010000056.1:0-12478 GCA_964367875.1 uncultured Desulfovibrionaceae bacterium | reverse complement strand
TATGTAATTATAGCTTGCGCCATTATGTATATGGTGGCAGGTTTTGTGGATGCCATTGCTGGCGGTGGCGGCCTCATTACCATTCCTTCGCTCATGCTTTTTAATATACCGCCGCACTTTGCCCTGGGTACCAATAAATTTGCCTCAAGCTTGGGTTCCCTCACGGCCATTTGGCCATTTTTACGCAATAATCTTATTGTACTGCATTTAGTGCCCGTGGGTTTTGCCTCGGCCTTTATAGGCGGCGCCTTAGGCTCATGGCTGGCCTTACAAGTGCATCCGGATTTACTGGGCAAAATCATGGCCTTTTTACTGCCCCTAGGCTTAGTGTGTTCACTTTTTTCCGGAAAGAATAGAACTGAAGAAAAAGACCTTCCCCTTAATCAGCAGAAAATTTATGTGGGGCTTGTGGGCTTAGGTATCGGCATATATGACGGATTTTTTGGCCCGGCCACGGGATCCTTTTTTATTTTGGCTTTAAATCTTACCTTGGGTATGGAATTGGTGCGCGCTTCCGGCACCACCAAGGTTTTGAATTTAGCCTCCAATGTGGGGGCGCTGGCCACCTTTGCTTCCGGCGGCGTGGTGCTGTATGCGCTAGCCATTCCTTGCGCTGTGGGTAGTATTATAGGCAATCAATTGGGAGCACGCCTGGCCATTAAAGTGGGCGTAAAAGTAGTGCGCGGTTTTTTATATATGGCCTTGGGACTGCTGTTCACAACCCTTTTATATAAATATGTTTTGGCAGATTTATTTGTGTAGAGGGTATGGCATACCAGAGGAATAGGACATGCCAAAAGTTCATGCTTGCTGCATAGAAAATGTGGGAAGAGATTATTTTAGGGAATTACCTAGGCGTAACAGTGCCATAAGAAGCTCTTAAGCTTTCCACTTCTTCTGGGCTTAAATAGCGCAAAAGCACCTTCTTAGGCGTATGCGCCAAATCCACCACCAAAAGAGCATCTAAGGTGCCAAAGTCTTTATCTTCGTGGAAGGCGGCAATGCGTCCGCCCAATTGCAGATAGTGCTTAAAGAGAATAGGCAAGCCCTTATCCCCTTCAATATCTTTTACAACGCGATTACAAGCCTTATAATCCAGCCCTTGCACTTGCGGCACATTAAGCCCCGAAAAAGGATGCGGTGTGCGCTTACCCTTGGTGTAGACGCTTAAATCTGCATCCCAATGGTTTTGCTCAAGCACTTGGCGCAGCACCTCAGCCGAAGCTTCTGCATAACCAAGCCCCATACTGCAAGGCCCAAAAAGGGTACGTAATTGATTGCGAGCAATCATGCGTCCAATGCCCTTCCATAACAGCATAAGCGGCACATAATCTCTTTGATATTCAAGCTTTACAAAGGCGCGCCCCAGCTCCATAGACCTTTGACATTGCTCATAAAAGGGCTTTTCTATGTCAAAAAGTGTGGTGAGATACAGCTTTTTCTCGCTTTCATGGGCTTCGTCGGGGTTAAAGCAGCGCACGCGATAAGCTCCGGCAAGGGCTTCTTTTTCCACATCCCACAACACAAGATGGGTATAATCTGCATCAAAAATATCTAAATCGCGCTCATGGCCTGACCCTTCACCCACCAAGCGGAAAGTCTCTTCACGCAGGCGACCAATTTCTTGTAAAATGAGCTCTGATTCGGCTCCGCGCAAAGCAAAAACAGCATAACGCCCTTCGGTGGCGAGGGTATCTCTTTGTAAAAAATTCTTAGCTTCAGCGCGTAAAACCTCTTCGGGACAAGGCTTAGCTACGGGCACAGGCCACACTTTAGCCTCGGGACTGGCCTTGGGCACGCCCAATTGTTCACAGCGCACACGCATATGCGCCGTACGGGCGGCGTCGCTGGGCAAAGAGGCTAAAAGACCGCTATCTATGGACTTGCCCACCACATAGGAAAGGGTGGAATGGCGCTTTTTCCACAGCTCTCTTGGCAAAAGCAAGGTGCGTAGCATGGGATGAATACAACCCATAGCATGGAATATAAAGCTATTTTGTCCTTTAAAGAAAAGGGGAATGGCCTTCACCTGCGCATTTTTGGCCAGTCGGCCGCACAGGGATTGCCATATAGGCTCTATAACAGCCTTGCTACGCATATCCCAATGTGCCACCACGCCAGAAGGGAAAATACCCAAGGCGCCGCCATTATCCATATGGCGCAAAGCCGTGCGCACGGCCTGCATATTTTGCCTTTGGGATTTGCCGGAAACATCCACAGGAATAATCATGGGTGCCAGCTCCGGAATACGAGTAAGCATTTCATTGGCAAGCAATTTAAAATCCGCACGCAAAGAGCCGCACAAAGCTGCCAACATAACGCCCTCTATGCCCCCAAAGGGATGATTGGCAAAAACCAGAGCAGGACCGGGCTCTGCGAGCACGTCCAGACTTTCGCCTTCGTGCTGCAAAGTAATGTCTAACAAATTTAAGGTCTCATGAGCAAATTCGGTGGGGCTATGCGTCAGAGGCATACGCTCATATTCTTGCAAAATGGGATGCACACCCAATAGGCGCGTGACTAAAGAGCCGGTGGCTTTTAATCTTTCCATGGGTGGCTCACTTTCTTGGTGGGCTATGGAGGACTTGGGGCCTCTTTGCATATGCTCTCCCGTAATCATAAAGCAAAAATGACTGTAGCGTAGTGCGTGGATAATAAGGGCGTAAGGCTTACGCCTGTATCTTGAAAATATAGAACAGAAAGGAGTTAAAGGCAAGACGTTGTAGTGGTATCAAAAAAGGGAGCGCTCTATGCACTCCCTGTATTTTCTTTAAAGCAGCTTACCAAAACTCGAACGCACAGAGCCGGAACTGGAAAGCACGCTCTTGGTTCCGCTTAGTAAGGGCGAATATTGCGTAGCTTGCTGCGAATATTGATCTGCCTTACTTTGCTGCGCCGCGCTTTGATTGCGATAACTCCACGCATCAAGGCGCTTATTATAATCTTGCCACGCCCCTTGTTCTTTAAGAGCAAGGGCATCCAACTCGCCTTTTTCTGTGGTATCAAGGTTTAAATCCAAAGAAGAGCCCACGTCCACAGCCACGCCGGCCGCCGCTTGGTCTGCGCGCTCCTTACCCACAATTTGCGCCGCCTCTTGACGTTTTTTTACGCTTTCATTATAGGCAGATCTTTTGGCCTCGGCCCCTTCATATTCGGCCACTTGCGCTTGTTGCTCTGCTATGGCGGCATTATACTCTGCCATATCGGATTGATACTCTGCCTGATCTTTTTGCGATTGCGCTTGCTGCACAGCGCTATAGGTGCCCACGGCTGCCGAAGCCAAGGCGGTCACCGCCGTAATCACGGCACTGGTGGTAGTAAATGCGGCCATATTAAACCTCCTTACAAAAAATGCTTTCGCTATGTTTGGCGCCAAGACGAACATATAGGGCATCACAAGGCCTTGACGCAGGGGAACTGTATTGGATAAAGCGCACCTTACGCTGTATAAGGGCTTTTTCCGCCGCGCGTAATAAGCGCAAAGCGCCCAAACCATGGCGCTGCTTGGGGTGCAAGAAAAGCCCATCCAAGGTGGCCACCAAGGCGCCGCCACGATGATAACAAGAGGTCAAAGTAAAGCAGGCATAGCCGCATAATTGCCCTTGCTCATCACGAGCCGCGCTAATATGCAGCATATTCAAATCTTCCAAAAGCTGGTATTGCGATTGGTTAAGGCTATAAGCTTGCTCCCCATAGAGGGCTTGTTCTGTTTCATCCCAATGCGCCTGCGTTAAAGGCTGCGCCTCCAAAAACACCTGAGCAAATTTTTCTGTTGTAATCTTAAACATATGCACCTACCTGTTACAAAAGTCCTTATTTTACTGTTTCACTAGCATCCTTACTCATACATTTTTATAGGCTGTTCAAAAGGTGTAAAGTGCGAGGAAGACGAATTTTTTTGCGCAAGGCACGTATCAATACATACGTAACTGGAGTAAAAAACAAGTCTGACGAAGCAATTTGCACTTTTTCAACGGCCTATCACCTCATGTCCATGTCTAATACCAAAGCCGCCACAGTAAAAGGAAGGGGCTTATCTTGCACAAGGTGCACCGTTTCTGAGGTGCTTTGGCCTCCGCCGGGTATAAAATCTAAATCTCCGCTAAAGGGCGCCACAGGCTCTCCCCATTTTTCCGGCACAAAGGGGAAAGCATATAAATTATCGGCGTCGGCACCGTATTTTCCGCCCAAAGAATTTTCCACACGTAAAGTGCACTTGCCAATGCCCCTATGTTGCCCAAGACTGGTACCACCTTGATGCTCCCCTTCCATGGGCTGCGGTACCAAGGTAGAATTATAAGGCAATCCCACAACCACATGCTGCGCCGCATAAGGGATTTCGCAAGAGCCATTATGCACTACGAGCCCTTCAATGGGGCTACCATCGGCTAAAATACGCACTTCTTGCCCTTCAATATGCTCAAGACCGTGTATCTGCTTACTAGCCTGTGCGTTATACGTACTAAGACCACAATCCACAAAAAAGGCTTTTTCAATGCCTTGGCTGGGGCGCCAGCGTTCATGGAATTTTTCTAAATAATAGCGCTCTTGCCCTTGAATCTGCCTTTGCACCACAAGATAAATCATATCCCCTTCTGCACCGGACACCGTGACCACAGAGCGTACCTTACCTTGCGTAATATGACGGCTCCAGCCCCAAATATCATGCTCTTTCATATAGGTAAGTGCCAATAACACACCGTCATCGCGCACTATCCATATGGTAGAATACGGCGTTTGCTGATAGGCCCATTGGCGTAAAGTATGTCCGTCAAAAAGATGCGGCGCCATGATGGAAAGGTCATTACCGGCATAGCCATCTTTTTCAAGGCTATAAAAGAGATCGCGCACCCTGGCCCCATGCCGCTGTACGTGCATGATGGAATTTCCTATAATAATAGGGAAAAGATTACTAGAGCCCCAATAACTTTGCGCCGTTATATGTATATTGGTGGCAGTAATGGCCGCCCCTTCTCCGCTGGCCTTGTACTCACTGCCACTGGTACCTAAGAGCAAATCCCCAAAGCTGGCCGCCCAGGTAATAGCATCGATATTTCCCGAGGCAATATGATATTCTACAGGGTCATCTTCCTGTAAGGGGCGCGATTTACGAAAATTCTCAAAATCCCCCACGCGCGACATATAAAAAGCCTGCGGATTCTTCTGTGTCGCGGCCAAAAGCATGCGCTGCTGATGAAAGGACACAAGGCCTGGATGATTACCCTCAGCAAAGGGAAACCAATCCTCCCTGGGCGTATCGGCAATATCCGCCTCATAATTATTATCCACAAAGCTCACCCCCTCAGCTATGCCGATAAAGCCAAAATATCCTGCCTCTTCACGGTAAATATTATACTCACTAGCCCCCTCCACAGCTGCCCAGCTAATGCGCACATTATTACCCACCACCCAATCCGAAGGGTGGCGCCCTGTGACAGAACCTGCTTCAGAAGGAAGGGATTCCTTACCATTACTATCCACTGCCACCACTTTATAGCGCAAGGCATAGCCATTGGCCTCACCGGTGAATTGCACTTGCGGCTTTGCAGGTGCATCAAGAGAAGTATTGAGCACCACTTCCTGCACAGCCCAGCTATACTGCGAGGCATCCCCTTGGCGCATAACCTTGTGTAAGGGGTAAGAACTATGCGCCACATAAACAATATCCCCCACTTGCGCAAAAGATATATCTATAACATCCGCCCCTTCATAAGGCGTAGCTACCGTGACGCTTATGAGGCCACCTTGCCCCACCACACGCATTTTTTTGTGAGAAAAAATAAGCACAAAGTTATGCGCGCTTTCCACATTGAAGGAAAAAGGAAAAAGCACGGCGTCATTTTCTTCTCCTATGCCAAGATCTGCCACAAATTGTGTGCCTGGGCGGCGCTCCACATTACCATGCACTGTGGGCAAAAAATTTTCCATACAGCGCACAGAATTTTTATACCGCGCAAGATCATAGCGAGCAGATAAAGAGCTGGCCACCTCGCCGCCGGTAAAGTTGGTTATGGCTATTCGCATACACACTCCCTTACATATTCTTTTGTACGTCCATTACTTAGTCAGCTACTTAGTAAGGCCGCACTTTTTTTCAAAAGTACGCAAACCGGCAAGACCACTTAAAGCCAAGATGAGCTCCAGCACCACATCAGAAATAGAAGGGATCAACACATGCGGATAAAAAGCTTGCACCCAAGGGCGTAGTAAAAATTCAGAAGCTAGGCCAAAACCGCAAATCCACATGATAAATGGCCTTGGCCCTGCCACAAAAACAGACCTATGAGCTGCTTGAATTTCATTGACTTTCGCCTGAGCAGCGTTCTGCGCTTGCAGCCCTTCTACCTGCTTGAGTAAAAGCTGCGCCTTGTGTTTTTTATCCCCATCCAAAAAATTCAGCCCATCGGCAATAAGCCCTGCGGCGCTTGTTAAAATTTCTGCTATAAGCATATTCCCCCCTATCAAACCATTGAAAAAATCGAGAAAAATACATTTTCACAAAGCCCTACAGGCGGTTCAAAAAGTGTAAAGTGCGAGGACGACGAAGGTTTTTACGAAAGGCGCGTATTAAGACATACGTAACTGGAGTAAAAAACAAGTCTGACGACGCAATTTGCGCTTTTTCAACCGCCTGCTATGCGGAAAAGCGCTTATAGGCTTGCTCAAGCTTACTATCATAGGCATTTTTGGCATAACCTGGGCCATTATAGGCATAAGCAAAATTAGCCCATTCATGGTTTTGCAGCTCATCAATAAGCTTACGCCCTTGCAAATAGCTTACAAAAGCGCGTAGTTGCCCTTCTTCTGTATATTGCGCGTCCACAAAGTCTTCTACCAAGGCATAGCCGCATACTTTGTGATTAAAGCCCATCACTTGGCAAAGACCATAAGAGGCACTGCGCAAGGCGGCTTGTTTATGTATAGCCATGGCTCTTTGCAGCTTAGGCCACTGCTCTGCATATTTGCCATAGGTACGCTTCCAGCTTTTCCATAAAATATCTTCATTGCCCTGCATATGCGGCGCAGGGTCAATGCCCATTTTTTTAAGCTCCTTGTAAAAAACAAAAGGCTCAAATAAAATTTTAGGCCGCCCATCGGCCAGAAAACCGCTACCACAGCTTTCAAGCTCCACCACGGCACGTAGAGCCGCCTCTTCCACCTGTAATTCTTGTGCCAAAGCTTTAAAATCCATATTAGCCCCCTAGCGGAATTAAAAGTTTTATGGCTGCCCCCACAATGATGGAAGTGAGCAAAGAAGAAAAAAGCGCTGTCCAAACGCCATTTACGGCTATCTTCTTATCTAATGAGCTTAAAGACACGAGAATATTCTTATAGTCCGCGCGTAATTCCTCCACATCTCGATGAATGGTAGAACATTCATAAGGGTTTGCCACCTGTTCAAATTTACATGTATGATTACATTTGCCCCCATTGGGGCAGTGTACAACGTGTGACCCTTGAGACATAAAAACCCCTTATTTTACATAACTAAACCCGCATTTCTGGTGGCAAGTGCCTGTCTTTTCTTTCGCTTATATAGGAAAGCTCACAATGTCTTTGCCTCTTATCAGCTACATTTTCATAATCCCAAAAGAAAACCGCATCTATCACATGGCAAGGCCAGCTTCTCAACCCTTTACAATGCCATCTCCACACCCTGGAACTCAAGGTTTCGTCTGGCCACCCTTTGCAAAGAGCATTGATAAGCTGATCTGCCGCTATAAGTACTTTCTTACAATACGTCATATTACCCCCACACTATGGCCTGCACTTCTTCCACCGTGGCAGCTTGTGTCACTTGCTCTTTTAAAGCTCGCGCTTGCGTTAAAATGCCGTTTTTATGCACCGTTTCAGCATAGCCCCAGAACTGTATAAATTGTTCTGCATTAAACACTAAGGGCACAATATGTGTGTGCTCAAGGTCTGTGTAGCCATTCCAGCCTATGGTGCTAGGCACAGCGGCGCTTTGCCCTGTCATTTGGCTGATAAGGTGTAAGTTGGCGCCGTTCATGGCGGAATTAAAATTGCTCTGATCTTCAGTGCCAAAAGAAAAATGCAAAGGCGTGACCATAAGGCTTGCATCTTCGTACCAAAACCCAGCTGTAATCTTACTTGTGGCTATGAAGTCTATTTCTTGCGTTTTAGCTAGCTTTGCCTCGTCAAGTGTCGGGGGCTCTGGCGGCGTTACATCATCACCTCCCTCACCTTCACCCTCAGCTTCAATACGCGCTTTCTCTTCTTCCCAAAGCGTAACATAGGGCTGCACTTCATCATATCCACAAGGCACGTTGGGAGCATTGGTAAATTCTAATTCCCCTTTACCATTTGCCCATTGTAAGGCGTGCAAATGAGCGTGGGGTGCAATGTAATCAAACACAAGGGCTTCACCATCCACTATGATAAGCCTATCACTGGGAACCGCTGTCACTTGATATGCCATGATAACTCCTTTATTTTAACTTTAACCAGTGCGAGTTGCAGCAGGTACAAGAATTTAGGCGGTATAATTACCCAGATACATTACTAATTAGGTTGCCTTTAATTTTCTCAGCCATCAGTTTCATACCTGCTTTATTTGGGTGCAAGTCGTCGCCAAGATAGTTAGCAATATTCCAGTGATTTATACCACAAGCATATAAGTCAATGTATTTGCAACCTAAGTTAAGCGTAACTTCTTTTATAATATCGTTGTACGACATCAACGTATTACCGTTATCATTTACTTCTGGGAATGTGTCAGCGTTTTTGTTATTTCTTTGCAATAACGTACAAGACCAAACTTCTGCGTTAGGATACAGTGTGCATATGTTAGCCAGCATATAACCGTAAGCATTAGAAAAAGCAGTAGTTGTGGCTACTTCTGGGATTGCCGTTTGCCCTGTATATTCTCCGTGAGGCTGGCCATAACTAAAGTCATTTGTTCCGATAAAAACAACCACTATATCCGGGGTTTTTCCATCTTTGGCTAAAAGAGTATATCTTTCATTTTGTATTACACTACCGCTAGCCCCATACACCAACTGAGAACCAGAATACGCATTATTTTGTAATAGCTCTAAGCCTAAGTCAGCTACAACTTGATGCCAGTAAGTATCTTCAACAGTAGTAACATCCTGCGCAGGGTAAAACGTAGGGTACCCCGACGGTATGGCACCCGAAAATGTAGTAATAGAATCCCCAATAAAGGAAATAGTTTTGCCCCTCAATTCTCTGACCACAGGGTTAGTATCTGAAGATGGAGCTTGTCCAGCTAGATATGCAATGTCGGGAACAGTATACACCTCCCTGAAGTCTTCTGTAGCTACTTCGACATCTAAGTTTACATTGATGGTTGTTGATTGATTACCGTCACTTCCATTGTATACACGGCATACAGGAGTTACACCATTTGAATATTTAAAGGCGTTAGCCCTTCCTCCAAGCCCGATATACCAAGGTGTAGGTGGCAAAACAACTTTTCCATCGGTAAGGATTTCCGAGTTAAGCGTCACCCTCGAGTCTGTACCGTCGAACAAGTATTTTGTTTTTTTCTCTATGTCTTCTGCAGCTATATCTATAGTACAAATAATACCACCAGAGGTAGAAAGCGTATTAAGGCTATAAGCTATAGTAAACGTCCCAGCAGAAGCAGGATAAAAAGAAACAGAGCGTATGTGCTTTCCGACAAACTGCTCATACCAAGTAGCGTGATCCTGCCCTACTGGAGCTCCTTGAAACCACAGAACATCTATCGAGGCTACCTTATCTGGAATTGTGTCAATTCGGTACATGTCAACAACTTCTTCGGCAGCCTTTGCTTCTTTGGCGAAAAGGTCGGTGAATTCACCATTATGCAGAACAGAGTACTTTGTGTTTACAGGCAGCGCACCGCCACTACCGTCACTTTTTACTTCCGCCCACAAACCACTCTGCCTCGCGTATTGTTTGCCGTCATTAGGAGCTTCGCCAATTTTAGAAGCGCCTAAATCATTAACTGACTGTTCAATGGAGGGAATCTTTGCGGTTGCATCAATACCGTCGTCAATGGCTTGTCCAGTGTGTTTGCTTTGATAATTAGACATGATTACTCTCCTAAAACTTCAAAAGGTACGTTGTTGCTTGTGGTAAATGTTTTACCATCTTGAGTTAATACGGTTGGGGTTACTTCCGGCGGCGGCGTCACTGCCCCTGTAACCTCTGCCCAAGCTTGGTTCTTACGGCCATAAAGCTTACCATCAACAGGCGCTTCGGGAACGCCGTCATTGCCGCTAGCGGTGGAGCTTATGACGTTATTTTCATCAATGGTGATATTAGCACCGGGCACAAGCGTATTTTGCTTGTCATCTAAAGCGTTCACGTCGGCCTTTCCGGCAAGCTCTTGCTTTGTGGCTAGGCCTGTAATGTCCGGTATTTCTGTTTTAAGCGCATATGATGGCGTCGCTTGCTCTAGTGCTGAAACTTGCGCTTTAAGGCTGGTAATTTCTTGCTGGCTGCTTTGCACTGCGTTCTGTAAAGACTGCACAGCCGCGGCAAGGTCACTTACATTTGCATTGGTTTGGTTCAGTTCGGCTTGACTTGCCCTATCAGCTAAACCCTCTTGAAACTCTTCATGCGTCACAAAGACAGCATGTCCACCGCTGGGATTTTCCACTGCAAGCTTTTCAATGTAGGCCAGCGTGTAGTAAGGGGGCAAGGTCTGACTATGAGAGTGAGCTTGGTTGCTACCTGTGGCGTTGATAGCAACGGTAACAGAAGACGTAGCTGTAGTCGCGTTAGCCACATTTAACACGGCGGTGTCCCCATAGACATGGCCGTCCTGACTAAAGGGCTCCCCAACTAGCCCATAGGCTACATTAGCATAGTGTTCTGAATGACTATGCGTCGCCGTACTGTGCGTATGACTAGGCATATGACTAGATGTCAGCGTAAAACTCTCAGTGTCGCCGCCTTCCCCAGCCTCCCCTTGGTTTTGCCCTGTACCACCAAGAATAAACTTACCACGGCTAGGCTCGTGTAATTTCCACGTAAGGTCTGGCTCAGTGCTACCCGTAGGTATGGGGTATACGTTCCCCTCTCCACCAAAGGACCCACTAAAGGCCACCACCATGCCGGGAATAAAAGCCGTGCGTGCAAGGTCTGCCATGGTAGAAAGAATGGCGCCGCCCTCTTCCTTTACGCGCGTCACTTGTGTATCACCCTCTGCAACAACGCGAGCCACGGCCTCTTCTCCGGCGGCATTTCCAGCCTCAGCCGCAAATTTTGCAGCGGCATCAGCACTTTTTTGAGCGGCAGTGGCAGAGGCAGCCGAGGCTTCAGCAAAGCTTAAAGCATGGGCTGAACTTGCAGCGGCATCGACGGCAGCAGATGTGGAAGCGGCAGTATTATCACGCAATTCTTGTATAAGAGTATCTGGGCTATATATGCTGGAAGCATCCAGCTTTAAACTGCGCTCTATAGCTTCTTTAAGCTGTTGACGCTCTGCGGTAGCTTTATCCAGCGCCTCTTCAATGACAGTGGGGTCAAAGCGCGTGCCATTAATAAGGTCAACCCCTTGCAAAAAGGGCATATTGCGTAAAATAGCTAATTTATAGCCGTCAGGTAGCGGCGCCCCTTCATGCACATAAGTAAGAGTACCGCCACTTTCCGTAAGACTCACTGCCCATGTGTACACCGCATATGTAAGCCCCAAAGGGTCAGTAACTTCCACCACCAGCTGATTTTTATCCCAAACCTTAAAAGTAAAAGGAAATTCCGTGGCAGAATTATTACCTTCAAAAACAGCTTTTGAAATATCATTGGCAAGCATAAGCCCTCCTTGCTACAAGCCAAGAATCTGGCTTTTCAAAAATAGTTCCCTCTGTGCTGTCTGCCTGCATGGCCTTTGGTAAAGCGTCTTTGTACATTTCTTCCAATTCTTGTACACGCGCCGCATTATTTTTTAATAAAGACACGGCAATCATGGCAGCTAATTTACGTGCTAAGAGTAAAGTAAAACAATCATCAAAAAGGCTAACATCATCCACGTCTGCCGTATAAGCCAATAAAGCCTTGGGCACATGGCATAATAAAACATGATTTTTATACTGCCCATGATGCACCAAAACAAAAGGTTGCTCTTGCAAAGCTCGCCCTTGCATAGCCATAGTCTGCTGCCCAGAGCTCATATAGCCGGTGGTGCTAAAAATTCCCGAGGCGTGTAACAAATCTTCCGGCAAGGCATAAGCATGGCTATAATGCTCTTCATAGCCTGTGGGCATGGGCACCTCAGCTAACCACGCCCTGCGCTGGGCAAAATTCCAAGGAAAGTCCCGTAAGGCCGATCGTCTGGCACTATCCCAATAGAGCTGACATTGCACAGCCTCAAGGGTTTTTTCTTCTTCACTGGCTATGGTGCGCGTACCAATAAAACCCAGAGCCATATTCCAAATGGTGATTTTTGTGCTCATGACATTTCCTTTATGATTTTACTCCATAAAGTCTACTGGGGGAAAACCTTTTG
>CAYJAL010000055.1:4015-12681 GCA_964367875.1 uncultured Desulfovibrionaceae bacterium | reverse complement strand
AGCGACTTTTGCGAGAGCTTGTGTCGTACAGGACGTACGACCAAGCGTTATTATTAGAATCTAGAGGAATATATGCAAAAGCAATCTCGTATTTTTGTGGCAGGCCATAGGGGGCTTGTGGGCTCAGCTGTGGTGCGTGCTTTACTGAGTCACGGCCATGAAAATATTATAACACAGAGTCGTACTGAATTGGATTTATGTAATTTTTCTGCGGTGGAATCTTTTTTTGCCAAGGAAAAGCCGGAATATGTCTTTGTATGTGCGGCCAAGGTGGGGGGTATTTATGCCAATGATACCTATCCGGCTTCCTTTATTTATGAAAATTTGCAAATGCAAAATGCCCTTATTCATAATGCCTATAGCCATGGCGCCAAGAAATTATTGTTTTTAGGCTCTTCTTGTATTTATCCCAAGCAATGCCCTCAGCCCATACGCGAAGAATATTTGCTCACAGGACCCTTGGAGCCCACCAATAAGGCTTATGCTCTTGCCAAAATTGCTGGCCTTGAAATGTGCGCAGCCTATCGTAAGCAATACGGCTTTGATGCTATTTCTGTGATGCCTACCAATTTATACGGCCCCGGCGATAATTATCATGCGGAAAATGCCCATGTGATTCCGGCACTTATAGGGCGTTTTCATGCGGCTAAAGAGGCCGATGTACCTCAAGTATGGATTTGGGGCACAGGTACGCCGCGCCGTGAGTTTTTGCATGTGGATGATTTAGCCGAAGCTTGTCTTATGCTTATGCAAACATACTCTGATGCAGAGCATGTGAATGTGGGCTGCGGAGAGGATGTGACCATTTTAGAATTGGCCGAATTGGTGGCTAAGGTGGTGGGCTATAAGGGAGAAATTTTGCTCGATAGCACGAAGCCAGATGGTACCATGCGCAAGGTTTTGGATATTAGTAAAATACAAGCCCTTGGCTGGAAACCCAGCATTGATTTGGAAGCGGGCTTGCGCACAGCCTATGCAGACTTTTTAGAAAGCGATGTGCGAAAGGCTTAGGCTTATACATGAATTTTATATTGCGTTTTGCCTCCCCCATGACCATTTTGCTGGTGCTGAGCGGCGTGTTTTATACGGTAATGCACTTTTATGCCACCGGCGCTATGAGTGATGAAGCCACCCTTACACCGGCTTTGATGGAGCGCGTGCTGGCCTTGCGTATGGTCTTTAGCGGCGCCTTTTGTATGCTCCTTGGTTATATGGGGGTAAAGCTCACAGGGCATGTATGGCCGGCCATGTTGGTGCATACTTTAGCCGTGGCTGTGCTTTTGCTAGTAGATTTGCCCTTGGAGCAAGTGCTGCAAGATTGGGATATTTCTCTGCTTATTTTAGCTTCGGTGGCATCCCTTACTGGCGTGGCCGGGGGGCTTTCCTTGGGGATTTTATGGCTACGCATGAAATTTCCTCGTATGCGCCGCCGTTAGTGGCTTTGGGTATTTTCTCCGATATATGGCAAAAGTTCTTATTATAGGCAATCAAGCGCGCTCCATGTTCACCTTTTGGGGCACTTTTTTGCGTACTTTAGCCAGTCATGGGCATGAAGTCCTGGTAGCAGTGCCCGATGGCGCGCCGCTGAAAGATGTCCAAGCCTTGCATGGCTTAAGTCAGGGGGGTATTGAGGTTTTAACCTATCCCTTGCACAGACGCTCTCTCAACCCATGGCAAGAGGGAAAAAGTCTGCGTGTGTTGTATGATTTACTCAAAGCCGAAAGGCCGGATAAAGTCTTTGCCTTTACCATAAAATCCATTATTTATACGGCATTTGCCTTACGCTTTTTGCCACGCTATGCTCGTGATGGGCGTCAGAAAAATCCTTTAAAAAAAGTTTCTTTCTATGCCTGTATTACAGGTCTTGGCTATAGCTTTGAGCCTAGTCAAAGTTTGCGCCGTTTACTCTTACGCCTTGGGGCAAAAGCTTTGTATACATCAGCTTTGCGCCGCGCACAAAAGGTGTTTTTTCAAAATCCGGAAGATAAGGCCTATTTTTTTGAGCAAGAAATTATTCCTGCTCAATCACAGGCTAAATGTGTGCTGTGCCACGGTACAGGGGTAAATATTCGTCACTTTGCCTTCCATGCAAACTATCCTTCACGTCCCACTTTTTTATTGATGGCTCGCCTTTTAGAATCTAAGGGTTTGCAAGATTTTGTGCTGGCGGCGCGGGTTTTGCGTGGTGCGCACCCCGAGGCTCGTTTTCAAATTTTGGGCGCACCGGAGCAAGGGCCCGGAGCAGTGCCTTTAGAACAGGTGCAAGCTTGGCATAGCGAAGGCAGCATTGAATACTTAGGGCATACGCAGGACGTGCGCCCTTATATTCAAGAGGCTTCGGTGCTGGTGCTTCCCTCATGGCGCGAGGGATTGCCTTGTGCCATATTGGAAGGTATGAGTATGGGGCGCGCTGCTGTGGTGAGCGATGTGCCGGGCTGTCGTCAAGCGGTACAGGAAGGGGATAATGGCTTTTTAGTACCGGTACAAAGTCCGGCGGCCTTGGCTGAAACCTTGGAGCGCTTTATTATGGCGCCCACACTGATTGCGCATATGGGTGCCAAGGGTAGGCAAAGAGCGGAAAAATTCTTTGATGCGGATAGGGTGGCTCGTTTCCTTATAAAGCATATGGGACTGTAAGGCTGCTGAAAAAGCAGCGTCTACTGCGTCAGACTTGTTTTTTGCTCCAGTCACGTATGTCTAATACGCTCCTTGCACAAAAAACTGCGTCTTCCTTGTATCCACTACTTTTTGAGCAGCCTATTTTGAGTGTATGGAAAAAAACTGCCCGCTACGGGATGTAGCAAGTCGCGCAGCGGAGCAAGCCAAAGCCAAGCTGGAATTCACTTCCAGCGAAGGCGACGCTTGCGAGAGCTTGTGTCGTATAGGACGTACGACCAAGCGTTATCTTATGTAATCTAAAAACCCGAATAATCCATCACAGCATTGAGCGAAGAGGAGCTTACAGTCATAAGGCCATTATGAATGCTATGCCTTGTAAGTGTCCATGCTTCCAAATCTATATAATCCACCTTGCCTTGGCTGTCCGCTTGTAAGAAGCTTTGCAGCATGGGCAGCATTTCTTCCATATCCACATACATGCCTTCATAGCTAATGCGCAGCATATCCTTTTCATAATGCAGTATTTCTTCGCCATCCATATGTTCAGAAGGGCTAAAAAAAGGGCGCAGGGCTTGCAAGCTTTGCTCTGCTATGGGCCATACATGACCGTAGACTTTTATAAGAAGAGGTTGTGCCATATTATTTCTACTTGGTAAGTTTTATATAGTATTCCGGTAAACAAAGCTGTTTTTTTCTGGCATTTTGCAAGCCGCCGCATTGCCCCAAGGCGCAAGCTTTGGCAAAGTCTTGGCACATGGCATTTTCTTCGTCCAATAAAGAATGCGCCGCACCGCGAGCTTCAAGCCATGTGGCATTTTCCGGTTCCACCACAAGGGCAGCGCTTAAATCTATGCTCGCTAAAGAAGGTTGCTCTAAGCGCAAATAGGCCAAAGCGCGAATGTACAGGGCTCTTCCGCGCATGGGCTGTAAGTGCAATGCTTTATGAAGGCTTTGCACGGCGCCTTGCGCATCATCCATGCTCAATTGTGCTTCGCCAAGGCAGGCCCAAAATAAGGGGGTATGGGGGCTTAACTGCAAAGCTTGGCGCATAAGGCGCGCCACTTCTTGGGGCTGTTGCCATATTTCTGTAAAGTGATCCAAGGCGGTGTCAAAAATCCATAAAGCTTGTAAGTAGCGAGAAATTTTAGCCGCTTCTTCATGCAAAGAGCTAAAAGAACCGTATTCTGCCGTGGGGGCGTCGGCCTTTATGCCTGAGGCTCTGAGTAAAAATTCTTTGCCAAGGGCAGCGTGTTGTTTTAATGCCCTAAGCCATTCTAAACGCATGGCAAGCAGATTTTGCTGCGGTAAAAGCAGCCCCACAGTGTTTTCTAAGGCAAGGGAATGCTTGGGCATAAGCTCTATGCTTACGGTCACGGTGCCGCTGCCCATTTGGGTGCCGCCCTCCACGCGAAATTGCTCTGTAAAAAGCTCTGAAACCAAGGCCATTTGTACCATCTTTTCCGGCATGGCGAAGGCAAGGACTCTTTGCGGCGCCAAAGAGGCATAGGCTTGTTGTAAGGCTTTTTCATAGACAAGAGAGCTGACTATGGTGGCGGCATCTTCGCCATCTATACCCTTAGCATAAGAAAAAGTGAGTGAGGCCTTGGCATGGGGAGAGCTAGCCATGGCTGTACCGAGAAAGAGGAAAATATAAAGGAAAGCTCCGAGACAAGGAATAAAAAAGGGCACAAAAAAGTGCGCAAAAAAGCCCGCAAGCACAGAAAATTTCCGTGCATACGGGCTTTGTACACAAAGATGTTGTGCAGGCATAGGCCTAGTGCATGCCCACCGAAGAGGCTACTTTTTCCACCGCAGGGCGTAAGAGCTCTTGTACGGTGCTTTGCATAAGCTCAGAGGCTGTGCCGGTGGTGATAAGGCCGGCGGTGCTTTGGCTGGCTGCAATATTTTCTTTCATAATAACGCCTTGATTATTGCGAACAGCAAATTCTGCCTGCATGGAAGCGCGTAATTCTGCCATGGAAACTTCACTGAGTTGAGCTTCATTGACGGCGCCGGTGATGATATAATTCATGCCGCTGGATTGGGCTTCTTGTAAAGTATTGGCCAAGGACACTTGCATACCGCGTGTGCGTAAGGCTTCAGCAAAGGAGCGGCTCATCCACTCGGTAATAGAGGTGGTGCCCACAAAGGTGGTGCTATCACTACGCTGACCAAGGTGCGCTTGGGTGCGCTTATCGTCAAAGATAACCACAGCCACGCGCGGCGCACTGGGGGAAGGCAGTACGGCATCTTCTTTTACCGGATAGGTTAAGGGTACGGTATTATTAGGGCCGCAAGCCGCGCAAAGGCAGGTGAGCAGGGCAAGGGCAAGGAATTTGCTAAATTTTTGGAACTTCATAAAACCTCCGAATATGTCTTGGGAATATATATGAGAAATATGTAAATCTCATTTCTAGATAATTTCTAAACTGTATAGTTTTTTTTTGCCCTTGGCAATACAGGAATGTGGCATAAAAGCCTTGTGCGCTCTAGACTCCATGACATGTTCCGTATAGAATGCCCACAGATATGACCTTTAAGGAGAGAATATGTTAGATATAAAAGCCATTCAAAAAAATCCCGATGCCTTAGCCAGCGCTTTACAGGCACGTCATTCTTCTCTGAATGTGGAAGAATTTTTGACCTTAGATGGCGAGCGTCGTCGTCTTTTGCAAGAAGTGGAGCAATTAAAAAGCCAGCTTAATGCTGCCTCTGCAGAAATTGGTAAGCGTAAAAAAGCCGGTGAGGATGCTTCTGAAAGCATTGCGGCCATGGGTGAGCTGTCTCAGCGTATTAAAGCTTTGGATGTGGATACCGAAGCCGCCAAGGCCAAGGTGGAAGAATGGCTTATGGGCGTGCCCAATATGCCTCATGAAAGCGTACCTGTGGGTAAGGATGAAGCCGATAACCCCGAAGTGCATCGTTGGGGTACGCCGCCAAGCTTTGATTTTACCCCTAAGGAACATTGGGAGCTGGGCACAGAGCTGAAGGGTTTAGATTTTGAATGCGGCGCCAAGCTGGCCGGTTCGCGCTTTGTGGTTTCCTTTGGCTGGGCGGCTAAATTGGAAAGAGCGCTGGCTTCTTTCTTTTTAAATGAGCATGCCCAAAATGGCTATATTGAAGTGGCGCCGCCTCTTATGGTGAATCGCGATACCATGACAGGCACAGGGCAGCTGCCTAAATTTGAAGAAGATTTATTCCGTTTAGATGGCTGGAATTACTATCTTATACCCACAGCAGAAGTGCCCTTGACCAACATTCATGCCGGTGAAGTTATGGACGAAGATATGCTACCGCGCGGCTACTGCGCTTGCACACCTTGCTTTCGCTCCGAGGCCGGTTCTTACGGTAAAGATACCAAGGGGCTTATTCGCCAGCATCAATTTAGTAAGGTAGAAATGGTACGCTTTGCGCATCCGGACGATTCGTACAATCAATTGGAACTTATGCGTAGCCATGCCGAAAGCCTGCTAGAAAAATTGGGCTTAGCCTACCGTACCATAGTGCTTTGCACAGGGGATATGGGCTTTGGCGCCACCAAGACCTATGACCTTGAAGTGTGGCTGCCCGGGCAAAATGCCTATCGCGAAATTTCTTCTTGCTCTAACTGCGGAGATTTCCAAGCGCGTCGCGCCGATATTCGCTTCCGCCCCAAGGCCGGCGGTAAGCCGCAATTTGCCCACACCTTAAATGGCTCTGGCCTAGCTGTGGGGCGCGCTCTGGTGGCTGTGCTGGAAAATGGCCAACAAGCTGATGGCTCCATTGTGCTGCCGGATGTATTGGTGCCGTATATGGGCGGTGTTAAGGTTATTACCGCCGGCATGTAGCAAGGCCGTTGAAAAAGTGTAAATTGTGTCGTCAAACTCGCTTTACATTTTTTGAAAGATCTGCAGTAATGTTACTAAAATAGAAATTCTTAAACTTTTTTAAAACATTTGCTTAAAATAGGCTGTTCAAAAAGGGCTGGATGCGAGGCAAGCGAAGCTTTTTGCGCAAGAAACGTATAAGACATACGTGACTGGAGCAAAAAGCAAGCTTAACAAAGCAGACAGCCCTTTTTCAACAGCCTATTAAGGGCAGCTGAGTAGCCCTTCAGCCCAGAGACAAGCCCCACAACAAGGCTTAGTATTACCATAGCAATCTTGCAAGTTAGACTCACTGTCTTGGCAATGGCCACAATGGGTGCAAGGGGAAAAAGAAAATTCTCTCACCTTAGCTCTAAAGGCCGTGTACTCCTCAGAATTCCAAATATCCACAAGGCTTGCATCTGCCACATGGCCAAAAGCATGGGAATGTATGGTTCTATTGGTATGCCCAAGGGCGCTTTTGCCATTGTGTAAAAGCTCCATGCATGGGCTCACCTTGCCATCGCTACGCACAAAGACCATACCTTCTTCCACAAATTTACAGTATTGCGTTCTGCGGTGCATGGGCATGTGTCCCATATGCGGTGTAAAATTCATATGCGCAAAAAGGCCGCCCAATGCCTCTTGCACATCTTTTCTGTCAAAATCCATATGGGGAATATTGATAATGGGGCGCTGTGCCTTGTGGGAACCTATGTCCATATTGATGGTTTTGTCATACAAGGTACTGGAAGCTTGGCTGCTATTTTCCATTTTCATATGGGATACATTGACATGATTTATATGATACTTGGCTACAAAGGCCGGCAAATCTTTCAGCTGGGCTAAATTCTCGGCGCAGAGCACAAAAGCTATGCCCAAGGATAAAGCCGGCGGCGCATTGCCATGTCCATGGGCAGCGCGAAAAACATTTAATCTTTGTATATGGTGCAAGGTTTGCGCAAGATACGGATGACCCGGGATAGGGGCTTGATCTTGCGCGTGAAGACTATCCAAAGAAATCCATATCTTATCCAAGTGGCTGTTCATAAGCTGCATGATCATAGTATCGCTGAGCAAGGCGCCATTGGTGATGATTTCCACACGTAAACCCAAAGCCTTACAAGCACTAATCATGGATATAATGTGCGGATGCAATAAAGGCTCACCCATGCCGCCAAACATAATGGTATGCACAGAAGCAGGCATATGGGCTATGACCTTGGCAAAAACCTCTTGGGACATATGCATAAATTTTTCATCAAACCACGAATTGCGAAAACACATATGGCACGTAAAATTGCATTTTGTGGTGGATTCAATGTAAATTTTTTGTATAGTATCGTAAGCTTTTGATATAGATACGGGCATGGGAGCTGGCTTGTGCATGGGCTTGTATTGTTTCCGAGGCTTAGGTGTGAAAAATGTATCTTATGCAGTAATGCTCATGGTGAGCTTTATGCTAAGTACACGGTCTTTTTTCGAAAGTCAATTTTGCTTTCCCTTGAGTAAGAATAAATTTATACAGTATATACATTGACAACTGAGCGTATACTTCTTAGATTGCTGCATGGTGAGGATATATATATCCTACTAATTTTATGGAGAGGTACGTGAAAATGTCGGCTAAAGATTCCATGCCAGAAGAAGTTCTTGGTGAAAAGATGCACAATCGCTTGCATTCTTATAATATTGAATGTCCGCAATGCGGCAAAAATCATAAATATTCCACTGAAAAAGTGCATGAAGTGGCCACAACGCCTCGTAATGCCGCCAACCCTGTGGTCTCTGTGGAAGAAGCCCTACAGGATGAAAAGCTGAGCGAAAGAATGCACCAGCGTTTACATTCTTATAATATCGAATGTAAAGAATGCGGCGAAAAACACGCACCTTTTAGCTTGGACACTTCCGTTATAGAGCATATCTTTGGCGGAGATACTACCCCCGAAGAAGAAATGGGACATAAAATGCACAATCGCTTGCATTCATATAACATTGAATGCCCTCAATGTGGTAAAAATCATAAATATTCTAAAGATAAAGTGCATGAAGTGGCCACAACGCCAAGAGTTACAGGCAAGCCTGTAATACCTGTGGAAGAAGCCCTGCAAGATGAAAAGCTGAGCGAAAAAATGCACCAGCGTTTGCATTCTTATAATATTGAATGTAAAGAATGCGGCGAAAAACACGCGCCTTTTAGCT
>CAYJAL010000055.1:0-3915 GCA_964367875.1 uncultured Desulfovibrionaceae bacterium | reverse complement strand
CATTCTTATAATATTGAATGTAAAGAATGCGGCGAAAAACACGCGCCTTTTAGCTTAGATACCTCTGTCATAGAACATATTTTTGGTGGAGATAAAACTCCGGAAGCTGAAATGGGCAAGAAGATGCACAATCGTTTGCATTCGTATAATATTGAATGCCCACAATGTTCTGGCAAAGATCCCAAGTGTGACTGTAAAAGCTAAGTAAAAGACGATTTTTAGAATAAGATAAGTGCTATAGTATAAAAATGAAATGTACATTGCGTTGGCAACGTTCTTTTAAGATAAGATGCTGGCGCAATGAAAATTTTTTGAAAAAGACTACTGAGAACTCTTCTCTTGTAAGGGGACGGTTTTTTGTTTATTTCTTAAACCCGTGGTATGTGCCAAAGCCCAATAAATATGCTGCCATGGCCATAGAAAAATTATTATCTTTTTGTACATGTTCTTGCACTATAGTTTCTAATTCTTCCAGAACAGTATCTTGAGGAATGGTTATATCTTTACTTTGAGAAACAGCTTTTTCAATGACAGCAGGAAGAGCCATGCACAATTGGTAAAAAGCGTCCTTTTGCCCTGTGACTAGCGCGTAAAATTCATCCATGCTTACCCTACGGATAAGTTTATGCCCCACTTTTTTGCTGTCTACTGTGGTTTCCCATTTGATGTTTTGTGAACATTTGGCAATGGCTTCCACTAAAAAACATGCACAAGAGTCATCATCAAGTAATTGAGCCTGCATTTTAATAAATGTTTTACCAGAAGCTGCAGAGTTCATAGTGTTATGCTTGTTTTTCATTTCCACATAAACGCGCTGCACTTTCTCGCCTTCGGGTAAGAGAATACCTTCTGCATTTTGATAAATAACATCCCATCCGCTTGAAGGCACTTTGCAATTAGCAATATACTGAAATATTTTCTGGTGAAAGTAGCCAATGTGATTGTTATTAGATTTATCTCTTTGTCTAAATATTTCATTGCTGATGATTTCTTCCCAAGAGGCTTTGTAGACGGCTTTGTCAAAGATAAGCTTGATGGGGTCTATAAGATTGCTATTAAATTTCCTTAGATTGTAAGATTGAAGCTTTTCGCCGTACTGGGCAATGGCTTCTTGCACATGTTTTGTTAAGTCTTGCTCAGATATAAATGTAAGGTTGTACATGCTACCTTCTGTTTTTTAAAGCAAGTAGAAGCTGTGTTCCTATTTCAGAGGCTAAGTTCACAGGCACAGCATTGCCCACTTGTTTGTATTGCTGCATCACACTACCACTAAAAGTCCAACCGTCTGGAAAGCTTTGGCAACGCGCATTTTCACGAATAGTAAAAGGGCGCGGCTCAATAGGGTGGCAACGCTCTGTTTGCTTTTGGCTTGGGGAGGTGAGTACTGTGAGGGAAGGCTCATCGAGGCTTAAACGTCGCAAAATACCAGTACGCCCTCCGCCCATAAACCAACATGACTTCATATATTCCTTAGCAATATCTTCTGGAATATCACGCCAGTACCCGCCGGGGGGGACAAGCTTAAAGATTTCTTTTTTGTGCGTGGAGTATTGTGTACCCTCGCTGGGGGGACAATCTAATAAAATATCACGCAGTACGGGTTTGTACTCGTGAGCTTTGGGAAAATTATACTGTGTTTCTCCCAATAAGTCATTACGCGTACCAATGACGATAAGTCTCTCTCTTTTTTGCGCTACTCCAAAATTCCATGCGTTAAGAACTTGGAATTGTATTGAATACCCTGCATGGCTAAAAATGTTTTTCATAACATTAAAAGTTTGCCCTTGGTCATGAGAGAGTAAACCACGTACATTTTCAAAAAGAAACATTTTGGGCTGTAGTTTTTCAAGAAATAAAGCATAGTGATAAAAGAGTGTGCCTCTTGTATCTTCTAGACCAAGGCGTTTTCCGGCATAAGAGAAGGCTTGGCAGGGAGCACCGCCGGAAAGCACATCTAATTCCCCTTTTTTGATCTTAAAATATTCTTCTAAGTTTAAAGAAGATATATTGGCTATATCATCATGGATAACTTGCCATTGCGGTCTATTTACTTTCAATGTTTCTGCCGCAAACTTATCCACTTCTATAAGGGCTAGTGTTTCAAAACCAGCTTTTTCTAGACCAAGAGCCAGGCCACCTGCGCCTGCAAAAAGTTCAATAACAGTATGTTGTTTCATGTACATCTTTGGTTATAAACTGCGTAAAGTTGTTTTATGCTATATATAAAACTCTTACTTCTTTTCCCACACGGTATGAAAGCCCGTGGCATCGGGAGGGGGTAATTGTAAAAAGTCCACCACGGCCTTATCTACGCTGTTGAGCTTTTGCGCAAGGGCAGGGGTATTTTGAATTTCCTTAAAGATGGCAGGGTCTACGCCGCGGGGGTAAGCCATGCGCAGGCGGTGTAATTGCCCAAAGCGTGTGGGGATAAGGCGCAGGCGTTGGCCTTTGACCATATCCGCCCAAACAGGTGCCACAGACACACGCTCAAGGCCTAATTTGCCTTCAGCGTCGGTGACAAGGTCAAGGGCTAGGATGACGGTACGCTCGCGCGGTTCTGGTCTTTGGCCTGAAACAAAATTCCCTAAAGACCAAGCGATAAATTGATCTTTTTCTGCGCTGTGCACCACTTCCATGGGCTGTAAAATATGCGGATGATGCCCAATGATGGCATCAACGCCGGCCTCAAGGGCTGTATTGGCCGCGACGATTTGCGCCTTGCTGGGCGCAGACACGTATTCCGGCCCCCAATGGTAGGAGGCAATAATATAATGGGCGCCAGCAGCGCGTAATTCTTTTACATCTTCGGCCACGCTGCCTTCACTGAGCAGCGGCACATGCACTTGCCCTTGCTGGCTCTTTTTCACCGGTACATTACTGCCATAGGTGCGGTTCACAAAGCCAATTTTAAGGCCATTCACATGCACAATGGGAAGCATAGCCTTGTTTACACCAATACCTGTGGTGGTAAAGCCTTGGGATTCTAAATAATCTCTGGTGCGATGTCCGGCGGCAATGCCACGATCTAAAATATGATTATTGGCCAGGAAAAGCAGGTCAAAATTGGCATCTTGCAAAGCTGCAGCCAAGGAATCCGGCGAATTGAAATTGGGATAGCCCACATAGGGCTCCTTGCCGGAAAGCACTGTTTCCAAATTACCGGCCACTAAATCGCCTTGTAGCAAATGCTTCACATGGGCAAATTGAGGGCGGAAATTGTAGGGCTCAGTGGCTGTGCCATGTTTTTTGGCAATTTCCAGCTGGCTGTCATGGGCCATAATGTCGCCCACAAAAATGAGGCGTGCACGCTGCGGTTCGAGCGTGACTGGCTTTGCTTGTGCAGCCTCAGATTCCGTAGTTGTCGTGGCAGATTCTATGCCTTGGGTATTTTGCTCTGGTGAGCAGGCACCTAAAAAGGCAAAGCAACATAAGAGGGAATAGAAAAAATAAGTTCTTTTTAGCATGATGTGCTCCGTACAGGTGAAAAATTTCTGTAAAAGCTTAAGTGTTTCTTATGGCTACAAATTTAGAAAGAAAAAATCTCAACAGGGCGTCAAAAAGAGGTAGATGCAAGGAAGAGGAAAAATCCTAAGCGCGCAGTGTATTGGACATACATAAGCGTTTTGGATTTTTCACTCTGACGAAGCAGATGCCTCTTTTTCACGCCTTGCTAATCGTCGCCCACTTTGAGGGCGGCCAGGAAAGCCTCTTGCGGTAATTCCACATTACCCATGCGCTTCATACGCTTTTTACCCTCTTTTTGCTTTTCCAGCAGCTTACGCTTACGGCTAATGTCACCGCCGTAACACTTGGCAGTTACGTTTTTACGGAAAGCCGAAACTGTTTCGCGGGCAATAACTTTTTGCCCAATGGCCGCTTGAATGGCCACTTCAAAGAGCTGGCGCGGAATGGTAC
>CAYJAL010000054.1:0-12717 GCA_964367875.1 uncultured Desulfovibrionaceae bacterium | reverse complement strand
AATACAAGAAATCTTAAATACCACCATTGATTTACTTAAAAACAAATTGAGTGGAACGATACATTTTTAGAGCGCGTCTCATTATCACGAGCCAGGGGTGCTACTTCTGAAAAAGACTATGCTGATTTTCGTGCTGAAAGAGATGAGCTCACCATGAGTTTGGTGGAAAAATTTACAGAGCTCAAAAAGGCCGAAATTGAATATTTAAAGCAAAAAAAAGACAGTGATTACGAAGAATTACAAATATACCTAGAGCTCATTGAACTCAGCGAAGAATTATTTGAAAAAATAAATTTATACCGTACAAACACACAAATCATCAGTACAGGTACTGGCTATGTAACATCTGTACTTGCTGAGCATGGTATGGTTGTGGAGCTAAACCAGCCCATCGTAAATATAAATGACGCTTCAGACAGCCATAATGATACGTGGGTGCTCTATGCCTATTATTCTTTGCTTAATAGTGGAAAAATTAAGCCAGGAATGCCTGTTTTAATCACTCCTTCCATGGTTAAAGCCGAAAGAGATGGTTCCATAACCGGAGTTGTACATTCTGTGAATAATTATGTACAACCTGCAGAAGCGTTAAATTTAAAATACCGTAATAAAAAAGTTTCTGACCATATATATAAAATTAATCACAATATGCCGGTGGAAGTCAAAATTATCCTCAATAGTAATACGGAATCCTTCAGTGGCTTTGAATGGACTAATGGTCTAGGACCGAATATAAAAATTCCAGAAGGTACCTATTGCAGTACAAGTATTGCAGTGGAAACTTTGCGCCCCATTGAGCTTATTTTTGCTAAATTACATAAGGTGTTTTTGGGCACGGGTGTCAATGAAGGCATTATGGAACAAAAAGTTAAAGACAGTTTAAAATAGCGTAAAATTATGCTCAAAACTCTCATACAAAAAATAAAAAAACTCTGCAGCAGGCAAAGAGTTAAAGTTCCTTTGGTTTTACAAATGGAACTCATGGAGTGCGGAGCAGCGTCTTTAGCAATGATTTTTGCTTTCTACAAAAAAATAATCCCCTTAGAAGTTATGCGCGATGAGTGTGGTTGCTCTCGTGATGGCAGCACAGCATCTTCTTTACTTAAAGTTGCAAAACGTCATAATATGCATGCAGTCGGGTATAAAGAACATTCCATTGATAACCTACAAAATTACAAACTCCCTATTATCCTTTTCTGGAATTTAAATCACTTCTTAGTGTATACAGGAAGAAAAGGGGACAAGCATTATCTTAATGACCCTGCATTTGGTGAAAGAATTGTCACTTCAGAAGAAATGGACACATCCTTCAGCGGTGTTCTTTTAGAAGTATACCCCAATAATAACTTCATTCCTTTTGGAAAAGCACGCTCATTTTTTGATTTATTAAAAAAACGTTTTTTATCCTATAAAGAAGTCATCCTGTATTCTGTATTGCTAGGCATTTTACTTATTCCTGCTCATATATTAGTCCCTAGTTTTTCTGCAATATTATTAGATAAATTTATTACTGCAGAAAATTATAACTGGGGAACTCCCCTCTTGCTTGCCGCACTTATAACTATGGGCGTTATTCTATCAGTAAATATACTGCAACAAAACGCCATGATTCGTTTTAATATTAAACTTTCGCTTGAATCATCATTCACATTTTTTAAACATATATTACGCTTACCCATGAGCTTTTTTATGTTACGCCAGCCTGGGGAGTTAGCTAATAGGCTTTATCTCGTTGACGATATATCAAATTTCATCTCTCAACAGCTTTCTGTACATATATTATCTTTCATAACCCTAGCTTTTTATGGCGCATTGCTTATCTACTATGACCCTTTTCTTGGTATAATTGCTTGCACAACAGCTTTACTAACTATTTGTATTTTACATTGGGAAATTAAAAATCAACGTATTATAAGCCAATCTAGCCAGCAAGATTTTGGAAGATTGGTAAATAGCAGTACATCCGGTATTATGCTTATGGAAACCCTCAGAGCTACTGGAGCGGAAGATGAATTTTATGCCAGTTGGAGCGGTATACAAACAAGCGCGGTGATGTCCAATCAAAGACTTGAAGTCTCATCTCTTTTAGTAAGTGTCATACCAAACACACTTGTTATGCTCAATACCATTGGTATTATGGTTTTTGGAGCCATACGCGTGCTTTCCGGAGCTTTAACCATAGGAGAATTTATAGCCTTTCAACTTCTTATAGCCTATCTTTTTGCCCCCATAGTTTCGCTAGTGGGTATGCTCTCATCATTACAAAGACTTGATGCAAGCATGGAGCGTATTGACGATGTATTGACCTATAAAACGGACGCTATTTTTGCACACACACAACACACATTTGATGGTACGCAAAAGAATAAATTACAAGGTGATGTAAAGTTACAAAATATTACATTTGGGTATAATACTATAAAACCCCCTATCATTAATAATTTTTCCTTAACCATCGCCGCTGGTGAGCGCATTGCTCTTGTAGGCGCTTCAGGCTCTGGAAAATCTACTCTTGCTAAACTCATTACCGGCTTATACACACCGTGGAGCGGCGAAATCACCTTTGATAATGCTTTACGTAGTGAACTTTGCCCCACAGTTTTTGCCAATTCATTTGCTGTGGTAGATCAAGATATTTTTATGTTTAAGGGCACAGTGTATGAAAATTTAAGCATGAGAAACCGTGCTGTTTCCATTCATGCTGTACAGCAAGCAGCAATAGATGCTGATATATATGATGAAATAAGCCAACGCCCTTCGGGGTTCTTTTCTCAAGTGGAAGAATATGGCACAAACTTTAGTGGCGGACAACGCCAGCGCCTTGAAATAGCAAGAGCTCTTTCTGTGAACCCCAGTGTGCTCGTGCTAGATGAAGCTACAGGAGCCTTAGACCCCATAACAGAACTTACTGTAGATACTAATATTCGACGTCGTGGATGCACTACTATTATTATCGCGCATCGCCTTAGCACCATACGCGATGCAGATAGAATTGTTGTTTTAGAGCAAGGTAGCATTGTTGAGCAAGGTAATCACCAAGAATTACTAGACCTTGATGGGTATTATAGTAAACTTATTAAGAGTATGTAATGATGCATATATTTAAGACATTACCTAAAAATTTAGATGTGCACTGCCATAGCGGCAAGCTTATGGTCTTAGACGACCCTAATACGATTTATATCTTGCAAGAAGGTGATATAAATCTCTTCTTAGTCGAATTTGGCGAAGATGGCAGACCTGGCAACAGAGTGTATTATGGTTCTCTTTCTTCTTTTAACTGCCACGCTCTACGCGGTATTGCCCCTCACTCCACAAGCAAAGTAAAACTTTGCGCCGTAGCCAATTTGCATACAACCTATGTAAAATTACCGTATAAAGATATACATATACTCAATGAAGAAGATGCGTCTTTACTCCAAACACAACTAAACATCTTTTTGCAGAACTTGCTTACCTATGCTGGTACAAATGCCAACGTCTCTTCAGCAGAAATAGAAAGATATTTTACAGATAACAATAGGATGTTATACGACGTATTTGAAAATTATATCTTTTATAAAAAAGAAGAATTTGCCAATCAATATGTAAAATTACAAGAAGAATCTCAAAAATCGTTTAAAAAATCATTTTCAAATCTATTTAGATTTTTTTCTACAAAAAATACGTATAGCTTTGATGAAAATGAACAGACTTTATCCGGAGCTATGTCTGCCCTGGGGAAAATTCAAAAAATTCCATTTATAACTGAAAACTATGACCCAAGCGCCGATGACTATTATAATATAGATAGAATTTGCAAACAATCCTCCATTAGAAAAAGAGAAATAACCTTAGAGCCTCATTGGCAAAAAAAGCATGGCCTGCCTTTTTTAGGAAAATTAGAAACAGGGGAAAATGTCGCCATATTCAATTTTGAAGATGACGATGGCCTATGGCATTGCTTTAACAGCGCCACAGAAAAATTAGATGTTGTAGATGATAGCTTTGCAGAAAAGATACTTCCTAGAGGCATGATTTTTTATAAACCTTTTCCTCAAAAGCCTATCACGCTTAAAGTTTTACTCTCACTTATATGGGAATCTGTGAAAATTGATTGTAATAAAGCGCTGTTATTCTTTTTTATTGTTGCACTGCTTAGTGCTACAATACCCATAATCAATAGTGTTATTTTTTCCACCGTTATTCCCATGGCAGACTGTCAATTACTCATGCAAATTTTTGTTTTAGCCACGGGCTTTGCTTTAGCAAAAGGCACCATTGAGTATCTGACTATGCTTCTTTTGTTACGCATGAGAACGCGCGTTGCTTGGGCAATGCAAGCTGCTCTTTGGGATAAATTATTGAATACACCACTGGATTTTTTCAAAGAATTTTCCATTGGAGACATGACCAATAGAAGCCTAGGCATAACACAGCTTGCAACTATTTTGAGCAATACATTCTTAAAAAATGTTTTTACTTCCATATTCACTTTTCCTGCACTTTTTTTAATGTTCTATTACTCGCCTTTTTATGCAGGCGTTATGATTTTTTTCATTTTTATTATGACAATATGTTTTTTTATTTGTGCATTTATAAGCTATAAAATACATAAAGACATGGCTGACATTATGGGAGGTATCCAAGGAGATACAGTTCAATATTTTAACGGTATACATAAAATAAGATCTACAGGAACTGAAAATCATGTCCTCGCCCATTGGAGCGAAAAATTTTCTTTGCAAAAACATATATACTTCAAGCTATCGCAGTATAATAAATATACTCTATTGCTTAGCAGTGGCATACCTATTTTTACTATAACACTCATGATTGCCATAACAAATTATACTTTTGCGCATACTCCCGAAAGTATGATTTCATTATCAGACTTTGTTGCCTTTGCTTCTGCACTGAGCATTGTCAGTGCTGCTTTAAGCACCATGTTCACCTCTTTAATGGATGCCATTGAAGTAATTCCTCTCTATCAAAGGCTTAAACCCTTGCTCGAATGTCCTGTAGAGAAAAATATATGGCAAAATGAAATAGATGAACTTACAGGCACTATTAACATTCAGCATGTCACATTTGCCTATGACCCATCTCAACGAGCTATTTTACAAGGTATCAGCTTGCAAATTGCACCGGGTGAATTTGTAGCCATTGTGGGAGAATCCGGATCAGGAAAATCCACCTTACTCCGTTTATTATTAGGCTTTGAAAAGCCACTACAGGGCTCTATTTCTTATGATAACTTTGATGTTAATCAAGTGAACCTGCGCCATTTACGTTCGCAGCTGGGAGTTGTACTGCAAGATAGCCGTTTAATACCGGACACCATTTATAAAAATATTATAGCAGGTTCTACATCTCTTACGGAAGAAGATGCTTGGCAAGCAGCAATACAAGCAGGTTGCGCGCAGGATATTAAGGCCATGCCCATGCAAATGCATACCATGCTAAGCGGTATGGATGGGAGCATTTCTGGCGGGCAAAAGCAACGTATTTTAATTGCACGAGCATTGGCAAAAAAGCCTAAAATTCTTTTTTTTGATGAAGCAACAAATGCTTTGGATAATACCTCTCAAAGTATAGTATGCCAAACCATTGCTCAACTCAAAATTACAAAAATCATTATTGCGCATCGCCTTTCTACCATAATAGATGCCGATCGTATTATTGTTTTGGACAAAGGAAAAATCATAGAGCAAGGTACCTATGATGAACTTTTGCAACAAGGTGGCTTCTTTTCCCGATTGGCCAAACGGCAACTTATAAAATAACACATGCTAACATTACGCACTTTTATGCAAGTGCATACTATGCGCTCTAGAAGCTCTCTCATAATGACGCCATAGCATAAACGTATGGAGAATAACATGCCCAAAAGGATACTGTTCCTTATTATACTAGTGGTAGCCATAGTACCTTCCCTTTTTCTACTACCCACGCATGATATACAAAAAATCATACATTTTTCACTGTTATCCTCTGCGCAAGAACATAGCATTGAAGAATTTGGTAAAAAACGGCTCGCCTACTATGCCAAACCTCGTAAAGTAATAAAATTCGCAGCACTTGGCGCTTGGAAGTTTTGGGACGAACATAATATAAAGCTCAAAGATAGTTTTCAATTCGCCATTGATAAAATCAATGCGCAAAATACAGAAAAAAAGATTGAAATACTTTGGTATGATAATGATAATTCTGCCAAAAAAACAGATGATGTAATAGATACAATTATAGAACAAGAAGATATTTTTGGCGTAATTGGGCCGTTTCAATCTTCCACCATATCTGTCATAAAAAATAAAGTGGCTGCCGCGCAGCTTCTCCATATATCCGTGACGCAAGGGGATATAGATATGGAAACCCCACGCGCGCAAAGCTATTTTTCTTGTACGGTGTCTGTATTTGCAGAAGCTTTGGCAGTGTCAGCATGGCATGCCAAAAAATATGGCGAAAAAGCACCCTTTATTTTAATTCATGAAGACGATTTGTACAGCAAAAAGTACGCGCATACCATATTACGTAAATTTCATAACTATCATTTAAATATGATAGGCTCGCTCACCTATGAAAGAAAAAACACCACCGGATATATTCAAAGATACGTTAATGCTTCTTTAAATTTTGCCCCTGATGTAAAAATTATTTTCGTCGGAAATGCTGGCATGTTTTCTGATTTTATCCATAGCAATAAAGTGCTTTTTACTGCCATGCGAAGATCTGATTTCATAATAAATCAAGATGCTATTACATGGGAAAACTTAAAAAATCTTCCAAATATTGACAAAAGCTACATTATTTTAAATTTCAAATATGATGA
This sequence comes from uncultured Desulfovibrionaceae bacterium, assembly GCA_964367875.1. Classification (GTDB taxonomy): domain Bacteria; phylum Desulfobacterota; class Desulfovibrionia; order Desulfovibrionales; family Desulfovibrionaceae; genus CAYJAD01. The sequence continues at coordinate 5,906 of CAYJAL010000054.1, read as the reverse complement.
AAATTTAGTTAAAGTCATGAAAGAACTTTATTTTGAGGCAGATATAAAAACAACTATGTACATCAATGCCCTTGTATATCGTATGGCTTTTATACTCTCTAATGCTCTAGAAAGTGCACAATCGAACAACATACATACTGTTATAAACTATATGAATACACATTCTTTACCATCACCGCTAGGAACTATTTCTTTTGATAAATCAGGCTTCGTTAAGGAATCGTCCATACACATTGTACCAGCCAAAGAAGTGTATGATTTTTTGAAAAAAGTTGACATTGGTATCTTAGAGTAAAAGCCTGTTGAAAAACACTCTATCTTGAAAAATACATATAAAACACATATTTATATGGTGACAACCTGCTGTATCTCCCGTAAGGGGCTTATGCTTTGGGCAAGGATATTTTCTATTTGCTGCGCCATATCATCTTTAAACATAAGGGTATTGCGCTGGGAGTGCGTTTGAGAAGAGCCAGCGGTATCGTCTGCGGTATCATCCTCTAAAGTCTTTGTTTTTTCAGATGATGTATTTTTATCATTGTGCTTTTGTTCATTCAAAATACTCTCAAGCATTTGCCCTATGAGAGCGCCGTTTACCATAATTTTTTCTTCAGCAATACTTACACTCGTGTCCTGACCGTCTTTAATATCTACAGTGCTTTGCTTACCGGCCATATGTATACTACTAAGATAGGCTGCGTTTATGTTAACGGTATTTTTTCCATAGCCACCTTCTAGAGTCGCTTCCTGTATTTGGTCTAGAGAAATAGTATTATCTCCATCGCCTACCACAATATCCCCTCTAAAAACACCGCTGCCAATGGAAATTTCATTATCTCCATTGCCAGCAGATATGGAGTTCGTCGTATCTTCTGCATCGCCTAAAAGGTTTAGGATAGTAATATTATTATCCCCTTCCCCGCCATCAATAGTAAAGCTACTAGCCAACAGGGAGCCTAGTAAAATATTGTCGTTACCGTCTCCGCCAGTAAGGCTAAGATTTCCGGCTTGCAGCGTGCCTATGCTAATACTATCGTCACCATCTCCGGCGCTTATATCAAGGTCACCAGTAACTCTAAGGCTATGAGTCTCTATGGTGTCATCCCCTTCGCCAAGGTCAACAGAGAGTTCATCAAAAACAGTATCGCCAAAAATAATTGCATCATTTCCGGCTCCGGCGCTAATGGTGGCAGATTTGCTGAGCTGAAAAATAACATCATCGCCACCTCCGGCATTTACATGTGTACCATTTCGATTAATGATATAATCCTTACCTTCGGTGCCGGTAAGAGGGTCAAAACTGCCCCTTTCAGAAGCTATGCGATTACCGTCTTTATCATAGGTAACGCGAAGCATATCCGTAACAATAGTCACAGTGCCATTCTCACCTTCGGTGACCCTAAAGTTGCCATCATTGATGAATGGTAAAGCAAGCGTAATGCCGCTGGGTAAAGTAAGCTCATTGGCGTCAGGGTTTATGGAGAGTTTCCCCCCTGTCAGGGTAGGGCTGTCCTCAGTTTGTGCAAAAGCAACCTGTGTATTAACAGCATCGGCGAGGGTTTCGCCCATAGAGCCGTTGGAAGTACTTCTTTTCAAATTATTCGAATGTTGACCAAAAGCACTGTTGGCATTCTCTCCCCATAAGCTCACACCTGAACCTGTATATGCTGTCCCTGAGCTGGCATTTTCAAGAAGGTCAAAGCCAAAAACACTGGATGAACCAGAGTTACCTAAATTTTTTGATGATGCCTGCGTGGAGGGCAAAAAACTTGCCTGATTAGCTACACTTGTAACAGTACTCATTATGGAATCCTCCAAGCCTTACATAAATACAAGCTGTTTTGGTACGTAGGGAAAAAATTACCGATGAAAGCTATATGGCTAATTTTATGCAAAAATCACTCCAACTTCTGCGGAAAGAAGAAGTTGAAGATTGGGAAGTTTTGATACATTTACCTTGAAGGGCGCAGCTCATGGCTAGGTGAAAGCAAAGCTGAAATCTTTCTATAATAAAGTAATAAAAGCCTGTTCATCAGCTTCTATGCGCACTTCTCCGCCAATGGGAAAGGTAAAGAAAGGGGTAGTATGGCCAAAGTCAGCCCCAGCTATCACAGGAATATGATCCAATTCAGATTTATTCTTTATAAGAGCTACCCACTTTTCTTTAGACATGGCACACTCTTTTTCTGCGCGTCCAAGAACAATGCCTTTGACGGTAGTAAACTGTGGTAAATGCATAAGAGATTGTAAGTCTCTATCAAAATTAAAAAGAAAATCTTTCCCTGTAAGAGCATCATCCTCGAGAAAAAGGATTTTGTTTTTCATAGTAGGCATATACTCTGTACCTTGCAAAAGATTCAATGTGCAAAGATTGCCGCCTATAATGCTCCCTTGAGCTGTACCTTTATTTATGACAAACATACCTTCATTATCATAAAAGTTTCTGTTTTCTTGGTCTTTATACCAAGCATCATTACTCCATTGTAAGGAACTTGCAATGGAAATAGGATGTTGCTGAAAGAAGATTTTTGTAAAATATTCTAAAGTATACTCAAAACCATGCAGCATACCGAAAGAAGAAAAATGCGGCCCTGAGTAGGTAACAAGTCCTGTTTTGGCATAAATAGCATTAGACAAGGCCGTAATATCTGAAAATCCGCAAAAAATTTTAGGATTTGCCTTTATAAGGTCATAGTCCAAATGTTCCAAAAGCTGATTCGCATTATAACCGCCTAAGCTCGTCAATATGGCTTTAACTTTGGGGTCTTTAAAGGCATCATGAATGTCATGAACCCTATGAGCAATACTGCCATGAGTATAATAAAGGCTACTTTCTTCAGCATGCTGACTAAAGGTCACTTTAAGACCAAGCTCTGCCAGCCTTTGAAGAGCTATGGCTCTAACATGAGCATCGATTAAGCTTAAACTACGAGAAGGCGCAATGACTCTTACTTCATGGCCACATTCTAATGGGAGAGGATGTAAAGTGGGTATCACACAGTACCTTCTTAAAATGTAAAGGTCTTCAATCAAAAGGCTTAAAATAGCAAAAATCCATTCACACAGCAAAGCACAAGCTATTATGCAATTTTACTACACTTGTTCGCTAGGCTCTTTCCACATAAGAGGATTGGCAAAAGACACACGATATACCTAAGCATATTCCTCACCTAAAGACTACAAAGCCTTTGGGCGTGGGACAAAATATACGTAGCTGAAATAAAAAACAAGTCTAATGACGCAACGTACATTTTTTTAGTGGCCTGTTATGGCGGTGAAAAATATAAGATCAAGAAACCTTAACTATCCACAAGATTTTGTAAATATTTCACATCAAAAATTTCAATACGTTGGCGACACACTTTACCAATAACCCCCTCTTGGCGCAGCTCACGCAAAACTTTACACACAGTACTGCGATGCAAGCCCAAGGATAAAGCCAATTCTCCTTGCGAAATGCCTTGCTGCGCACGCTGATGCGGCGGCGTTTGCGCAAAGTTGAGTAAATAATGCCCCACCATTACTTCGGGGCTAGGCTTTAAAGATTCTGCCAAAAGGCTGAGCACAGCGCCAAGCTTTGCCCCCACCGTATTAATGGCATTTATAATAAGCTCGGGATGTTCTTTTATAAAAACATCACTTTGCAAAAGCTTGGCAGGAAAATTGTACACCACACATGGCGTGAGCGCTTCTTGGCGTATGCTATAGCGCTGCCCTGTATACAGCAGCCCCACTTCACGAAAAAGGCACCCTGCCCCCATTTGTAAAATAATACGCTCTCTGGAGCTAAAAGTATGGCAATAAAGGCGTACTGTGCCTTTTTCCAGTAAAGAAAAAGTACTTTGCTCACCGCTATTATGCCACACATAGCCCTTAGGTACCTCTTGCACATGCGCCATGGATATAATACTGCGCCATACAGCATTGGCATTATGCAAAGTAAAAACATTATTTCTTTTTGTAATAGTGTGTAGATGGTTTAGCATAAAAATACTCACTCTTATTTAAAAACGTAAAGAACCCTTATCAAAAAAATAAGGGTTCCTATGTTATACGCGTTGCAACACTTATTTTATAGAACCTTGTTCCAATTCATTGGCATAGGTCAAATAATAATTACGCTTAGGCGCATTATATTCCATGGAACCTAAAGCGCGTAAGGCCTTAATATGCGCTTTGCGTAAAGCATCTTTGTCTATACCTTCTAAGTATTTCAAGCTATCAGCCAGCACTAAAGCCCATTGATATTCACCGTCATCCATGGCTTTGGTAAAAGCCGCATACAGCGCCTTGGTCCCCCCTGCCAAGGCAGCTATTTTTTGCGCTGTCACCGTATGCGCCAAGGGATTTAGATTCACAGGATTACCGTCAAACCAGCCCATCAGGCCGGAATAAATGGCGCGTGAAGCCCCTTCAATGGTGCCGTAAAACTCTGTAAGATAAGGCTTATCAGCCCATTTTTCCGGCAAGGCAATATTTTGAGCAATGGTAATGGGATCAAGCCCCTCATTCATGCCTTTCACCGTTTCATCAAAAACATATTGAATGGCATCACTATAATTTTGCAAAGCTTCGGTGCTTTCCTTTTGCCCAATAATAGGCGAGGTATGCCCCGGAACTAAAGCCTCTGGTTTATAGCTAGCCATTTTTGCCACAGACTTTGCCCACACGCGCACATCACGGTAAGGAGTACCGCGAATGGCATAGAGATTGGGGAAGGTTTGGTAAAAATTATCGCCAGCAATGAGTACTTTTTCTTTAGGAAGCCAAATAAAGATAGCATCATTGGTTTCACCTGGGGCAAGAATAAGTTCTACATCCACACCGGCAATGGTGGTTGCATAATCTTTATCAAGGCGCACATTGGGAGCAATAAAACCCGTACCGCGATCATGGTCAATGGTGCCGGCAGGGGCAAGACCGCGATTGGTTTGCTCTTCCTTGGGCAATTTACGGCCAAATTGACGAATATCACGCTTGCCGGCAATGACATCAATGCTCTTATCTGAGCCATGACCGCCGCCCATGCCCACATGACCTATAACGGTCACATCCTTACCCACTTCAGCCCCCTTTGGCATAAAGGATATGGCGCCGCCGGTATGGTCACCATGGCTATGGGTATAAATAATGGCTTTTACAGGCTTATCAGAATACTTACGAAAAGCAGCCATGGCATTGGCAGCGCTTTCCGGTCCCATAAGGGTATCCACAATAATAACACCGTCAGTGCCCACAATCATGGTTGTATTGGCGCCGTGAAAGCCCACAGCCGTATACACATGGGGCGACACCTGTACCACGCGCTGCACAAAATGCTCACTTTGTTTTTTGAGCATGGCCAAGGCTTTTTGCGGTGTGGTTAAAGTAGAATGCTTTTTATCTTGTAAAACTGGTGCCATCACACTACCCTCCTTAGCTTCCAATACTTTGGCATTACCAAGACCCAAGAGTAAAGCCGTGCTGGCAATACCGCCAAAATGCAACAATTGGCGCCGAGATATATCTGTAGTTGTCTTTTCTTTCATGAGTATATTCCTTATTTTTTAACTTTCGACACTAGCAAAAAATACTTACACCGGTTTGATATTTTTTATCATCAATGATGACCTTCACATCATATTTCCCGGCAAGGCCGATTTTGCTTACACTAAGCTTCACCACGCGATCATCTTGCTCTAAGAAGGCACCAGAGCACATGGCCAAGTGATAGCTGGCGGCGGTATTGATAAAGTAGCCATGATTTTCTGCTCCTTCCAGCACAATCATCACCAAGGAACCGCGCTCATACAGGCCTTGAATAATCATTTTATCTTCTTCTTCGGCAATGCTAAATTCACGCGCCACAGGAATAAGCTCCATAACCTCATCCACATCGGGAATAACGTCAAAAGTAGGCGTTACGT
>CAYJAL010000053.1:0-12853 GCA_964367875.1 uncultured Desulfovibrionaceae bacterium | reverse complement strand
GTGCAACCTTGCCAAGGTTGACGTCGCGGGTTCAAATCCCGTCTCCCGCTCCATAGAAAAAGCATCTCAGCTCAATTTTGAGCGGGAGTAACTCAGCGGTAGAGTGCAACCTTGCCAAGGTTGACGTCGCGGGTTCAAATCCCGTCTCCCGCTCCAAATTTTTTCCCTGCATATAATTTTCATTATATCTGATTAAAAACGCGTAAGGCTTTTAGTTGCTCACTAAAAGCTCTTTTTTTTGCGCTCACTTCTTGTCTACAGCATATATGGTATAGGAATATTCCTTTGGGCGTAAAAATACCCCGGCCCATGGTGAGACCGGGGTGATTATTATGCTCTGGGAGTAGCTTTATATATCAAGTACAGTGTGGTGTATAAGCACAGTCACATCGTCTTGCTCATACTTAGTATAGGTATTGCCGGCGCTGTCGGTGACTTGCTCACTGCTTTCCCAATTTTTAAAAGAGCCGTCTTGCACAGCGTCTAAAGCATTTTGTGCGGCATTTGCATCATCGCTTTGCACAATAACTTCCATATTGACGATATTGCCATTTTTCAGCAATTCTTCCACATCAGCGCCTGCTCCGGCAATAAGTACATCCATACCTGTGCTGCCATCTTCTTCATTGCCGCCATCTATAAAGAGATCATTAAGGCTGAGCTCTTCACCGTTGACGCCGCGAATGTCGATGGTATCATTACCACTGCCGCCATAGGCTTTATCGCCAAGACCGGCAAAAATCAGGTCATTGCCGCTGCCGCCGTCCAAGGTGTCATTGCCTTCGCCGCCAAAGAGAATATCATTACCCGCACCACCGCTTATGCTATCATCTCCTGCACCGCCAAAGATAATATCATGCCCATGGCCGCCGCTTATGGTGTCATTACCGCTAAAGCCAATGAGAACATCGTCTTCGTTGTCACCTTCAATTATTTGGTCATTGAAGCCAAGATCGATTTTTTCGCCGCTTTCTAAGGTAAGGCCTTCTTCTGTCACCTTGGTGATAACATCGTCAATGGCATTTGCCACATCGTTAAGAACATCGTATTTGCCTTCATCGCCTAATTGCAGAAGAGTTTCCAAAAGGTTTTGCTCTTGGGATGTGGTAACGCCTTCTACGTTTTCCATGGCGGCGTTTACGGCTTGTTCAAGCTCATTGCCTATTTCTGCTGCCACCACAGACATGATATTGTCAAAAGCATCGGCCAAATTATCTGTGCTGTACACTTGACCATCTAGGGTGATAGTTTTTAAAAAATCTGTGTTGGCATTGGTACCAAAGCCTATGGCAAAAATACCGCTTTCATTTTCACCTGTATAGCCCATGGCCTCGTTAAGGGCATCGGCGGCCTCTTGAGTATGCTCTTTTTCATTTTCGGAGGCAACATCACCACTTCCGTCAGTAATAACTTCCACTTGGCCTACATCTTGCCATATGCCATTTGCATCTTTAACTTGTAACATGGGGGCTTCAATGGTTTGTCCATTGGCAGCTTCACTTTGTACAAGGCGATAGATATTACCATCTTCTGCTTGCCATGTATTTCCATCTTGTCCGTTGGCAATATCTTCCTCTGCGTTGAGGGATTGCCCCTTCACATCAACATGGGTAGAGTATAAAATTTCCTTTTCGCTCTCTTCGTCCAGTGCTAAGCCACCTGTTACGGTAATTTTGCCATTATTAAAGGTGATGTCTATATCTTCTTCGGAATCAAACTCATAATAGCTAAAACCTGTACCGGAGGTGCCTCGGTCATCCACAATAACAATGACTTTGCCTGTGTCTGCGTCGGTATACACGACATAAGCGTCATTTCTTAAGTTAGAATTGTCATAATCATGCAGGGTAAAAGACGTGTAAGCATACTCAACGCCGCCCACGGTGAAAGAAGCAGGATAGCTTTCACCATTGCTTACATAGTTCATTTCTGGATCTACACCGCCATTATCTTTTTGCAATTGCTCGTGAGACACCATATCTTCTGTCATAACATAGTCTGCGAAAGCGTAGGTAGGTTGGCCATCAGTCATAAAGATGGTGAAATTTTCTCCCTCGGGGGCGCTGCCATCACCAAGCTCATTGAACCAGCCTGTGGCAGCATTGAGGGCTGCGTCCATATTGGTGCCTTCATTACCCTTACCCGTCCAAGTGATGGTGTCAAGAATGGCTTCAAAGCTCTCATAGACCTCACCGCTAAGGGTATCCGTTACCTTGCCAGTGGCAGGGTCGTAGGTTAATTTCAGCTCCACTTGGGCGGCTTTATTGTAATCAATAAGACATACATTGATGACGGCATCATCGGAGAGGCTATCTAATTTGTCCCCCAAGCTTTGAAGGGCTGCTTCCACTTGATCCATGGCACTGGCATTCATACTGCCAGAGCTGTCCACAATAACGGCTAGATTAAGCACCGTGGTATTGGGGAGCTCTTCAGGCATGATTACTTCGCCGACTTCTGGCTTTATGGTCAAATCAAGGTTAGCAGAGGCCGTATCCCCGTCACCATCTTTGACGGTGTAGGTAAAGGTAAAGTCCTTTTCCACGGCTATGCTATAGTCTGGGTCGGGGGTAAATGTATAGTTTCCGTCTTTATCAAAGGTAATGATGCCGGCTTCGGATTCAAATTTTGCCACTTCGTCACCGCTTGTTTCGAGAGATGTCCAGCCTTCGGGAGCAGTAACGTCTATAAGGCCGCCGTCCTCTGCCCAGCCATCGGCGCCTTTGTCGTCGTCAGCCAGAAGGTTTCCATGGTATGCATCACTGTCATTTTCACCCGTTTGCAGGCTATTATTTGTAGCGGTGGGGCCATCGTCTTTTACATCCACATTGACACGTACGTCATATGCATTGCCATCAGCATCATTTACCACCACGTCCACATAGCCGGTGACGCTATCATTGTGTTCTGCACCGCCTTGGTCATGGCTGGTATTTTCTGTAAGAGTCACAGACAAAGAGCCGTCGGGATTCACCGTGGCTGTACCAATAATGTTGCCATGGTCATCATAAAAAGGGTATTCGCCTTGGTTATGCTCAAGGGCGCTGTTTCCAAGCCATGCCTCTTTAGAGATGCTATCTGTGCTGCCATCTTTACTATTAAGGGCGGACTCATCTACCTCAAGGCTAGAGGTAGGTAAATCTCCCACGCTGATGGTGAGCTTGCTGTCAGAGGCATCGCCATTGGCATCTTCTATGGTATAGCTAAATTCTATATCAGTATCTGTAGAGGTGCTGTCGGGAGAAGAGACAAATTCATAATTGCCATCTGTGTCAAAAATAATAATATCGCCTGTTTCTGGATTGTAAAAGCCAAAATCGGCATCTTTATCATCAAGAACATCCTTGGGCAAGGTTTCCCAACCTGCAGGCGGCGTAATGGTGGTGATTTCTTTTCCTGTGTGCGCGTTTGCTGTGTCGCCGGCGCTGTCGTTGTCAAGGATATTCCCTGTAACTTTACCGCCTTCGGGCACGTAGATAGTATCTTCTTCAGCTTTGGGAAGAAGATTGAGGGCACCTTGGGGGGCATTTTCGCTGCTTTGGTCATCATCTCCAGCAATAATGCCGCCGCCTTCGTGGTTTTCTTCTTCATCAGAATTATCAGGATAGGCTTGATCAAGGCCGCCTAAGCGGTCAATACCGTCGAGAAGGGTACCTGCTAGGGTATCTACAGAGCTACCGCTACCTTGAGGAGCTGCACTGGCGGTGCCGGCAGCCGGCATAAGTTCTTCACCAAGAGCTGCAAAGAAAGATTCGCCATCTACTTCTGCCCCTTCAATGATAAAGGTGGGCATATTTTCTGAAGTGTAAGCCACATAAAAATCGCTTAAGGTGACCGAAGAACCGTCTTCAAAAGACATGATAAGATTGTCACCGTCACGGCTTAGCGTAGCCTCGGCGGAGTCAAATGCAAAAACTAAACGATCTTCAGCTAGGGGAGTGAGTGTGGCGCTTTGGCCTGCAAGGGGTTTTTGTAGTAAAATATCAGCCATGATAAAGTCCTTTTTAAATAAGGTAGGGTATAAGAGCACGTAAATCTGCTAACAGAAAAACAAAATAGTGTGCTTACGCTTTGTACAATACGGTAAAAAGGCATTTGGTTTACATTCCCAAATGACGAGGAAGGACTCCTCAGGTTGTATAAGGATTCTACAACCCATAAATGCAACGCTCTTCAAGGCTCAAGGGGACGCACATTTAGAATAAAAGGAACCGATGAGGTTCACACGCAGTGACTGCGTATTCGCTTAATAGGATTTGAAACAAATTTTGTCAATAAAAAGATAGGCAAAAAATAGGGGCGTGTGGCTATGATGAAAAAAGGCATTTGCTTGTAATAAACAAATGCCTTTTTAAGGGTGTAATCGCTATTTATGCGATGCCAAATCGCCTGCTACAGGAGATTTTTACGTAATTCCTCACCGCTGCAAGGGGAAAGATAGGCAGGGGGAACATCAAATACGGTGAAAGCGCCTTTGGCGCCATGCTTTTGGAATCGCATATTGGCACGCGCATAGGCCACCAATACCGCTGCGGTAAATTCAGGATTGGAATCAAGCTTTAAGGAATATTCAATTAAATGCTGGGATTTGCCGCTGGCATCGCTTTGACCGCTGCGTAAAACAAAACCGCCATGGGGGATGCCGCTATGATTTTTATCAAGCTCTTCTTGGGAAACAAAATTTACAATGGTGTCATAGTCTGAGAAGTAATTGGGCATATTTACTATGTCACTTTCAATTTTTTTAAGGTCAGCCCCAGCTTTTGCCACCACAAAGCATTCTCTTAAATGCTTTTCTCTGGTGCTTAATTCAGGATTTTTACCATCGCGCACAGCTTGCAAGGCTTCTTCTTTGGGAATGGTGTATTGCTTACCGTCTGCTACGCCTTCCACGCGTCTGATAGCGTCGGAATGGCCTTGGCTTACCCCTTTACCCCAGAAGGTGTAATCGGTGCCGTTGGGAAGTATGGCGCCGGCATAAAGACGATTGATGGAGAACATACCAGGATCCCAGCCCACAGAGATAATAGCGGTTTTATTGTTTTTCTTGGCAGCTTCTTCTACTTTTGCAAAGTAGGCAGGAATGTCTGCATGGGTATCAAAGCTATCTACAATATTAAAATGTTCAGCAAGTTCTGGGCCTTGTACAGGAAGATCTGTGGCAGAGCCGCCGCAAAGAATAAGTACGTCAATATCAGCTTTTTTTTCAAGCAAGGCATCCATGGTGAATACAGGAACATCTGCTTGTAGGGGCGTAATGCTGGCGGGATCTCTTCTGCTGAAAATGCCCACAAGCTTCATATCTGGGCTTTGCGCCAAGGCAAGTTCTGTACCGCGGCCAAGGTTACCATAACCCACAATTCCAACGCGGATGGGGTTTGCTGCTGTATTCATAAGTCCTCCAAGTTTTTATTATTCTACAAAAGTGTAAAAATACCTTTATGTTTTTTTATAATAAAAGGATTTTTACATAAGTATATCTGTATGTTGCGTGGCTCGCTGTTAGGGGGCGCCAACAGTATACAGCCAAACAACGCCGCAGATTCTACAAATAACAATTTTTTTTTTCAAGGAATTTATTTTTAGGGTGTCACTATAAAAAATAGGGGATAGTGATAGCTTTGGCTTAAGGTTTTTATTGTACAATGAGTACTTTGTATGGTAACTCGTGTTAGTACATAATTTCTGTATAGTTTATGGATTAAGGTGTAGAATACAATAATGAAAAATCCCCACATTGAAGACAGTGCATATTCTTTGCTTGAGGCAGAAAATAAGGCTTTGCAAGATGAGCTGGAAGCCACGCGCAAGGAATTAGATTTTTTGAAGGCCATGGTAGATAATATTCCCTTTCCCGTTTTTTCTAAAGACGGAGAAGGGCGTATGCGCACCGTAAATAAAGCTTATGTGGAGTTTTTTCAAGAGTGCCCTGAAGATATTTTGTATAAAAGCATAAAAGAATTAGATTATTTTACGCCTGAAGAGCAAGAACATTTTCATGAACAAGCTGTACAAGCTGCGCAGAATTTAAGCAGCTTTAATTGTGAGAGGGAATACTCTGTGCCTAGGGGCAAGGTACCTACGCTGTTTTGGAGTCAAGGTTTTGCCATTGACCAGTCAGACGAAAAAGGGCTTGTGGCTAGCATTGTAGACATTACTAAGCAAAAAAATCTTGAAAATACTTTAGCGCTTAAGGTTGAAGAACTTCATAAAGCGCAAATAGATATGCAATTAGCCAAGGAACGCATGCAGCTTATGCTAGATACCATGCCCTTGGCGGCGCAAATTTGGTCTGCCGATGGGCGTATGCTGGATACTAGCATGGAAGCTGCTCGCCTTTTTGAATTTACCGATTTAGAGGACTATTGGGCTAATTTTGCCAACAACCTTCCTGAATATCAGCCCAATGGCAGAAAGAGTTTGGAGCTTATTCAAGAAGTTTTGCAAAAAGCCTTGGAAAATGGCACATCTCATACTGATTGGCACCATGTGGATTCAGCCGGCCAAGGGGTGCCCATAGATATTACCTGTGTGCGCTCTTCACTGCATGGGGAAACGGTTATTCTTGTTTTTATGCGTGATATGCGTGAACATTATGCCCATTTGGAAAAATTGCGCGAAGCCGATGACTATACAAAACTTATGCTGGACTCCAGCCCCTTGGGAACACTTATTTGGGATAGTAAATTCAACTTGGTGCATTGCAATAAGGTTTTGGCCACCAATTTCGGTTTAGAAAAGTCAGAGGATTTTATTGAACATTTTTATGAACTTATACCGGAATTTCAGCCTACAGGGGAGCCTTCGTTAGAGGTAATGCAAAAGGCTTTGCTGCAGACTGCGGAGTATGGTTCTGTGCAACTTTCGTGGATGGGAAAAAGTATTCATGGGGAAGAAATTCCCTGCCTTGTGAAGGGCGTGCGTACTAAGTACCGCGGAGAATCTCTTGTCATAGCGTATTTGGAAGATTTACGTGCTTCTGAGGAGCAGAAAAAGAAAATAAAGATGGCAGAACAGCGCACAGCGGCCATTTTGAGCGGTATTCCTTTGGGGATTAATCTTTTGCGCCCAGATTTTACCATAGTGGACTGCAATGAAGCGGCGGTAAAACTTACAGGCCATAAAGATAAGCAATCCTATATGGAGGGTTTTGCTCATATTTTACCCGCAAGACAGCCCGACGGCAGAGACCCCGCTACCCTTATTGGCGACGTGCTTAAGCAAGCTCGCGCTGGGGGATTGTTTAGTTATGAAATTATGAGCTTAAATGCACAGCAAGAGGAGCTTCCTGTAGAAATCACAGCCGTGGAAGCGCATTTGGATTATGAAGAGCTGTATATTGTTTATGCGCATGATTTGAGAAAAACCAAGCAAATGCTCAAAGAGATTGAGCTTTCTAAAGAGTTAGCCGAGCAAAGTGCCAAGGCCAAGAGTGAATTTTTGGCCAATATGAGTCACGAAATACGCACCCCCATGAATGGTATTTTGGGCTTATTACACCTGCTAAGCGGCACCGAATTACAGGCTGAGCAGAAAAATTATGTGACTAAAACTCTTTATTCTGCCAATAATTTACTGCGCATTATCAATGATATTTTAGATTTTTCCAAAATAGAAGCCGGCAAGCTGGAAATAGAAGCCACACCTTTTAGTATTCATCAAGTGTGCAAAGAGGTGCAAGATTTATATTCTGTGGCAGCGCAAGAAAAAGGGCTGGAATTTCTTCTGTCCGAATGTCAAATGCAGGATGTTCATGTCCTCGGTGATCCTCTACGTTTAAGACAAATTTTATTTAATTTGGTGAGTAATGCCATTAAATTCACACAACAAGGCCATGTGGTTTTGGAAGTAGAAACTATGGAGCGAACAGCACAGAGCATTACCTGTCAATTCTGTGTGGCGGACACCGGTATAGGTTTACGCCCCGAACAAGTAGAGCGATTATTTTCTGCCTTTTCACAGGCCGATAGTTCCTTTACACGAAAATATGGCGGCACCGGTCTTGGCCTTGCCATATCCCTTAATCTTGCACGCATGATGCACGGTGATATGTGGGTGGAAAGTGTTGAGGGGCAAGGCTCGCGTTTTTATTGTACCGCCACTTTTGGTGTTTGCGCAGAAAATGCGTTGTTTGAAGTTGAAAATAGCGCCCAGCACAATACTGAACATGGCGTAGGGCATCTTTTATTGGTGGAAGATAATGAGATAAACCAACTTATTGCCGAAGAGCTTTTGTGTGCTGTAGGCTATAGTGTAGATACGGCAACCAATGGGCAAGAAGCTCTTGATATGCTAGATAAAAAGCACTATGACCTTGTGCTAATGGATATTCAAATGCCTGTGATGGACGGTCTTACCGCCAGCAAGAAGATACGCGAGCAAGAGCGCTTTAAGGATTTACCCGTGGTGGCCATGTCTGCTCATGCCATGAGCGGGGATAAGGATAATAGCCTTGCCCACGGTATGAATGATCACCTTACAAAGCCCATTGTGCCGGAAATTTTGTACAGCACCCTGCAGTATTGGCTGAAGGTAAAATAGGGCAGAGGGAGTAGGGGGAAATCCCTTTGCTTCCTCTTGCTGTGCCTTTTGGCAAGGGAGTTGTATCCTCTTCTTAAGCTTCCTTCCTCTTAGAAAAGCAGGGCTGTACGCACTCGTAATTCTATACCTTCACCAAAATTTTTATGGATGCTCTCTGCCCACTCAGCACATAGAGCTCCATAGAAGGTTTCATTAGTCTCTACGCTCTTGCTCTTTGCGCCTTTGCTTACCCGTCTCTCCCGTGGATTCCTCGTTATGCTTGTTCTCCAAATACGCTCAATTCATGCTTCCCCCAAGATGAGGGGAATTTTTTTTATCCAAATTGAACTTTAATAGTAAAAAAAATGGCATGACAATAGCCTCTTTTACACAGGATTGCTAAAAAAGCCCCAAGGTCATAAAAGTCTATAGTTTTGAATATTTACTTTTTTTAAGGCTATGTAAGTACTGTCTTGTGCACCTTTCTTATGCCATAAAAGGCTTTGGGAACGTCACAGGGAGTATTTAGGGAATAGCTGGACGTATGGGCTGTTTTTTGCGGAAAAAGCTCTCCATTTGAAACTATGTTGAAGTTGTTTACCCATATATAGGCGAGGCAGAAAAGGGGATTGGTAAGGAACTTGGGCAAGACTTAAGAAAGGGGCAAGCTGTGTTTTGTGCTAGGTGGCACAAAGATTTGCCAGGACAGAGGTATTAACTCATTATTCGTATTATTTTAATAAGAAATAGCTATTGTTTTGCGTTTTACAAGCGTAAAAAAGCCAGAAAAAGGCATTTTTGATAGGGGACTGTGTTTAATTTTTGTCTGCATTGTTAATAAAATGTTATTGTTCCGACAGGAGTTGATATGTGAAATAAAGAATTATGCTAATAATGACAAGAATTTATTGTTGAAGCAATTAGAATTATCCATTTGTATTGGCTTTTTACCCTGTGTATACAAAATACCTAGTTCGAAGGAATAAAACTTTAGCAAAGGAAAAAAGTATGAACTTGGTGAAAAGTGCACGTGAGATGATTACCGACCGTCATATCCAACTTATTAATGGGATCTTTTTTGTAGGCCTCTTTGCCGGAGCTGCCTATCAATTTTCACAGTGGCATTATGTGGCCATGCTCGGCATTAGCCCTCTTATTGTGGGTATAGTCTTAGGTATGATTTATGGAAATACTCTACGTTTGCATTTACCTGTGTATTGGATTTTAGGTATAGTTTTTTCCTCTAAAGGTTTATTGCGCGCTGCCATTGTTTTGTACGGTTTTCGCCTTACCTACCAAGATGTTTTTGTGGTGGGCGTAGAAGGCTTGCTCATAGCGGCCTTTATGTTGACATCTACCTTTTTGGGTGGCTCTTGGCTTGGTATTAAAGTTTTTGGTTTACCCAAGGAACTTGCCATATTAACGGCAGCCGGCAGTTCTGTGTGTGGTGCTGCGGCCGTGCTTGCCACCGAGCCTGTGGTCAATGCCAAATCTCACGAAAGCAGCGTGGCTGTAGGCACCGTAGTACTTTTTGGCACCTTGGCCATGTTTATCTACCCAAGCTTATATAATAGTGGTCTTTTAGGCATGAGCCCCTCAGAATATGGCATGTTTGCCGGAGGTACTTTGCATGAAGTGGCTCACGCTGTGGCTGCCGGTCAAGCGGTAACTCCCGAGGCTGCCAATACCTCCATTATTGTTAAAATGATGCGTGTTATGATGATTGCCCCCTTATTGATCTGTCTTGGCTGGTGGTTATCGCGCCGTTCCAGTGAGAGTGAGGGTGAGCAAAGAGGCCCCAATTCTTATGATATTCGTTCTTTCCCTTGGTTTGCCGTACTCTTCCTCGTATGCATAGGCATAAATTCCTTAGGCTTTATCCCCAAGGAAATAGTTCAAGATATCAATGATTTTGACACCTTCTTATTGACCATGGCCATGTGCGCCCTAGGTATGGAAACTTCTTTTGCCAAGGTACGTGCCGTAGGCCCCAAGCCCTTTATTTTAGCCGGTGTACTTTGCGTATGGCTTGGCCTTGGCGGTTATGCCGTAAGCAAGTGGATCTTTTCCTTAGCCTTATAAAATATGTAAGCCTGTGTGGCATCATAAATAAAAAATAAAAGGAGTTAAAAATGTACAGTGAACCTCTTTTCCTAGGCACCTTGGTTGTTCTTTCTGTGGTTATCGTAAGCATCGTAGGATTTTTATTCTTCGAAAAAAACAGTAAATAGTATGGCCTTAAAGCTATGATGAAATACTGCGAGCAGGTCTTATGCCTCTGCTCGCAGTATTTTTTATATGTATAATGCAGTAGGCTCTTACTGTTGTGTAGAAAAAAAGGTTTTTTTTCTGCAAAATCTTGACTGCAAAAGCGCTTAGGCGCATGGTCTTGACCGTATACATTTTTGTCTGTGTGTTACACTATATAGGGAGGGAAAAAGTGAAACCATTTGTAATGCCAAGGGTGAATGTGGCCGGAGTACGTAGGGGGCTTTTTCCCTTTTGGCCAGATGTACAAAATATGACCTTTGCCACCCTTAAGGCCGATATGATGGCAGGCCTTTCTGTGGCGCCTGTGGCCATTCCGCAGGTGATGGCCTATGCTGTTATTGCCGGCATTGACCCTAAATACGGTCTTTTTGCCGCCACCTTTACGGTGATGGTGGCCGCCTTGTGGGGCTCTTCGCGCTTTTTGGCTGCCGGCCCCACCAATGCCATTGCCATGATGCTTTTTTTCACCATAGCCAATGCCACCGTTAATGGTGTGAAGCTTTCGCAGCTTTCGCCCATGGAGCTTATGCCCTATGTTTTTGGCATTACCATTATGGTAGGCTTTATTCAATTGCTCATGGGTATTATACGTTTAGGCGAATTGGCCAATTATATATCCCATTCGGTTATGGTGGGCTTTTCTGCCGGAGCTGCTGTTTTAATTGCTTCCGGACAGCTTCCCAACTTTTTTGGCTTTGATATAGGGCAGCGTACCTACTTTTTCCATGATCTTATGGCTGTGTATCATAATATACATAATACTAATTTTTGGACTGTGGGTGTAGGGCTACTTACCATTGCCGTGGTTATGCTTTGTAAGCGTATTTCTTATAGACTGCCGGCCTATTTGGTCTCTATTATAGTGGTGAGCGTTCTGGCCTTTGTTTTTGACCTTAAGGGCAAAGGTGTGGCCTTTGTGGGAGAAATTCCGGCTGTTTTTCCTCCTTTATCTTTTCCGCCGTCTTTTAGCCTTGATGTTATACGCGATCTTTTCTATCCCTCACTGGCCATAGCCATATTGGGCGCTGTGGAATCCCTAGCCATTGGTAAAAATTTAACCAGTTTACGCCATGAGAGTTTTGATGGTAATCAAGAGCTTATAGGGCAGGGGCTGGGAAATATCACAGCGGGATTCACCTCCGGTATGCCCAGTTGCGGTTCCTTTACGCGCAGTGTGCTTAATTTTACTTCCGGCGGTAAGACACGCTTTGCCACGGTCTTTTCCGGGCTCTTTACCATTCCTGTCATTTTATTTTGCGCGCCCTTGGCAGCGAATATTCCCATGGCTTCCTTGGCCGGCATGCTCTTTATTATTGCTTGGGGGATGATTGACAGAAATAATATTCGCTTATGCTATGTGGCCACCGGTACCGACAGAATTGTTTTTTTAACTACTTTATTGGCCACCTTGGTACTGGATTTGGAAAAAGCCATTTTTATGGGCGTGATGCTTTCCTTGGTATTGCTTATTTATAAAGAAGCGCATCCGCGCATGAAGTATATTTCGGCGGTGGATTTGCCTTCGGATAAATTTACATGGTGCCTTGAAAGTAAATATATCAGCTCCTATTTTGTGGAAGGTACGCTGTTTTTTGGTGCCGTGCATTGCCTTGAAGAGCAATTGCAAAAGCAAGAGCATAAAGAAACTAAAATCATTACCTTAAATCTGGCGCGTGTGTTTTGGATTGATGCCTCCGGCGCCCATGCCTTGGGGCACTTTGCTGAGCGCTGCCATGCGGCGGGCATTCCCCTTATTATTATCACCAGCGATGAAGCTATTTACGCTATTTTAGAGCGCACCGGCGTGCTGGATCATATTGGTGAAGGCTTTGTGTTGCCTAATATTGTGCAGGGGCTGGGTTATGCTAGAAGCCTTTTGGAAAATATGGGCTATTCTGTGCATGATAAAAGATAAGAGAAAAGGGGAAGGCTAATTCGCTTTCCATAAAAAAATAGTAAAATCTACATGGCGCCCAAACCTTCCTTTTAAAGGTAATTGTTGCCGCAATTAAAGTTTTTTGGAAAGGGGGTCTGGGGGAAGAACCTTTTTTTCAAAAAAGGT
>CAYJAL010000052.1:0-13098 GCA_964367875.1 uncultured Desulfovibrionaceae bacterium | reverse complement strand
CACTTAATACGTTGGAACTGCCCATGAGCGAGATGGTTTCACAGCGGTTCACTATCTGACCTTTAGCATTCTTGGTTTCAAAAGACTTGTCGCGCTCAGCTTTAATAAGCTTTGCAATGCGATCGATGGCAAAGTCCCAGTCTTTTTCCACCCACGTATCGCTACCTGGGGCGCGATATTGCACCTTGGTTAAGCGATGTTCATTTACACCGGTGGTTTGCAGGATACCAGCACCCTTGGCACACAAGGCACCTTCGTTAATAGGATGCTCAGGATCCCCTTCTATATTGATAATTTTGCCGCTTTTTGCGTCGGTGCTACAGATAAGACCGCAGCCCACGGAACAGTAACAGCATATGGATGTGGATTGTTTCGCGGATTTGACAGCGTCCATACGCTTCATATCCATGGCGAAGTCTTTTGCTTGTAAAACGTCTACGCCAAGGCCACTTAAGGCAAAACCAGCGCCAAGACAGCAAGACATTTTAAGGAAGGCACGTCTTTTCATACTTCCTCCAATTTTTGAATGGTATGACACCCATGTCACACCTAGTATTTAGACCCAAAAACTGTACCTTAAAAAGAATTTTATAGCAACAAAATGCTGTATAAAATAATGTTTTCACAAGATATTTTCATAGTGAAGTGCTAGGTTTTTTTCTTGTAAAAAAGGTGAAAAGAACATTCTTTTCACCTTTCATTTATTCTAAATTATCTCCCGAAGGGGCATTTAGGGTAAATACAGCTTTTACATTCCATGCACAGACCTCCATGGCCAAATTGCGCTAAGTCAAGGCGTGTGATGCTTTGACCGGCCAACAATCGAGGCAAGATAAGGTCTATGCCTGTGGTTTTATAGTATAAAGCACAGGCCGGAACGCCCAGAATTTGCACATGGCCTATACGTCCCACCAGGGTCATGGTGCCGGGCAGTACAGGCATACCGTATAAAATATCGCTTAGCCCAGCGTTCATAAGGCCTTTGCGGGTCACGTCGTCAGGATCCACAGACATACCGGCGGTGGTGATGATAAGGTCAGCACCTGCCACCATAAGCTCATGTACGGCGCGGGTAATTTGCTCGGCATCATCGGGGGCAAAGAGGGTTTTAACTACTGTGCTTTGTAATGCTTCGGCTTTTTGGGTGATGATGGGGGCAAATTTATCTTGGATAAGGCCACTGAAAACTTCCGTGCCTGTAACAAGTATGCCAATTTTGGCTTGGCGCATGGGTAAAATGCTAAAGAGTGGGCCTTCGTCTAAGGTGGCCAGCGCTTTTACCAAATTATTTTTAGCAAGATACAGCGGAATGGCACGGCTACCGGCAAGGCGAGTGCCTTCTTTGACCATGCTCATGCTATGCCTTGTGGTGCACATAACATCGGGGATAAGGTTAAAGCGCTCAAGGCGTTCTGTATCCACCCAGAAAAGACCATTTTTAGCCGCTTTAAAGTTAACCTTACCTTCGCGTGGAGGACCTTCCACCACAATGCCATCGCCTGCCATATGTAGGGCAAATTTCTGTACCACGGTATCTTCATGTATCCATTCTGCGGCGTCGGGGGCATTTTCTTCGGTGTAAATATGGCTGCGCCCCATTTGTTGCAGGCGGCAGACATCGCCAATGCTTAATTCTTGTCCGGCATGGAAGGCGGCTTCTTTTACTTCACCGGGAATAATTTGGGTCATATCATGTAGCGCGTGTTTGCCCACAGCTTCTTGTACAGGCACGGCTTTGAGTTCCGGTCCGCTAAAAGCAAGGCCTGGGCCCATTTCATAGGGAGATTCCCCTTGGCAAGAGCGACAAATGCCGCCGTAAACAGCTGGGTGCCATTCGCCGCATAAAGGACATCGAGCAATGGTGCCTTTGCCCTTATGCCCAAGCGCTTTGGGCAGTACGTGCACAGGGCGTAAGGTGAGGATGCTTTGGGCAGCTTCGCGGATTTCTTGTTGTAATTTTTCTGTATCTTGCTCGGCTTTGGGCTTTTCTTTTAAAAACCATGAGCGGATTTCTGGAAAGGGGCCAAGCTTTTCCACATCTAAATGCACACGCACGCCTTCACCGGTATGCTTATCGAAAAGGCTTAATGCGTACAATCCAAAATTATGAATGCGCAGCCAGCCATTGCCAATGGTGCAGGGGGTGAGTAATTGTACAGCGTCGGGGAGGCATTGGCCTGTTTCGCTGATGGCATCAAATAAAATGCCTTCGGGTAAGGCTTTGCGCGCCATTTCTACCATATATCCGGCAATGATGAGACCTGGAGCGGGGTAACCGTGAAATTTGCGGGCTTCTTCCATAAATTCGTCATGTGTCCAAGAACCGATGTGCATATATATCCTTAATGTATTCTGTTAGGGGTGAATAATAATTGTCGAGTATCGCATATTTTTATTCTGCTGTCTAGTTGGGAGCTCATAAAGGCACAGTGCCTTGTGGTAGAGCAAAGAGGGTGTTTAGTAGTGAAAAGTCTCACATATACAGTGCTTACCTTGACATAGGGGCAATCTATCTTTACTTATTTTAGCATTATTATGAAATTTTATGGTGAGTATGTTCTCAGCCATAAAGGTTTAATCTTTGTAAAGGAAAGTTATGTTTATACTCAAAAGCTTAGCAGAAGCGCAAAGCATTATGGAAAGCCATTTTCCCACTTTAGAAAGGCAAGGCAAAGCGCCTAGCGAAAATGTACCCCTTTTACAGGCACAAGGGCGTATTTTGGCGCAAGATATTTGTGCTGAAGAATATGTTCCTTCTTTTCACCGTTCTTCGGTGGATGGCTATGCTGTGCAGGCCAGAGAAACTTTTGGCTGTAGTGATAGTATTCCTGCCATGTTACCTGTGCAGGGGCATATTCTTATGGGAGAAGAGCCAAACTTTGTTTTACAACAAGGCGCTTGTGCCAGCATTGCCACGGGCGGCGCTTTGCCCGAAGGCGCTGATGCTGTGCAAATGATAGAATATACAGAAGATTATGGTGACGGAACCATAGGTATTTTAAAGGCCGTGGCGCCGCAACAGCATGTGGTTTTTAAAGGGGATGATGTTTTTCCCGGTAAGGTTGTTTTGCGCGCCGGTATGCGTTTAAGCCCCAAGGATATTGGCGCCTTGGCTGCCCTTGGTAAGGCTGAAGTGCCTGTGCGAAAAAAAATTACCGTGGGCATTATTACCACGGGAGATGAGCTGGTAGAAGTGCATGAAAAGCCCAATAATGCTCAAGTGCGCTCGGTGAATACCTCTTTATTGGCTGCCCTTGTGACGCAATTTGGTGAAGAAGTGCGCACCTATGGGATTATTAAAGATAAGGAAGAGCTTTTGCAAGCGGCGGTGGCGCAAGCCGTGGCCGAATGTGATGTGGTGCTTATTTCCGGCGGTAGTAGTGTGGGGGTGAAAGATGTGACCAGTGAGGTTATTGCCTCTCAGGGGGAAGTGCTTTTCCATGGAGTGGCTTTAAAGCCCGGTAAACCCACTATCTTTGGTAAAATTGACAATAAACCCATTTTTGGCTTGCCGGGGCATCCTGTAGCAGTATTTTTTGTGACCTTAAGCCTTGTTTATCATATGCTTTCTCATCTTACGGGTAAGAACATCCCTCAGGCGCATTTAGAAGCAAAGCTTACAGAATCTGTGGAGGCCAATCACGGTCGTTTGCAATTTGTGCCTGTGAGTTTAGAGCAGGGAGAAGGGCAATGGTATGCGCAGCCCATTCGCAATAAATCCGGCCTTATTACCATCCTCACCGGGGCGCAAGGCTATTGTTGTATTGCGCAAGAATGTGAAGGTTTGGCGCAAAATTCCTTAGTAACTGTCTATCTTTTTTAGGAGTATATATGTCTTTTCAATATCTTACCAATATTCCCTTACAAGAAGCTAAGGAAAAATATTTAGAAATACTTAAAGAGCAGGGCTTTGGCGCCGGCGTGGAAACCATAGCCGTGGTGGATGCTTGCCATAGAGTCAGTGCTAAGCCTGTGTATGCGGCCATTTGCGCTCCTCATTATAATGCTTCGGCCATGGATGGCATTGCCGTGCTTGCCAAGGATACCTTTGGCGCCACAGAAACCACGGCAGTATTCCTACAGCCAGAGCAATATGTGGTGGTGGATACGGGCGATCCTTTGCCTGAGGGCTTTGACGCGGTTATTATGGTAGAAGACATTGTGCGCCAAGAAGATAATCAAGTGAAGATTTTTCAAGCGGCGGTGCCTTTTCAGCATGTGCGCCAAATTGGGGAAGATATTTGCCAAGGGGAAATGATTATCCCTTCGCATATGCCCATAAGCCCTGCGGCCATTGGTTCCATGTTGGCCGGCGGTGTGCTCAGCGTGGAAGTGCTTAAAAAGCCCGTGGTGGGCATTATTCCCACAGGGGATGAAATTGTACCGCCTTCGGACAATCCCGGTACCGGCGATATTATGGAATTTAACTCTGCCATCTTTGCGGCCATGCTTAAAGATTGGGGCGCAGAGGTAAAGATCTATCCCATTTGCAAGGATAAATTAGATGTTATTACCCATGCTTTGGAACATGCCCTTACGGAATGCGATATGGTATTGCTCAATGCCGGTTCCTCTGCCGGACGCGAAGATTTTTCCGTGCAAAGCGTGAAAAATGTGGGGCAGGTATTGTATCATGGCATTGCCATTAAACCCGGCAAACCGGCCATTTTAGGTTATAAAAATGCGCAGGTTATCCTTGGGGTGCCGGGCTATCCTGTGTCGGGCATTATTGTTATTGAAGAGTTTTTAAAGCCGCTTATAGAGTGTTTTTCCCAAAATGCTTTTGCCGGTGCACAGTATCAAGAAGCCGTACTTTCTCGCCCCATAGTTTCCGGCGTAAAGTATGAAGAATTTGTGCGCGTGCGCATGGGGCATGTGGAGGGGCGCACCATTGCCACCCCCTTACAGCGCGGCAGTGGGGTAGTTTCTTCCTTTATGAAGGCCGATGGCATTATGACTATAGCGCGCGGTGTGGAAGGCTATAGTGCAGGAGATGCTGTTTCCGTGCGTCTTTTACAGCCCTTAGCTAAAATTTATAATTCCTTGGTGGCCATAGGCAGCCATGATCCTTTATTAGATGAGCTCAGCGACATGCTGCATGTGCAAGATAATGCTTTGCATATGATTTCTTCCCATGCCGGTTCCATGGGCGGCATTATGGCTATAAAGCGTCGTGAAGCTCATTTGGGTGGTATTCACTTGCTGGATGAAGAAGATGGCAGCTATAATGTCTCCTATGTTAAAAAATATTTTCCGCAAGGGGGCGTATCCCTTATAGAAGTTACAGGCAGACAGCAGGGATTTATGGTGGCTAAAGGAAATCCCAAAAACATTACGGGTATTGAAGACCTTTACAAGGACGGTATGCGCTTTGTGAATCGCCAAAAGGGCTCCGGTACACGTATTTTATTTGATTATAGCTTAAAGCAAGCCGGCCTTGATGCGAGCAAAATCTACGGATACGAGCGCGAAGAATTTACGCATACTTCGGTGGCGGCGCAAATTGGCCTTGGTTCTGCCGATGTGGGTATGGGCATTTATGCGGCGGCTAAGATGTTTGATTTAGATTTTATCCCTGTATGTGTGGAGCAATACGATTTTATTATTCCCGATTATGCTCTGGACTTGCCCATGGTGCAGCAAGTTTTAGACATTGTAAAAAGCGAAGCCTTTAAAGAAAAACTCACTCAATTGGGCGGTTATATTGTGCAACAGCCTGGCCGAGTATACACCATATAATTTATGGGGGACAGATGCGCATGGTAGATACCACAAAGCCTTCTTTTTTAACATGTAAACCTCAGCATTATAAGGGTAGCCTTGTAGCGGATTTTTCTGAAATTATAAGTGCTGAAGAGCCGTGTAGCTATATTTATAGCTACACGCTGGGGGAGGGAACTGCTCCTATTTGCGGTGAAAAGACCCTCTATGCCTATCCTCAAGATTGGGAAAAACTGGTCCTTGGGCATACGGTGCTGGATGTATTACCTTGGTATACTAATAGCTTGCAATACGATGTGCAATGGCAAGATGATAAACTTAAAGTTGTACTTGAAGTAAATTCCGCCAGCCAAGCGCCAAAGCAGGCCTATGTGCCTCGTATGACCTTTTCGCAAGTTATTACAACCATGGACGAAGTTTTATCTGCGCCGGGTTTATGGGATGGTACAGGCTGTTTTCATAGGGCGGCTTTGTATGATCCCAGAAGTAAAAAATTCATTTTTGCCGAAGATATAGGGCGCCATAATTGTGTGGATAGGCTCAAAGGCCACGCCCTTATGCAGGGTCTTCATCTTGAAGAGTATTTCTTCTTTACCACTGCGCGTATTACGGCGTCCTTATATGCGAAATTGCGCCGTGCTGGCATAAAATATATGGTAAGCCGCGCTGCCATAACCAGCACAACCTATACCAGAGCTCAGGCGGAAGACTGCACTGTGGCGGGCTTTTGTAGGCCTAAAGAAGAAAGAGTTACGCTTTTTGCCGGGGAGGGTATAGTAGAGTGAAGTGTCAAGTAACAATGGTGAAAGCAAAGGCATAGGCTGTGGTGTTTGTGTTGTACTGTATTTTTCCATATATTTTTGAAGGGAAAGGCTGTGAATAAGGGCTTTTCCCTTTTATCTGAAAAAATGGCTTAGCTATTATTGACGCTTGCTCATGGGTGATTATATTTTTAGTTGAGTTCTGCTTTCTATTTTTTCTTAAAGCTCCCCTATATCTACAAAAAAAGGTGTTTTATGCCATCTAGTGCCCTTGCTTCTTCTAGTAGACACGATTTTTTGGATACATTGTATGCTCATACTCCCTTGCCTTTATGCTGTGTATCTGCAGATGGAATGTTAATTTATTCTAGCAAAAGCTTTTTACAATTTTTTTCTGTAACTACCTTGGAACAATGCCAAAATCTTTTTTCTGATTTATGTGTTCCCGGTGTATGCTCGCATAAAAACTTTTTTGATACAGTATATAAACATTGTAAACGCACATTAGAAAAAGGCGTGAGTCGTTTTTCTTGGCGCCATGAAATGTCTGAAAACTGTGAAAGCTTAGTACATTACACTGTTACCAGCATTAATTATCTTGGGGATATCATTTTTACTATTTATATGAATGATGTAAAAGAGATACATGCAGAGCTTGCTGAAAAATCTCATCAACTTACCTCCATAACCGATATTGTGCATAAATCGCCCACAGCCATTTGTATTTGGAGTACGCAAAAAGAGCTTATTGATTGTAATAAAGCCTTTTTGAATTATTTAGGCGTACATTCTTTACAACAATGCGCACACGCTTCTGAGAAATATTTCCCAAAATTTCAAGAGGATGGTCAAGATTCCTCTACAGCCTTTAATGAGGCTTTTGCCCTATGCCTTGAGCGTGAAATATGTTCATTAGAATGGCAGTGGCAGCATAGTTTGGGCTTTTCTTTGCCTACCAATATTACCATGCTGCGCTTTCTGTATAATGGGCAAGATGCCATAGCGCAATTTAATTATGATTTACGAGAACTTAAGGAAAGCGAGCGTCGTACCAAAGAGGCTGAAGAAAGCACAAGGCTTATGCTGGACGGCATGCCTTTTGGAGCGAATATTATTGATGATGAGTTAAATATTGTGGAATGTAACCGCAAAGCTTATGAGCTTTTCGGTTTTACGCAAAAAGAAGAATATATACGTAATTTTCCTTATATGTCGCCGCCACAGCAGCCTGATGGAAGGAATTCTCTTAAAGTTTTGGCAGAGGTAAAAGAACAACTCTTTCGTGAAGGCTTTACGCGTTTTGAGTGGCTGCATATGGATCGTTATGGGGCGCCCTTGCCTGTGGAAGTGACCACAGTGCACACGCGTTATAAAGACGAAACCATGATTTTGGCCTATACCAAAGATTTAAGACCTATAAAAGCCATGCAAAAGCAGGTGTCTTTGGCTGAAGAGCGTAATGCCATTATTTTGGAAAATATTCCTTATTGCATTATTTTTTGGACAGCTCAGGGCAAGGTTGTGGACTGCAACCGTGCTGCCTGGCAATTATTTGGTGCTAATTCTAAACAGCATTTTGTAGATAATATAACTCATTGTTCTCCGGAGTATCAGCCCGATGGCCGGAACTCTTGCGATACCATTACGCAAAATTGCAAAGAGGTGCTTAAAAATGGTTTTATGCGCTTTGAGTGGCTGCATCAAAATTTACAGGGTGAGCTTATTCCTGTGGATGTGCATCTTATTCGAGCGCGTCTTGGTGGAGAAGATGTGGTGGTTTCCTATTCTAAAGACTTGCGAGAACTGAAAGCTACGCAAGAGCTTATGAAAGAAGTGGAACTTATGAATACGCTTATGCTGGAAGCCGTGCCCCTTTGTGTGCATTTTTGGGATAGCGAAGCCAAGCTTTTATTCTCAAATCAAGAAGGTGCCCGCTTGTTTGGTTTTGCAGATAAGCAAGAGTATACGGAAAATTACCATAAAACTGTGCCAGAATTTCAAGCAGATGGCAGTAATTCGCAGCAATATATTTTAGATTTTATCAATGAAGGCTTTTGTCAGGGTATGGCACGCAAAGAAATTGTGCGTATGAACCCCTTCACCCATGAGAGAATACCCTTGGATGTTTTGGTGGTGCGTACTTCGTATAAGGGCAAAATGGGGCTTATTTCTTATAGCAGAGATATGCGCGAGCATTATGCCATGCTTCAAGAAATCCGTGCTCACGAGCAAGATCTTTTGGTGGCTAAAGAAATCGCCGAAAAAAGCACCAAGGCTAAAAGTGAATTTTTGGCCAATATGAGCCACGAAATTCGTACACCCATGAATGGTATTTTGGGCTTATTGCATCTTTTAGAGCAAACCACCTTAGATAGTACACAAATAAGTTATGTAGAAAAAAGTCTCTTTTCTGCCAATAATTTAATGCGTATTATTAACGATATTTTAGATTTTTCCAAAATAGAAGCCGGTAAGCTTGAAATGGAAATGGTGCCTTTCACCCTGCAAGATCTTTGCACAGAAGTGCATGATTTATATTCTCCCATAAGCTCCAATAAAGGCTTGCAGTTGCATGTTAATGGAGGGGATCTGGCACAAACGGTACTTCTTGGTGATGCTTTACGCTTAAAGCAAGTGCTGTTAAATCTTGTGAGCAATGCCATTAAGTTTACGCGCGAAGGCTCTGTTACTTTGGACGTGCAAACAAGCTTTGTTAATGAAGAAGAGGTGCGTTGCCTTTTCGCTGTGCGTGATACGGGTATTGGTTTAAGTGCAGAGCAGATGGGACGATTGTTTTCTGCCTTTTCGCAAGGGGATAATTCCGTTACGCGTAAATACGGCGGTACCGGGCTTGGGCTTGTGATTTCTCGTAGTATTATTAGTATGATGCAAGGGAAGATATGGGTTGAAAGTGAGCTTGGTAAAGGTTCTACATTTTTCTGTGATGCTATTTTTGCCATAAGCCAAGAGGCTACTTCTAGTGCGCAAGATGCGAGCATGACGGGACATTGGCAAGGTTATGGGCATTTATTGCTGGTGGAAGATAATGAAATCAATCAGCTTGTGGCCAAAGAAATTTTATGCAATGTGGGTTATACGGTGGATATTGCAGCAGATGGGCAGCAAGCGCTTGATATGTTGCAAGGCAATACCTATGCAGCTGTGTTAATGGACATTCAAATGCCCATTATGGATGGCTATACCGCCACAGAAATACTGCGTAAGCAGGAAAAATATCAAGATTTGCCCATTATTGCCATGTCTGCCCATGCCATGAAAGGAGATAAGGAAATTAGCCTTTCTCATGGTATGAATGATCATATTACCAAGCCCATAGACCCAGATGTTTTATATAAAACCTTACATCATTGGATTATAAAAATGGGACGTGGCGGGCGTTAAATTTATAATTTGCCTTGGCACAGTGCATATGAACGTGAATAGAAGTCTTTTTTGCTATATCTTTCACGTTCTTTGTTGTTCTATTATACTAGGAAAATATAAAGAGAGTAGTACGTTTGAACCTTCTTGCAATTAAAGATGTTCCCATTGGTTTTTTTGCCATGACCATGGCTTTGTGCGGTTTGAGTTTAGGCTGGCGACTGAGCGGGCTTTCTTCCATTTTTAGCGCTGCTTTATCCTATTTTTCCATGGGGATTTTTGTCATAGTTTTTTCCTTGTATGGCATAAAATTCATAAAGCATCGCTCAAGCGTCATGGCGGAATTTACCCACCCCATCAGCATGAGCTTTTTTGGAACCATTTCCGTGTCCATAATGTTTGTGGGCTCTTTGCTTGTGCCTACTTTTCATCATTTTGCTTTGTTTTTATGGATACTTGGCACAGTGCTTCATTCTTTATTGGTCTTACATACTTTGGGGCAATGGCTCTTTTTTCAAAAAATATCTATAGAAGATTTTAATCCGGCATGTTTCATCCCCATTGTAGGGGCAGCAGCTGTGCCTATATTTGGAGCAAACCACGGCTTTATGGAGATTAGCTGGATTTTCTTTGGTATTTCCTCCATATTATGGATTATTTTACTGGCATTTATCATGTATAGGTTGATGTTTGTGCGCCCCCTGCCTGCGCCCATGATGCCCACCATGTTCATTCTCCTTGCGCCTCCTTCCATTCTTTGCAGTGACTCTCTCTTATTGGCAGGTGCTGAAATGTTAGAGTTAAGTATGGTTTTGTATTCGGTGGCGCTTGTATTTGCTTTGTTGCTTCTGTCCCATATTAAACTGTTTAGAGTGCCATTTTCCATGAGTTATTGGGCTTTCACCTTTCCTGTGGTTGCTTTTTCTATGGCCAACTTGCTTATGGGAAAAAATATGAATAGCCAGCTCTTACTGAGCGCGGGGCATGTGCTTTTGTGTGTGGCTACTCTTATTATTGGGAGTATTTTTGTGGCCACCGTACAAAAGGTGGTTTTGCAAAAATAAAGGGCTCGTGGTGAGCATAAAAGCATAAATTAGGCACCTGTAGTCTAGGCGCCTTGACACAGTAGAAGGTATTACCTACTTTAAGCCCACATTTAATTAAGGAGAAATATTATGAAAATGAGCATTACCTATTGCACAGCTTGAGGTTATAAAGCAAAAGCAGCCAGTTTGGCTGAAAAATTACAAGCAAATCTTGGGGCCACTGTGGAGCTTATTCCCGGTAGCAACGGCATTTTTGATGTGAAGGTAGAGGAAACTATGGTGTACTCTAAAGCCGCTACAGGGGTGTTTCCCGAAGAAGATAGCCTGGTGCAAGAACTTGTAGCTAAATATAAGTAGAATATTAAAAATAATTATATCTGAGCCTTAGAAGAGAAATCTTCTAAGGTTTTTTTGTGCAAGAGGAGCGTGAAAAAATACAGAGAGAGGATGGTACATTTTATGCAACACCCATTGCATACTTTTGTAAAAAGGAAAAAGCTTCCTGTATTTCCCATGAGAGTATGATGTAATCTTCAAAAATACGAGAAAAGGAGTTTTGCATATGAATGTTTCAAATATGGTAGCAAATTTGCGAAATTCTAGCTTTTCTTCACAGCATTATATAGCAAAATCTACGCAAGTTTCCTCTAGCTTTGCTAAGCATGTGGTACAAGGGCAAGATAAAAAATCTTCCCCAAGTGCTACGGACAGGGTCTCTCAAAGAACCTTAGCTTTTGTGCAAGGGGATACCGCAAGCTTGGCAGAAGAAATTGCCTTTGAGGAAGAGCTTTTAGCTTCTAGGCATAAGTCCGCTTTTGCGCAAAGATCTTCTGATGAAAGCGGCCAAGAGCAATTTGTGATGCAAGATGGGCTGAGCCTTCAAGAAATGCGTGAGCGCGATAAAGGTATTAAGCAATATAAGCAAGTGGCCAGCTATATTTATAATCCTTGTATGCTGCAGCGCAGTGTTATGGATGCCATTGCCTTATAGGCCTTATTTATCTATATTTTTTTCTTTCTTGTTCTTTCCCTCCATTTTTCTACTTTCCTTACATGAAAAGCTGTTTTTAAGCAGCCATTAGAATGCTTGTGGTCATGCTCAAGCTAATGCTATATATGCCTATGGAGTTGCTAAAATGTATTTTTACAATGCTAGCAGCTTGTGGTCAGTTTATTGTAGAGGGTGGTGCAAAAGTGAATGATAAAAATACCATTATTCCCAGTGTGATGGAGCGTCTCAGTAAATTGCAGCTAGGGCATTGCCTTGATATGCGCACTTTTAAGCGCAATCGTTCTGTGGCCATTATTTGCACGGGAGAGGATACCTTCACTGTGGTTGAGCGTGGTTTTCATGAGGAATCGTGGGAAGGTTTGTCAGCTGACAAAATTAAAAGATTGCTTAAGACCTTATTAAAACGAGAATTTCCTCGCAGTAATAAAATTCGTCTGTATACCTTAGAATCTTTTGAAAATGCCGATGTAAATCGCATGGGGCATGGCTCTGGTCGATTTGGCTAGTGTATCAGTATTCTTTAAAAAATCATTGGAGAACAGTATGAAAGAAGCCTTACTTATAATAGATTTACAAAATGACTATTTTGCTAAGGGAAAATATCCCCTTTGGAATGCAGAGCAAGTTTTGGAAAATATAAAAAGTGTTATGCATAAAGCACAAGAAAAGAATACACCTATGGTGCTTATAGAGCATGTGGTGCCTAAAGAGGCTGGCGGGCTTGCGCCCTTTTTTAATGAAGGTACTGAAGGGGTAAAAATTCATAAAGATATATTGGCGCTTGCGCCCCATGCTATCATTATTACAAAGCACTTTGCCGATGCTTTTCATCAAACAAATCTTGATGCTGTTCTCACTGAGTGGGGTATAGAAAAGATTACACTTTGCGGCATGATGACACAAAATTGCGTGACGCATACCGCGCTTTCCAAACAGGCAGAAAAGTATAGTGTGAGTATTATCCCGGAATGCACAACAACGGTGGACGAAATGCTGCATGCCATTGCATTACATGCCCTTTCTACACGCATTACTTTTGAAAGCATGTAAAAAGATACAAAGCTATTAAGTGCAAAAAGGGCATCATTATAAAAGTTACATTGCGGCAGAATATTACTTTCAAGAGTAAGTTTCTGCCGCAATGAAAGTTTTTTGGAAAGGGAGGGTGGGAGATCGG
>CAYJAL010000051.1:0-13264 GCA_964367875.1 uncultured Desulfovibrionaceae bacterium | reverse complement strand
TGATTTGCTATGCTATTATTCCGGCGCGTATGGCTTCCACGCGCTTTCCAGGTAAACCCCTTGCCCCCATTCACGCAGTGCCCATGATAGGTCATGTGGCCTTACGCACAGCCATGGCGCCCAGCCTTGCAGCCACCTATGTAGCAACCTGCGATGATGAAATTTTTGATTATTGCCAAGAGCGTGGCATTAAAGTGGTCATGACAGATAAAGGCCATACGCGCTGTACAGATCGCTGCGCCGAGGCTCTGCCCCTTATAGAAAAACTTGAGGGCAAAGCCGCCCATGCCATAGTCATGGTGCAAGGGGATGAGCCCATGGTGCATCCGCAGATGATTGAAGCCTCCCTTGCTCCCCTGCGACAGAATCCTGAGGTACAAGTGGTGAATTTGCAAGCGCCCATCTTAAGCGAAGCAGAATTGCTTTCCCCCAATACCATTAAGGTGGTCAGCGACGTGCACGGCAAGGCGCTGTATTTTTCCCGCGCTGCCCTGCCCAATACCAGCCATGGCCAAAGAAATCACTTTGGCCACAAACAAGTGTGTATAATCCCCTTTCGACCTGAAGCTCTACAGCTTTTTCTATCTTTGCCCGAGAGCAACCTTGAGCAAGCGGAATCCATTGACATGCTACGCCTTTTGGAAAATGGACATAGCGTGCATATGGTAGATACTCCTTTTCAAAATCAAGCTGTGGACTGTCCTGCCGACCTTGAGCGCGTGGTGCAGCTTATGCAAGATGATGACTTACGACATCATTACTCTTAACCCTTTAGAACAGCAGAGAATAATATGAAAATTGCCATTACCACCACCTCTTTTGCCACCCATGATATGACGCCCATGACTATGCTTTTTGAAAAGGGCGTGCACTGCATACAAAATGCCCGCGGGCGCACCCTAAACGGTGATGAAGTTATTAAACTTGCCAAAGAGTGCGATGGCATCATTGCCGGCACCGAGCCCCTTTCCGCTGCTGTCATGGCATTATGCCCTCAATTGCGCGCCATTTCTCGCGTGGGTGTGGGGCTTGATTCTGTGGATGTGGACTTTGCCAAGGAGCGCGGTATCAGCGTGCATACCACCTCTGCCGATCACCTTGCCCGCGCAGTGAGCGAATATGTGCTGGCACTGGCCATGAACCTCTTACGTGGTGTGGGCTTACAAGACAGAGCCCTACGTCAAGGGCAATGGCAAAAACATATGGGCTTTTTATTACGCGGTAAAAAGCTGGGCATCATAGGTTTTGGGCGCATGGGACGCGCTGTGGCGGCGCTTTTTGCTGTGCTTGGCTGTGATATTGCCTTTTGCGACCCTGCCGTCAGCGCTGAGGATGGCGGACGCTATACCAAGATGGAGCTGGCAGAACTGCTGGCCTATGCCGATATTGTGTCTTTGCACTGCTCAAAAACATCTGAAGCGGCGCCCATTTTAGGCGCTGAAGAGTTAACTCTTATGCAGTCGGGGGCGTGGCTTATTAATACGGCGCGCGGTGGCCTTGTGCATGAAGAGGCCCTGTATGAAGCGCTAGCAAGCAAGCATCTTGGCGGCGCAGCGCTGGATGTATATGCGCAAGAGCCCTATGCTGGTCCATTGGTAGAGCTAGACAATGTGCTGCTCAGCCCCCATAGCGCTTCCTATGCCCGAGAAGCCAGAGCGCAGATGGAGCTGGAAGCTGTGAAAAATATTTGTGAAGCCCTAAATATTTAATGATATTTAATGATATTTAAAGGTATTTAAAATTATTTGGCCTCCCTCTGAAACTTTACTTTTGAAAAGCTTTCAAAGGGAGGCCATGTGGCAAATATAATCTAAAAATATTTTGCTACTTCTCGTACTTACGCGTATTTTTCCCTAAAAGACAATACACCTCATAAGGAATAGTGCCCCACGCGCTGGCCAGTGCCTGTATGGAAAAATCCCCTTGCTCTATACCGGCATGGGCAATCCAAGCTTTTTGCCCTTCTTCCACATTTTCAATAGAGCTAATATCCACCATCATGGTGCCCATGCACACGCGTCCGCACAGAGTGGCAGGGCTATTATTAATGCTTACTACGGTGGGTTTGCAGGTATTGGTGCAGGAAAGCCCGCGCGAAAAGCCATCGGCATAGCCTATGCCAAGCACTGCCACACGCATATCTTTTTCTACCACAAAGGTAGCGCCATAGCTAATGGCTTGGCCAGCTTTGGCCTCATATATATGCAAAATATCCGCGGTAATACGCATGGTTTCGCGTAAATTATTCCCTTTATCTTGCCATGCGCTGTGCATAAAAGGATTACCGCCATAAAGAGCAATGCCAAAGCGAAAAACGGTGGCGCCTATGCTGGCAGCAAGGTGGGCATAGGCAAGACTACCTGCTGAATTACATAAAGACAGGCGTAGCTCGGGGAAAGCGACCTTAAGCTCTTGGGTCATAGCCACAAAGCTAGCGGCTTGCTCTTGCACCATGCTTTCTTTTTCCGGCATATCAGCACAAGAAATATGTGTAGCAGCCAAAGTGGCTATAACATAAGGATGGACACGCAAAAATTCCACCACCGCAGGCATATCTTCGGCGCTAAAACCTAAGCGCGACATGCCTGTTTCACACTTAATGGCCACATGCACAGGCTTTTCCTTAGAGGCCACAGCAGCTGCCATGGTAAGACCGCGCATACTATACACATGGGTCATAAGCGCATATTGAGCGCAAAGCTGCATTTCTTCCTTGCTTTGCGCGCCGAGCAAAATAAGAATTTCCTGCTCGTGGCCAGCTTCACGCAAGGCCTGTCCTTCGTACACAGTGCCCACGCCAAAGGCCGTGGCGCCTACCTCTTGCAAGGCCTTGGCACAAGGCAGCAAACCATGCCCATAGGCGTCATTTTTAATAATGGCCATACCTTGAGAGCCCTCCGGAATACAAGAGCATAAATGGCTATAATTTTGCTGTAAGGCCGCAAGGTCTATATGGGCAATGCAAGAAGATGTGCAAAGGGAGTTTTGGGCGAACATGGGTACCTCTGGAGTATTTTTCCCCGAATTTATAGCAATGGAGCATAAAAGTCCATACAAAGCCCCACGCCCTAAGTGATGTATAAGAGCGTGGGGGGAAGCGAGGGGGATAATATAGTAGTGTAGTCTTTTGAAAAAAGTTACTTTAAAAAAGTTATGCTTAACGTTATTCAAAAAAGGCAAGTTGCATGGTGTTCCATACTCAACGAATACACTCTTCATAAAAAAGCGCGTGCATCAAAGCCTTCTCTTTGTTCATGGATTGCCGCGTCCTCACTTCGTTCGTCCTCGCAATGACTTTGAGCGAAATACACTATGCCAAAGAGGTCTTACCTTAGCGATGGTTATTGAAGTTTTTTCAGCTTGTTTTTACGCGTTGCTCTCGATTTGTGTAAAGCTCGTTCCTCGCTAATACAAACGGCTACGCCGCCCCTTGGGTCGGTTTCTGTGCAATCAAGCTATCTACAGTTCGCTCAAAATGAGTAAGATGCGAGGAAGACGCAGTTTTTTGCGGAAGGAGCGTATTAGACATACGTGACTGGAGCAAAAAACAAGTCTGACGAAGCAGATTGCTCATTTTCAGCGAACTGTTATTCAAAGCGTTTTACGTGCATATGACAAGCCCCGCGACCAGTGCGCTTAGTAAAATCTTGATGATAGTCCTCAGCGGCAAAGAAAGCCGGCGCCGCAGAGATTTCCGTAACCACCTCAAGATCTTTCTTCTCTATGAGATATTGCTTCAACTTCTCTGCTGTTTGGCGCTGCGCCTCATCAGCATAGAAAATCACCGAGCGGTATTGCGTGCCAAAATCCGGCCCTTGTCTGTTCAATTGTGTGGGATCGTGAATTTCAAAGAAATATTTAGCCAATGTTTCAAAATCCACCTTGGCCGGGTCATACTCTACTCGCACCACTTCGGCATGGCCACTTTGCCCAGAGCTCACTTCTTCGTAGGTGGGGAAATAGCTTTTGCCGCCCATATATCCGGAGACAACATCTAAAACACCGGGTATTTTATCAAAGCCATCTTCCACACCCCAAAAGCATCCACCGCCAAAAAAGGCCACACCTGGGGCGGATTTTTCGGCCACAAAGCTCATGGAAAGTGAATTGACGCAATGTCTGGTATTTTTGGGAGTAAAGCCTTCGCCCTCAAAAACATGGCCTAAATGACCGCCGCAATTGGCGCAGACGATTTCTACGCGCACGCCATCAGCATCGGGCACACGCAATACAGCTCCGGCCACGGCATCGTCAAAGCTTGGCCAGCCACATCCAGAGTCAAATTTATGCGCAGAATGATACAGCGGCGCGTCACAACGACGGCATGTATACAGGCCTGCGTCTTTATTATTCAGCAAGGTGCCCGTATATGGATGCTCCGTGCCCTTGCGAAGTATAATCCGCTCTTCTTCTGCGGTCAGCGTATTTAATTTCATGATTCTACCTGTATCTTTAAATTTTTCTGTTAGGTCAATGCCCTTTTCCGGCTGCGCTAGTACAAGGGTGGCCGCACAGCCCATGATAAGAAGTAATAGGGGGAGAACAAATTTTGTAAATATTTTCATATATCACCTATATGGCCTAGAAAATGTAGGCGCAGTTAAAGACTAAAACATAGTTTATAAGTAGGAATTATTCCTATTCTGTCAAGATATATACATGAACTTTGTGTAAAGAATTGTGTAAAAAAAGCCGAGAAAGTGCTTTGTACAACACTTTCTCGGCTTCGTTTAGATATATGTAGAAATACTACAATAAAATTTCTTGTTCGTCCTTTTGCATGGCATGCAATGGGCAGGTTTTGGTACACAAACCACAGCTGACACATTCAGCCACAGTAAAATCCACAAGGCGCGTGCTGGTATTTACTTTCAACGCTGTGGTGGGACATAATGCTGTACAAAAACCGCAATGAATGCAAAGTTCTTCATTACGGCAAACTTTTTGCTCAACGCCCAGCACTTTAACCCCTTCTTCTTTCAAAAAGGCAATGCCATTTTTCACATCTTGCTTAGAGCCTATAAGCTCTAAGGTAAGCTTGCCTTCTTTACGTGGGCTAATTTGCGCCTTTAAGATATTAAAGATCAAATTATACTTACTCACCAATTGACACACAACGGGGCTGTTGGAATTATCAGCCGTAAAGGAAAGACGCACTTCTTGGCGATGGTTTTGTTCCGACATGGTATATCCTTATGACAAGGCCGTAGCTTTTGAGGGCTACGGCCTTGGCTTTACTTATTTGTTTTTAAGAAAGATTTGGCGCGCGCCGCTTCGGCAGATGTGGGATACTTTTTCATAAGTTCTTGCATGCGCGCTGTGGCTGCGGCTTTTTGCCCAAGCTTGCTAAAGCAAATGGCCTGCTTTAAGTAGGCTGCAGGGGCGCGTGTGCTACGAGGATAGGTGGTAATAACCTTATCGTAAGCTATGGCCGCATCGTTAAATTTATTCAGCTGAAAACTACAATCCCCCACATAGTACCAAGCATTACCGGCCTGGCTATTATCTGGGTATTTTTCGGTAAAGGCCACAAAGGTGCTTTGAGCCTGTGTATATTGGCGAGCATTAAAAGCAGCTACGCCATCATTAAAAAGCTGTGTTGCAGGGTCTGCCGCCACCGGCGCTGTGCTGGTGCTGGGGGCAGGGCTTAAAGATGCCGTGCGCGGCGCCACAGAAGGCGTAGCAGACATACCCACGGGGCTACCGGGGATAAAGCCTGTGCTAGAGCTGCTTTCCATGGGCTGATCTAGATTAAAGTTTAAGGACAAAGCTGTTTCCACTTGGCGCAAGGCCGCATCATGGCTTTGTATTTTTTGCGTTACATTCAGACGATTCATTTCGTCCATTTGGCCTTTAAGCATATTCAGCTCTTGACGCAGGGCTTGTACTTGAGCCCAAGAGTCAGCCATATTAGGTTGCATTTGGCGCAATTGCTGATCTTGTGTTTGCACACGTTGTTGCAATTGAGCGTATTCATCATTTTTCATACAGCCTGTGGTAAGCGTTAAAAGACAAGCGCTTACCGCTAAGGTACGCATAAGTTTTTTTTGCATAAATCCACCTTTAATTTATGAACCCTGTTTTTCTTCACAGGGGGATGTGTGTTCGAAGGGTGTTTTGCTGGCTTTTTTGCGGCCAAAAAGCAAATACACAATACCGCCTATGACAGGCACAAAGACCGCCAACAAAAACCAAAGAGATTTTTGCTGTTCATCGGCAAAATAATGGCTGCGTATATGCCAAATGGAGTACAAATTGGGTACTATGGGTAGAGCCAAAATAATAAAATGCCACCAAAGCATACTTACCTCTTTTTCGGCTTTGTCAGCCTTTTTACTTGTGCTTCAGCCATAAACATGGCTATGCAGGTGCCAAAGGCACCCAAACAAATGGCAATATCGGCCACATTAAAGGCCGGCCAATGCCATGTGCCCACATAAAAATCTAAAAAATCCACCACGGCTCTAAAGCGAATGCGGTCAATTAAATTCCCCAGCGCGCCGCCCAGTATCAAACCCAAAGCGCTAAAAAGCAAGCGCGATGGGGCGCTGGTGCGCACCAAATAGCCTATGGCCACCACAGCCACACAAGTAGCCACAAGGAAAAGCCAAAATTGCCACTCTATATCCGACCTATTTAAAAAGCCAAAGGCCGCGCCGCGATTATAAATATGCACCAGATTAAAAAAACCGTCCAGCACAGGCACAGCCTCATGCAAGGGCAGGTTTTTTACCACCCACCACTTGCTGAGCTGATCTAAAAATATAATCAAGGCCGCAAGGCCAGATACCAAGGCATAGCGCATACTTATTCCGCGGCAGCCTGCATAACTTGCGTGCAGCGCGGGCATAAAGTAGCGTGGTTGGGATCAGTGCCCAGTTCTGTGCTGTAAATCCAGCAGCGTTCGCATTTTTCGCCGTGGGCTTTTTCCACTGTTAAGGCCACACCTTCCACATCGTCGAAGCGTACAGCCTCAGCAGGCGCTTCGGCCATGGGGCGCAATACATATTGCGACACAATGGAAATGGCGCGTAAATCCACTTGCAAGGCTTCAAGGGCTGCCATTTTGGCTTCGTCCACAAAAACCTGTACACGCGTATCCAGTGAGTGCCCTACCGTACCGTCCTTACGCAAAGGCTCAATGGCACGAGTAATGGCGCCGCGCACTTCATACAAAGTAGCCCATTGCGCCAAAGTGGTATCATCTAACAAGAATTGCTCCACATCTTCCTTGCTAAGGGCTGGCAAAGCAAACACGGTGCTCACATCCTTACCGGCCAGCGCACGTAAGCTTTCAGGTACATAATCAAACACTTCTTCGGCGGTAAAACTCATAACAGGAGCCATATCGCGTAAAAGTAAGGTTAAAATATACCACAAAGCTGACTGCGCAGAGCGACGCTCTTGGCTGGTGGTGCCGCTGGCATACAATCTATCCTTGATAATATCCAAATAGGTAGCCGACAAATCTGTGGCGCAGAGATTATGCAAGGTGTGGAATATTTTGTGGAATTCAAAATTACTATAGGAATCTTGCATGCGCATATGGGCTCTTGCCACCACATCTAAAGCTTGGCGATCCAGAGCGTCCATATCCTTAGGGGCTAAGATATCTTCTGCTTGAATATCCTTAATATTACCTAAGAGATAACGACAAGTATTACGTATGCGGCGATACGCATCCACAAGGCGATTTAAGATTTCATCAGAAATACGAATATCTTCGCGGTATTCCACAGAAGAAACCCACAAGCGGATGATTTCAGCGCCGAATTTATCAATGAGTTCTTGCGGCGCAATAACATTGCCTATGGATTTGGACATCTTAAGCCCCTTACCGTCCACCACATAACCGTGGGTAAGCACAGCCTTATAAGGCGGCACTTCACGCGTAGCCATGGAAGCCAATAAGGAAGAGTGGAACCAACCGCGATGTTGGTCGGAGCCTTCCAAATACATATCTGTGGGGAAGCCCAATTCTTTGCGCTTTTCTGCCACAGCGGCAAAGCTGGTGCCGGAGTCAAACCATACGTCTAAAATATCTGTTTCGCGCTTCCAATGGGTACCGCCGCACTTGGCACAGGTAAGCCCAGCAGGCACCACATCGGCCAGCTCAGCTTCGTACCAATAGTCACAACCAGTACTATGCTTGGCAAAGCGATCGGCCATATCGTGCATCCAAGCGCTGTCTTGCCAGGCATCGCCGCAAGATTCGCAAAGCAGCGCCATAATGGGTACACCCCATTGACGCTGACGCGAAATGCACCAATCTGGGCGCGCTTCAATCATATTATAGATACGCTCTTCACCCCAAGCAGGAATCCATTGCACCTTTTGGCGAATGGCTTCTAAAGAACGTTTGCGCAAATCATTTTTTTCCATGCCAATGAACCACTGGGTAGTAGCACGGAAAATAACAGGTTTTTTACAGCGCCAGCAATGGGGATAGGAGTGAGAAAGCTTAGAACCTTGTAAAAGATTACCCACTTCTTCCAGCTTTTCCATAACTTTAGGATTAGCTTCAAATACCGTAAGGCCGGCAAAAAACTCTACGCTGTCCAAAAATCTTCCGGCATCATCCAGCGGCGAATAAATTTCAAGGCCATATTTTAAGCCCACTTCATAGTCTTCGCGGCCGTGCCCGGGAGCAGTATGTACGCAGCCAGTACCGGCATCAAGGGTCACATGGTGCCCAAGCACAATGGGGGAAGGACGATCATAAAAAGGATGT
This sequence comes from uncultured Desulfovibrionaceae bacterium, assembly GCA_964367875.1. GTDB lineage: Bacteria > Desulfobacterota > Desulfovibrionia > Desulfovibrionales > Desulfovibrionaceae > CAYJAD01. Next base: position 4,533 of record CAYJAL010000051.1, on the reverse strand, counting down.
GTAGCCTTAAGGCCTACAAGAGCCTCCCCTTGGCAAGTGGCCACAGTGGTATAGCCTTCCCAGCCAAAGGTGGCGGCGCAGCCTTCTACCAATTCTTCGGCCAAAATATAATAGGCACCGTCTTTTTCCACCAAGGCATAGGTGAAATCAGGGTGTAAGCATACGCCCATATTGTCCGGCAAAGTCCAAGGAGTGGTGGTCCAAATAACCACAAAGGCGGGCTTGCCTGCCACTTGGGGGAATACCTTTTCTAGGCCGGCGTCCTTAAAAGGAAAGCGCACGAAGATAGAAGGCGAAGTGTGATTTTCGTATTCCACTTCCGCCTCGGCCAAAGCCGTATGACAAGAACAGCACCAATAGATGGGCTTTTTACTGCGGGTCAAATTACCCGTGGCTGCCACATCTGCCAGCGTATGCGCTGTGGCAGCTTCATACTCTGGGTGCATGCTCATATAAGGATCTTCCCAAGTACCGAAAACACCTAGGCGCTTAAATTCTTTACGCTGGGTATTAATCCACTTTTCTGCATACTTACGGCAAGCTTTACGCACCACATGGGCTGGCAATTCTTTTTTCTTCTCGCCAAGCTCATGCTCTACCTTAAGCTCAATGGGCAGGCCATGGCAGTCCCATCCGGGTACATATTCCGCGGCAAAGCCCTGCATATTTTTGGATTTTATGATAATATCTTTTAAAATTTTATTTAATGCTGTGCCCATGTGAATATGCCCATTGGCATAAGGAGGGCCATCGTGCAGCACATAACGCCCTTGAGAGCCGGAGTTTTGCACCATAATAGTATAGGCATCCATCTTTTCCCAACGCTTAAGCATTTCGGGTTCGCGTTGCACAAGATTGGCCTTCATGGGAAAACGGGTGTCAGGAAGGTTTAGGGTTTTTTTATAATCGCTCATGCACTTCTCCAAGGGCTCTGAAATTTATTTGAAATTGCAAATAGAATTGCCATTTATGGCATAGCTTGCCTTTGGCGTCAAGAATAAGCACACCAAGGGAAAATTTTAATTATTTGTATTTGTTGGGGCTTATGGATTTAGGGAAAAAAGGGGAAAAGTAGCAGACGTATTTTCGTCTAGCCATACTTTTCCCCTTCTTACAAAAAAGCTCTATACAACCATCATAACACCATAATGATAGCTTTTTATACACAAGCTCTTCTAGGAACCGCCGCCCACGCTACCGCTCACTATCACTTGGCCTTGGGTGCGGATTTCCGCTTTATTACCGGCACAAGCACCCACCATAAGCAAACATACTGTAAGCAAAAGAAAAACTCTCTTAGACACTGCCACGGTCTTTGCAACCCACTAACTTGGCGCCATCACGCACTTTTTGCTCTTGCACAATGCGCGAGCCTTTCTCAACATCCTTAGTCACCCACACATTACCGCCAATAATGGAGCCCTGCCCAATGGTGACGCGTCCCAAAATAGTGGCGCCAGCATACACAGTGACGTCATCTTCTAAGATAGGATGGCGCGCAATGCCTTTCACTAAAGTACCGTCAGCATCTTTAGGAAAAGACAGAGCCCCCAAAGTCACCCCTTGATATAAACGGCAATGACGCCCAATAATGCAGGTCTCACCAATAACCACACCCGTGCCATGATCTATGAAAAAATCTTCGCCAATGCTGGCACCGGGGTGAATATCAATGCCTGTGCGGGAATGCGACATTTCAGAAATAATACGCGGAATCACCGGCACGCCTAATTTATAGAGCTCATGAGCAATGCGATGATGCGTCATGGCCAGCATGGAAGGATAACAAAAAATAGTCTCACCAGCACTGCTGGCCGCAGGGTCGCCCTCATAGGCAGCTTTGGCATCAGAGGCCAGCACCCGACGAATTTCGGGGATTTTTTGCATAAAACTCATGGCCGCTTCCATGGAGCCACCTTGGCAAAATTTACACTTGCCCTCATGGCCGGCGCAAGCAAAGCATGCTCCATTACGAATTTGCTCTGCCAAAATATGATATACCGAATCCAAATTGGCCGCCAAATGATAGCGCAAAGAATCTAAGCGTACCTGCGATGTGCCAAAAAAACCGGGGAATAATATGGCCTGCAAACGCTGAATAAATTCATGCAAACGATCTATGGAGGGCATGGGCGCATTATGCGCAGGCTTGTGCCACACCGAAGCTAAGGATTCCTCTGTACATAAAGCCTCCACCACAGAGTCCAATGGCGAAATGTGCAATGCCTGTAATTCTTTCTTTTCCATACAATTACCCACAGATTTTTTTATAGAAGAAGGGAAACTTTGCGCAAGCCTCCCTTCTTAAATTCATAATAAATCTCACTGTATGAGATTTCAAACTGCTGACAAAATCAGTTGGGGGAAAGCCTTTTGTAAACAAAAGCCCCCAGTCTAAACTGACCCCAGACCCGCCTTGCTCTCGATTTACGTAATTGCTCGTTCCTCGCAAACGTAAACGCCTTCGTCGCCCGTTAGGTCGGCCTTTCCAAAAAACTTTCATTGCGACAACACCCTTTCTTTGAAAGTGAAATTTTGCCGCAACCTACTACTAAAAAATACAAAGCTTGGCTTTCGTCGTACAATTTTGCAGTGTGTTTCTTATGGATTATCGTTAGTCTAGAATCCTACTTCATGAGATTGCAACATATATTCCTATAAATACTTGGCCACCAAATCGCCCATTTCTGAGCAGGTGGTGGGCATTTTGCCCTCTTCCATAATATCGCCGGTACGGTGACCCAATTGCAATACCTTACGCACAGCCGCCTCAATGGCGTCGGCCTCAGTAGCTGCATCAAAAGAAAGACGCAACATCATGGCAGCAGATAAAATAGTTGCCAAAGGATTGGCCTTATTTTGCCCTGCTATATCGGGGGCAGAGCCATGGCTTGGCTCGAATAAACCGGGGCCACTAGCACCAAAGGAAGCCGAAGGAAGCATGCCCAAAGAACCTGTAATAACAGCAGATTCATCGGACAAAATATCGCCAAAAATATTACCGGTCACAATAACGTCAAATTGCGAAGGATCGCGCACAAGCTGCATGGCGGCATTATCCACATACATATGCGAAAGTTCCACATCGGCGTATTCTTTATGCACTTCTTCCACCACATCACGCCATAATTGCGATGTTTCTAGAACATTGGCTTTATCCACAGAGCACACTTTCTTGCTACGCTTTTGCGCAGTTTGGAAAGCCACATGAGCAATACGACGAATTTCTTCTTCGTCATAAATCATGGTGTTAAAGCCCACACGCTTACCATCACGCATTTCAATGGCACGAGGTTCACCAAAATAAATATCGCCGGTAAGTTCGCGGATAACAATTAAATCAAGGCCCTTGGCGGCAATATCAGCACGCAATAAACACGCGCCGGCAAGTTCTGGAAAAAGCGTTGCAGGGCGCAAATTGGCAAATAAACCAAGGCCCTTACGAATGGCTAGGAGACCCTTTTCAGGACGAATGCTTTTGTCAATTTTATCCCACTTAGGACCGCCCACAGCGCCCAAGAAAACAGCATCGGCCTTGCGGCAAGCTTCCATGGTGCTGTCCGGTAAAGGAACACCTTCAGCATCAATGGCAGCGCCGCCAATATTGGCATATTCATAGGTAAAATCATGGCCAAATTTTTGCGCCACAGCGTCCATAACCTTCTTCGCTTCTGCCACAATCTCTGGGCCAATACCATCGCCAGGTAATACGCATATATGCTTTTTCATAGTTTTTCCTGTTAAATTTTTTGTTTTGGTTTTTATTTTTATGTGGGGAGGGGAAAAACCTTTTTTGAAAAATTATCTTTCCCCTCCCCCAATAAATCATTGTGCTATTTTCTTACAAAGCGTTCAAAAAGTGTTAGATGCAAGGAAGACGTTTTTTTGCGAAAGGCGCGTATTAAACATACGTAACTGAAGCAAAAAAATACGTCTGACGCCGCAGATAATACTTTTTCAGCGCTTTGTTACGCCAATTTTTCTTTTACGTAATTAACCAATCCACCACAAGCGACAAGCTCTGCCATGGCTTCAGACAGGGGCGGACATTGAATTTCCACACCGCTGGTCACATTGGTAATGCGCCCTGTGGTGGCATCAATATCCAGCTCATCACCATCATTAATTTTATTCACATCGTCGCCAATTTCCATGAGCATAAGACCCATGTTAAAGGCATTACGGTAGAAAATTCTGGCAAAGCTATGCCCTACTACCACCTTCATGCCGGCGCCCAAAATAGCTAAAGGCGCATGCTCGCGCGAAGAACCGCAACCAAAGTTACGCTCTGCCACCATAATATCGCCGGCGCTTACACGCTCAACCCAATTGGGCTCAAGGCCTTCCATGCAGTTTTTACCAAGTACTTCTGTGTCAGCAGTAACAAGAAAACGTGCTGGAATAATGGCATCTGTATCAATATGTTCGCCCACTTTATGGACTTTTCCGTGAAATTTCATATATATACCCTCAATTATAAACAAATAAATTTCATTGCGCCCACATGTCCATTACACAGACAATATCTCGCCG
>CAYJAL010000050.1:10699-13410 GCA_964367875.1 uncultured Desulfovibrionaceae bacterium | reverse complement strand
CAAAAAACCTAACAAATCCTACCAATATCCCCACACTTCTACTTCCTCCCCCTCCGTCACTATTTCAATACGCGCATACAAAAAAGGCCATCTTGAAAAAGATAGCCTTTTTTGTTTTTGAAGAGTGTGCCCCATGTTTAATGAAAGGGTAAAAGCAGAAATAGCGAAACGCGCTTATGGAACACTATTCCGAAAAAGCAATTTTATTATGCCGTTAAGCCATCATTTCTTACGCCAGCATATGGCGGTCTACTAGGCTTTCAAATACGCAAAATCCTGTTCTAAGTAACTTTTTACATAATCTGCCACGCCCTCTTCTAAGGTAGAAAAGGTCACAGGACAAGATTTCTCTTTAAGCCAAAGCATATTAGCCTCAGTAAAATATTGATATTTTCCCTGTAATTCGTCGGGCATGGGAATGTATTCGATATTTTCTTCATACCCCATGGCGCTAAAAACAGCCCGCGCAAGTTCATTCCAAGAACGTGCTGTGCCATAGCCCACATTATGAATACCGTTAACGCGATTATTTTCCAGCAGCCAGAACATTAGCTCCACGCAATCCTTCACGTAGACAAAATCTCTTTGCTGCCCGCCGTGGGCAAATTCCTCGCGGTAAGATTTGAACAATTGCACTTTACCCTGAGCTTTAATAGACTGAAAAGATTTACACACCACAGAGCGCATAGAATCTTTATGGTATTCATTGGGGCCGTATACATTAAAAAACTTTAAGCTTGCCACAGAATTTTCGTACTTTTCACGCAAAAGCCACAAATCCACCAATTGTTTAGAGTAACCATACATATTCAAAGGGCTTAAATCTGCAATTTTAGATACGGCATCATCAAAGCCTTGGCTTCCATCGCCATACGTGGCCGCTGAGCTGGCATTGATAAAGCGAATACCCCGCTCTAAGGCGTACAGGCACAAATCTTGGGTATAGCGAACATTATTTTCCATCAAAAAGTCAGCATCACGCTCCGTGGTAGAGGAACACGCCCCCATGTGCACAATACCCTTAATATTCTCCCAAGGCAGATTTTTTTCGCGTACCATTTTTATAAAGACATCGCGATGCACATATTCCACATATTTTAACCCTACAAGATTTTTCCATTTTTCTGTACTGGCAAGGTTATCCACAATAATAATATCTGTGCAGCCTGCCTTGTTAAGGCGCCAAGCCATAGCACTACCCAAAAAGCCTGCGCCACCTGTGATAATATACATATTACTTCTCCGTAGAGTTTTTCATAACACTTTCAATGGTTTTTGTGGTGCTAAAGCCGTCCAATAAAGGCACCACATGCACCTTACCACCATGATGCGACACAATATCGGCGCCCACAATACTTTCCGCATTGTAATCACCGCCTTTCACCAGCACGTCTGGCACAATGGCCTCAATGAGTTTTTGTGGTGTTTCCTCATTAAAAACAACCACAGCATCCACATGTTGCATATTTGCCAAAAGCAAAGCCCGCGTTTCTTCATCCTGTATGGGGCGAGAAGAGCCTTTGAGCAATTTCACCGAACTATCTGAATTTAAACCTACAATGAGCCTCTTTCCCAGGCTGGCAGACTCTGCCAATATGTGCAAATGCCCCTTATGCAACAAGTCAAAACAACCATTGGTGAAAACAATGCTCTTACCCTGCTCTCGCCACAAGCGAACCAAGGGCAAGCAGGCCTCTAAAGAAAGAATTTTAGGATGTTCGCCATGGGAATACAAGAGTGAATAAAATTCATCCTTGGTGATGGGCGCCGTGCCGGACTTAATAACCACCTTTCCTGCGGCCTTATTGGCTAGCTGTACCGATTGCTGCCAGCCAAATCCCATGGCGTAGCAAGCGGTTAGTACAGCAATGGAGGTATCCCCCGCACCGGACACATCTATGACTTCCTTGGCATTGGATTTTACATAAAAGGGCGCTTCTGCTTGCGAGCAAAGCGCCATGCCCTTTTCGCTGCGTGTTACCAGAAGCTTTTCAATGCCAAGCTCTTGAATAATAGCTTTACCGGCGCGCTCTAAATCTTCTTCTCGACTGCAATCATAGCCAATCATAAGTCCGCATTCTGAGGCATTGGGAGTAATACAAGACGCCCCTTTGTAATTTGACCAATCGGTGCCCTTGGGATCCACAAAAATGGGGATATTAAGCTTTTTTCCCTGTTCAATGATATACTTAGCAAGGTTTTTACCTTGCACAGTGCTAGAAAGGACCCCCTTGGCATAATCGGACAAGATCACAGCCTGACAGGAGGATACAAGGCGCTGCGCCGCGTCTAAAAGCTCTTGATGCTGGGTAGTTGAAAGTAGGTAATCTGCTTCGCTGTCTATGCGCATCATTTGTTGCCTTTGCGCCATGACACGGGTTTTTTGAATACTTACAACACCAGAAAAGGCACGCACCTCATCATGAATGCCTTCTTCTTGCAACACAGCAGAGATTTTTTCCCCAGCAGCATCTTGCCCCTTAACGCCTATAAGGCTCACTTTGCAGCCTAATTGCGCCAAGTTACGCGCCACATTGGCTGCACCGCCGGCAACATAGTGTTTATCATACACCTTTGCCACAGGAATGGGGGCTTCTGGCGAAATACGCTGTACGCGTGTCATGATATATTCATCTAGCATGACATCACCCACAACTAAAATATGTAATGTGGAAAAATCAACTAACATATACGCTCCTAATAAACCTATG
>CAYJAL010000050.1:0-10599 GCA_964367875.1 uncultured Desulfovibrionaceae bacterium | reverse complement strand
ACTGCACGTCATTTATAATGTGATACGCGAGGCAATACAAGAACAAAGAGGGATTTTCGCCGGGTGCGTCAGCAGTTTTCGTGTCATGTGATTATAAGCAGCATAAAAAAAGCCCCCCACGCACGGGGCATGGGGGGCTTGGTTGTATGTGTTAGTTAAGGCTAGAAGTTAAGCTTAGAAGATTCAATAAGAATAGTCATGGTATTGCCATCTTCCACCTTGGTGAATTCCGTATAGTCACGGCCACCGATGGAATGTTCCACCTTATCTTCACCTTGCTTGCTTGCTTCCCAACCATTGGTGGTCACTTTGCTCGCATCCAGCTCACCATCCGCGCCACTCAAAGCAGCTTGCATGGAAGAGGCTGCCTTCACATCGCCACCCACCATGATAACTTCTACGCTATCAAGTTTAAAGGCACTATTTTCTTTTGCTGCTGCAAGCTCTTCTGCACTAGCAAGAAGCACGTCAAGTCCATCTCCACCTTCTACAAGTACATCTTCAAGCTTAATGTTAGCAATTGTATCTTGCACCACAAAAAGATCTTTACCGCTACCGCCCTGTACAACGCTATCAGAGAAGTCAAAGTAAATGGTATCGTTACCGCTGCCACCCATAAGAATGTCAGAACCTTCACCGCCAACTAGGATGTCATCACCACCAAGGCCGAGGAGGATGTCATCACCGCTGCCGCCGTAGAGGGTGTCGTCGCCGTCGGTATCGCCCTTATCCATAGCATCAGCTGCGGCTTCAAGGTTTCCTAAATTTACATAGTTACCTTCGTCATCTTGCTCATACGCTTTGTCAACAAAGTCTTTAACAAGCGTGGTTGTATACTCGGCAAGCCCCATTCCGTCTAATGAGTCAGGTTCATTCAACTGAGCTTCTGAGTATTTTGCTGCCTCAGCATCTGACATACCTAAATCCTTAGCAAATTGCTCTAACTGGCTCAAAGCGCCATCGCCCACAAGCAAGTCGTCACCGCCTTGGCCAAAGATGGTATCATCATCAGCACCACCAATAAGGGCGTCAGAATCGGTAGCACCGCTAAATTTGCCAGTATCATCTTTAGTTCCTTGGTAATCAGCAAAAGCATCTGGGTTAGCTTTGAAAAAGCTTACAACATCTTGAGTTGTAATAAATGTGCCTTCTTCAAAACCCAATTCTTTTTCTAATTCTTCTTTTGACATACCACCAAAGAGGAAATCATCTCCTGCCTTTGAATCAGCAAAACCAAGACCTATGGGAGTGGCGACATATTTACCAACTTCAGCAAATTCTTGAGCTAGGCCTGATACTTCTTTCCAATTATCCCCAAAGTAGGAACCTGCATCTTTCAAGTCCTTACCTGTTCCAGTAATACCATAGGCAATGATGTCAGAACCCTCAAGCCCCTTAAGTAAGTTTCCAATATCTTCATGAACAGCTCCTGAAACATTACCATTGTCTGTAACTTTTGTTTCCGTAAAGAAGAGTTCCTCAGACTTGCCAGTACCTATTTTGCTCCAACTTGCATCATCATATGACGGTGCTGTATCGCCGGTATATTTTTGTATTTGAATACTAAACTTACCTGGCGCATAATCATCCGCACCTGTATCTGTAAGCCTTACCGCATAGGTAACACCATCTTCTGTATCTGTAAATGTAATAACTTTATTAATATCTGGGATGCCATCATTATCAGCATCTTCACCATCACTAAACAAGTCTTCTAAGAGAATATATGGTTTTCCGCCAATGGTGCCAGAGACATTATCAAATCCTAACGCTGTACCAAGAGTCGTGACGCCATCTTCGTCTGCATAAGCTTTATTCGCTAAATAGTGGTCAAGTATAACAGTATCTTCATCTATCGATAGAATGGTAGCTAAATCGACTTTTAAAGTCTCCCACTGGGCATTCCCTTTAGCATTAAATCCAGTTAAGACATTGCATGTGTCGTCTCCATCAGTAAGCGTATACCCTGCATCTACATCTTTATAGGTTGGCTTACCATCAGTTATAAAGAGAACTTTACTGTCTGCATCATCTTGGGCGTGGGCATCTTGCCATTCCTTAGCAATAGTAAGTGCATCTTTATAATTTGTACCCCATGTAGTTCCGTCCTCACGAATATCTTCAGCTACTTTTACAAGAGGCTCCCCATCAGCATTATGAACAATGTTACCTTTATCATCAGTTACATAAAAATCATCGAAGTCAACTTCATACTCAATGGCACTTTTACCAAAGGTCACAACTTGTAAATTAACTTCACCTGCAAGAGGATTATCACTAAACTCTTTAAGCGCTCGTAAATAATCAGCTAAAGCGTCCACGGATTCTTCAAAAAGCTTACCCTCCATACTGTTTGAGGAGTCGAAAAGCACGCTAATATTAGAAGGGATGCCCAATTCTGGTTCAATAGCTCGACCTTCAGGGGCAGCAGTATCAATGTTATTATTAACATTCACATCTATTGAAGCTGTAGCTATGTCGCCATCTGCATCTGTCATGGTAAATGTTCCTTCCATGTCATCTGCTGTTGAGACCACTTGCCACTGGCCTTCATAGGCACCATGAGATTTGACTTCATAGATTGATACGTCGCCAAAGGTAAGTTTATCACCTTGCGCTATACCTTCTCCAGTAGGCTTACCTTCGTCATTATGCTTGTACCATTTTCCATTAGCAGCCAACTCATAAGTAGTTCCATCAAATTCTATGGTAGCACCCACACTATCAGCACCGGTGTCTAAAGTAATAAGACCTTTGAATGTTCCTGCTTCAGCGGGATCTGCTTCAAGATATTTGGTTCCTTCTGTTCCCACAGGCGCATCGTCCGTAATATTCACTATAATGTTGGCAGTATCTGACAATACGCCATCGCTTACCGTAACTTGGAAGTTATCTTTAACGGGATCTTGTGAGCCATCTGCATTATTCGGCTTATGCTGAACAGGGCTTGTTTGCTCATATGTATACGTTACAGCACCATTTTCTATACCCGTTATAGTAAGGGTACCAAACTCACCAACAATGGGCTTGCCTGTGTAATCTCCGGCAGCATTGAAAGAAAGTTCATACTCAACGCCATTTGCACTAATTGTCACTGTCAAGTCTGTGTCGTCTTCATCGCTAATGGTAAATACACCATCTTGCATTTTCATAGAGCCGAGCTCAGGCGTGCTGTCAAAGGCATCATCATCGGTTTCATGAGGATCTGCTGCAACTGTAATCACAGGAGCATGCGGAGCAATCGCTGTTTCGCTTATGGTAGTGGAGTCACCATCTTGGTCAGTTACTTTGACAGTAAACTTTACATCAGTTTCATCATAGCCATCTTTCTTGACTAATGTCCAAGCGCCTGTGTCTGTATCGATGGAAAGCTTATTGCCTTTTGAATCAATATAGTGAAGTACGTCTTTTGAAGCGTCCACGTCGGGATCGATCGTAAAGGCTGCGTCATCGATTTCAAAATAGAAATTACCATCAGCACCTTTGGCATCTACGTCACCAGAGTAGGTTGTGAGATTATCCACAGTAAGCAGCTCAAGACCACTGAGAACAAAGTCGCTGTTATCGTTATTGGAACCGTTATCAAGCGAATAGATTTCAAAGCTTGCAAAAGCTTTAGGTACGATAAGAGTAAACTCGCCGCTACCGCCAATACCGTGTGTGGAAACTTCATAAACAAGCTTACCATCAGCATCAAAGAAACGAACATGCGCAGCTTCATCATCATAGGTTTCGCCAGAGAACAAGTAACCTAAGTTAATTTTCACACCAGCAATGTTTGTGGGGCCATCTGAGTTTGTGTTCATAACATCCACTCTCAAGGCTTCAGAAACGCCTCCTATGCCATCACTATTCGGAGTATAGTCAACTCTACCATCGATGTTGTCGCCTGGCTTCCCTGTGTCGCCTTCGTCAATATAAAGACCGGGGGTATTGAAATCTTCATTTTTTGCGCCTTCCCATTTGAGCACGCCAGTGCTTTCTTTAAATGCGCTATACCCATTGCCAAGGCCGTCGTCCGTGACCGTACCTGCAGTTATTTTAATGTAAACACCATTTGCGTCTGCTTCACTTTCCCATGATGATTTTGTGCCAAAATCGTCTGTGTCCGGAGCAGTCTCAAAAGACATGTCGATATTTTCTTTAATCAGATTTGAAGCATCTTCAATCATTGTCTTTGTAAGAGTGAGTACATCATCTTGAATTTGTACTGTTACTTGACCATTTTCCTTATCGCCATCAGCATCAGTAATGGTAAAGCCAAAGTTAAGGTCTGTGGTACCGTCAGCTAAATCTTTATTAGTATCAGCAGAGACAGATGCCTCTGGGGCAGCATGTTCCACAGCTTGAGAGAGCGTTACTTCATATTTGTAGTTACCATCACTGTCTATGTCGTAAGACCCGTCTTCTTTCTTTACAAGCTCAACACGAATAACTTCATCGCCCTGCGAGTCATGCCCAATAAGGATAGATTTATCCTCACCATAAGACCAGATAACGTCTTTATTATCATCTGACGTTTTAAGAGCAGGAGCATTGTCCTTATCCCAAGCAAAAGCATTGGCATCAGCCGCACCATCGGCGCCAAAATATATTTCAATTGTACCACTCACAGAAACTTTTTCACTGGAAGCATTTGTTCCGTCAGGCAATAAAGATTCATCCAATTTAAAGCTTTCTACTTTTACGGTAAACTTTGGTTGGTCATCATAAATATCTACCCTGATTTCGTTTCCAACCCCACCGTTGGCTGTGGGCACTGTATATGTTGAACCATCGGCATCGGTGATAGATTTAATGGTAAAAACATCGCTATTCCATTTAAAGTCATCTGCATTGTTGATATCATTTGGCTCTTGATGTGTTACAACTTTTGTTTGTTCATACGTATAGACTACCGTGAATTCACCAGGATTATTTGGATCCTCACTTATTTCAAAAGTAAGCTTACCATAATTCCCGGTTATGCCATCCGTAAGTTCTTCTGTCATTGCTGCATCAGAATACACCTTACCATCAGGGGCAACGAAAAACTCTTTATAATCATCACCCGCACCCATACTAAGAGTGATATACCCTAAACCATCGTGAGAGCTAAAGGTGAACTGATTGGAATCTTTTGCTTCTTGGTGATGACCTTCAATATTTCCACCCGCAAGAGCATCGTCATAGGTGGCTAGGTTAAAATTAGCCGCTTTAAAGCCTTCGGGAGTATTGTTGATGTCAAGTTTTGCGGTTACTTTTGCAGTATCACCGTCACCATCAGTATAGGTGATATCAAAGCTTACAGGACCGTCTTGGCTGTTATTAGGTGTTACTGTATACGTACCAGTGACGTTATTCATAGCAACTTTTCCCCAACCTAAATCGTAGGTAGTAACGTCTTCACCTTCAGTATTTTTAGTTGTGTCCTGCTTATCAGAGGCAACACCCTCAATGGTATAGCGCCCGTCTTGTGTGCCCGTCGTATCATTAATATGATCAGCGCCTTCATTAAAGTAGGTTGAAGCTTCAAACTCACCAGATTCTATATGGGCATCTTGTGTAAAATATACAGGTTGTGAAAGAACCGTTGGCACATCATCAGCGATATTAATTGTCACTGTTGCGTCTTTGTCTGTGCCGTCAGCGTCAGTGAAGGTTAATGTTACCTTCTCAGAAGTTGCATTATCGTCCTTCCCTGTTACATCTGGTGCTTTCGTCAATACATATGTATAGTCAACAGTATAAGTGCCGTCACCTTTGTCTTCTACGTTGGTGATTTTAAAAGTACCGTATGTAGTATCTTTTACGTCTGTGTCAACAGACCATGTGGCTGTTGATTCATCGTAAGTAGCAACAGTAACACCATCAAAGGTAATGGAAGATAAACCATCAAGAGCAGTTACCGTCATGCTTGATGTTGCTTCAAGAGTGCCTTCATTGCCCTCCACATCGTCATTATGGTTTGTTCCATCCTCTGGCAGATTCGCCTCGTCAAGAGCGTGAACCTTATTCTCTACAGTAATTCCATTATCCTTACCTGTAATATCAATAACGATATTTTGTGTATCATAGGCGCCATGCTTGTCGGTGGTAGTCACTTGGAAAGTTTCGTTTTTGGTGCCATCGCTTTCTTTCAGTTTTGCAAGGGCATCGTAGCTAGAACCGTCAGCAGTTGTGTACGCAGTATATGTATACTCACCTTCAGGTGTTATAGTAAGCGTACCATATACACCTTTAATAACAGTATTTTGTGGATTAGCATCTGTTGTCTTATCTAATGTATATGGGGTATCGCCAAATTCAATGGTAATAGTTTGCTCCATAAGATCATCATAGTTACCATCGTTATCAATATCACCGTCACCATCGGTATCAATGTCGGCTACGCTAATTTTACCCTTTACTGTATTAGCTTCAGTATCGGCGCCTTCAGCAATATCATTATCTGTAGTAAGGCTGACGGAAATAATTGGCTTGTCGTTGGTACCTTGAATGGTCAGCTTCAAGCTTGTACCATCAGATTGCACATTACTATCGTCTTTTACTGCAATCTTAATATCAAGATCCAACCTAGCATCGCTATTCTGAGAATCATTCTTACCGTATTGATTTAGCTTATCTACAGTAGGGCTATTGTTATTAAGAGTGAAAGTATATTCAAATTTACCACCATTACTATCACTACTATCAGGCACAAAGGAGAAAACAACAGAGCCTACGTAGTCAGTAGGCTCTGTGCTACTTACGTTACCTTGAGCGTCCACATAGTATATGGTGCCAAGTGTAATATCTTGCGTACCGCAGACAAGCGTCAACGATTCATTGGAATCGGAAGTATCAACATCACCAACAGTAATCTCACCCGTTGCAGTTAATATACCTGCATAATCGTCATTAACGCCTTCAGTAGCAGTCGTATTGGGGTTATCCCCATGCCCAGCTTCGATGAGGTTATTACTTGCAGTACCCACTTCAATGGTAGGCACATCATTAGTGCCATTAACAGTGACAGTTATACCTTGAGCACGCCAAGAGCCGTGTTCGTCTTGGACATATATGGTGAAGTTTTCAGGAAAAGTTTCAGGATTTCCATCAGAATCAACGCCTAATTCTTGAGCCTTATCATTATACAAAGTGTAGGTATACGTACCGTCAGCGGCAATTTCTAGCTTGCCGTAGGTGCCTTCTACGGAAGACCCCACTTCCTCATCACCGGCGGCAGAGCCAGCAGTAGTCGTCAGCGGAATGTCATCATTAGAACCTTCGCCTTTGGAGAAAAAGTCCATAGAATTTCCTGTGCCTACAAAAAACTCTAGCGCTGTTGCACCAGCAGCATTGTCTGCAGACAAATCCCCAGCCACGTTTCCGTAGTTGTCGCTATCCACATCGGAGGCAAAGGCTTGACCACTTACGGTAATAGTTTCACCATTATCAATGGAACCATTTGTATTGCCGTCAAAATCTAAATCATCTTCCGTGACGTTCAAGGCAGGTGTGACGTTTAATTCCTGTAGAATTTCTTCCAAGCTATTATAAGGGGAGTCACCATTTTCAAAGGCCTCTACAGCGGCAAGGTAATCTTCATAACCATCAGCACCCATCACAAACAAATCAGGGCGGTCATTACTACCAAAAACATTTATGGCAATGGTCACTTGAATAGTATTGGTGCCATCGCTGATTTGCACCGCAAAGCCTTCCACGCCAGTATCGCCACGGCCAAGGCGCTGTGTGTCGTCATCGGTATTATCTAAAGTATAGGTGAAGGAACCATCGCTATTTACGGTAATGGAGCCATAGGTACCATTGGGGGAACCTATTAAGGTGAAGGTAAGGCCTTGAGATTCTGGATCGGAAGCTGTTAATTGGCCTGTAAGTACCGATTGCCCGGCGTATTCAGCATTGGGGCGATTAGCATCAAAGCCCACGCCGGCTTCGATGGCAAAGCCTGTAAAGTCAATACCCACAGGTTCGCCGTTAAAGAGAACACCTTCAGGAGCTTCATCGTCTTCTGTAATACCATCAGGATATTCTTGATCTAAGCCGGAAAGGCGATCAATACCGCCCAATAGAGTTCCTGCAAGGGTATCTACACTATTACCACTCCCCTGAGGAACACCGGTTGCAGGTCCGGCTGCAGGCATAAGCTCTTCACCAAGAGCGGCAAAGAAGGACTCGCCATCCACTTCGGCGCCGCCGATGAGGAAGGTAGGCATATTTTCAGAGGTATAGGCCTCATAGAAATTTTCAAGATTAACAGCAGAGCCGTCCTCAAAGGACATGACAAGATTATCACCATCACGAACTAATGTGGCCTCAGAGGAGTCAAATTCAAAAACCAAACGATCTTCGGCTTGTGGTGTTAAATTAGTAGTGGTTCCGGCAACGGGCTTTTGTAATAAAATATCAGCCATAATATTTTCCTTCTTTGTTGTGTAATACAGTTGGGAATGTGACGCACAAGACGGGAGCGCTTGTCACAAACGATACACGAAAAGACGTCCCCAAATAGGGCGTCGTAATAGTAAGGGATATAAGGCGTACAGAGCTGTGCTGTACGACGAGGTAGAAACCTCAGGCTGACCAAAAAGGTAAGAAGCTTGGAAAGCCCTGTACGCTCTACTGAAGCAAAGCGTACATAATAAAAGGAGCACTGAAAAAAGTAAGCACCCACATGCAAAAAGCATGATTAACCTTAGCAGTGTGCGCTCACTATGTCAATAGGTTTTCTGAAGAAAATCCTTTATTCATAGTTTTTTACTGTGCTTTTAAAACGACGCTATGGTAGAACATTCTCTCAAAACAGACAAAAAGATAGAAAGGTATAGAAATCAAAAGCCACGAATCCTACCCACCCCTTCTACTCCGCCAATTCTTACCCACTAATTCTTACCCACTAATTCTGACACTGAGAACAGAAGACAGTGGTGCGCCCTGCCACGCGCTTGGTCACCAGCTCACTGCCGCAAGCCTTACACGCTTGGTCGCTTCGGCCATAGACCATAAAGGTATTTTGAAAAGAACCGGCATCGCCATGAGCATCACGATAATCTCGAATGGACGAGCCACATTGCTCTATGGAAAGACGCAACACCGATTGCACGGCCTGCATAAGTTCTATGAGTTTTTTTAAGGTCAGAGTATGAGCTTTGCGTTCCGGCGCTATACCTGCTTGAAAAAGCGCTTCATCGGCATAAATATTACCTATACCCACCACAAGGCTTTGATTGAGCAATAAGCCCTTTATACCGGCTTTTTTCCCCACATACATTTGAGCAAGGCGCGCGGCTTCATGCTCGAGAGGCTCCAAGCCCAGCCCCTGCCAAAAGGGCCATGTAGCCAAAGAAGCAGGGCTTACCAAGCGCACATAACCAAAGGTGCGCGCATCATCAAAAAAAAGTTGCTTAGCTTGCCCTTGATGTAAAATATCTAAACTGAGGCGAGTGTGTTTTTGTGGGGGATAGGTAGCGTCATACACAAAAAGGCGGCCTGTCATCTTTAAATGCACTGCCAGCATATGCGGCTCTTGGGCATTTCCTGTTACAGGTGCAAGCCCTATAAGCGCCAATTTACCGCGCCGTGTCACATGAGAGATTGTTCGCCCCTGCAAGAGCGCAAGATTTAAAGAACCACCACCGCTCATGTCTATGGTGCGCTGAAGATGCACATGCACGCCTTCAATGCTGGCGCCTTGTATAAGCGGTTCCAGCGTTCGGGCAATGGTTTCCACTTCAGGCAATTCTGGCATGGCAATTAGGCCTTTTCAGAGTTACTTGCAGGGGAGTCTTTAGGGGAAGTATTCTTTGAAGAGGGGGATTTTTTACGCTGACGCGTAGTTTTAGGAGCTTTGGGCTCCTTTGGCTCACTTTCAGCCATATACAATTCAATAAGCCCCTCGGGTGGGCTCACAAAAACTATACCTTCGTCCGTATCAAAATTATCAATAAATTCTTCTACAGCCGGCAAGAGTATTTCCTGCCCAGTGGCCGCACGAATGGACCATAGCATTTGCGATTCTGTGGGAAATTCCACATTTTCCAAAATGCCCAGCTCTGCATTGCTATTACTATCAACAATAGTTAAGCCCAGAATATCGTGCAAATAGGCTTCATCATCGGAAAGTTCGGGAAGGGAATCGCGGTCTATATAAATGCGTACACCGCGCAACAGTTCGGCAGCATTACGATCTTGAACGTGCGGAAGGGTGAGCAGAGGGCGGCCTTTGTGCATACGCACTTTAGCCCCTTCCACAGCACGCAAAGGTTCATCGCCTGCCTGCAGAAAAAACTCTGCACGCAAAGCACGCGGGGAGTCTGCATACCAATCGACACACAGCTCCCCTCGAATACCATGGGGGCGGGTAATAGTCCCCATATGAATATGCTTTGTAGCCATAATCCTCGCCACAAATTTTGACTTCTAAATTTTGCTATTCTAAGATTTCTAAAACAGTACGTTTTTTTGCCTTAGTAGCGGCCGCACCAAGAATAGTACGCATGGCACGGGCAGTTCTGCCCTGTTTACCAATAACCTTACCAATATCTTCTTTAGCCACTTTTAACTCGAGAACAGAGGTTTGTTCCCCTTCAACTTCTCTCACCTGTACGCTTTCTG
>CAYJAL010000049.1:0-13418 GCA_964367875.1 uncultured Desulfovibrionaceae bacterium | reverse complement strand
CCGATGATACTGCAGTCTTTATTGTGGGAAAGTAGGCCGCCGCCAAATTTTTCTTAAAAGCCCTTGCTGCTTAAGCGCGAGGGCTTTTTACTTTTCTTTTTACTTCGTCTTTTTCGTTTTAGCAGCGTCAGACTCGTTTTTTACTACAGTTACGTATGTCCCTTATTTTTTTTTAGCGTCAGTCCATTGTAGAATACTGCTCAAAGCTAAGCCATATTTCCATACACTCCCAACATTCAAGAGCATTGCGAGTCAAGCGCGGCAATCCATGCTGTGTTAGGAGTACTGCCACAATGCGCCTTGAGATAAGGAAAAAGACAACAGTAATTCCCATTTTCCCTCAAGCTTGTTTGCCTACATAAACCTTTTCAGCCAGGGGCTGCTTTGTCACAGCGCTCCTCGCAATGGCATCAGACGTAGCTTGCAGCAAGCACAAAGCAAATACATGAACCCTGTGACACAAAAGCTCATACTACATGGAAACTGCAAAATTAATTTATTTTATTAAAAAGTCACATTTACTGACGTTTTGCTCTTGTTTTTAGCTCAATAATGCCTATATTGTATAGAGTTGACTATTTCTTATTAAATTACTATACTTTAGCAAGTGTTACTTTGTACTAATATGAACAAAAAAAACTTGTCTTAAATGATTTTCATAGGTAGGTTGTACTAGTTTAAATGATTTGGTGGTGTTTAAGTGAATATTTTATTTAAGATTTTATGGCCTGTGGCTTTAACAGCCGCATTAGGTATTTCTGGTGTAGCGCTTTATACCTATGAAAAAGGAATGGATTCCGTGCGCGAGGCCAATGTCTCCTTGCAAAAAATGGCCATTGCTAATGCTTTGGTGGAGCTTAAAGCAGGCCTTGATTTTAATATCTTAAATGCCATCTCTCTTGCGCAAACGGGTATTTTGCAGCCCTATCTTTCTACAGATCTTGTTTTACGTAATGCCTATGCCGATGACGCTAACAGCCGCATCGTTAATATGAAAAATACCTATTATTATGTAGATATAGGTATTGTTAACCCCTATGGGAATATTTTAGATCACACCGACCCCACCTTTATTGGCCAAGATATTGCCAAAGATCCTTTTTTCCAAAAGGCCATGACCGGCCAAGTTTCTATTTCTGCCCCCTACAGACATAATGGCATGGTGGTATATGCCGTAGCATCCCCTGTATATTCTTTGGAAGATAATAGAATTATAGGCGTTGTTTACAATGTATCAAAGCTTACAGATACCATGAGTGAGCGTATGCACCTTGGCGAAAAAGGTTACCTCTTTGTGGCAGACAAGATGGGAACAGTATTTATTCATAAAGATAGCACCCAAGTTTTGAAAAAATCTCTTTTTGATAGTACTTGGGGGCGTGAAATTCTTATGGAAAGCCAAGGTAGCATTACTTTTGAAGATGGTGGTAGGCGAAAGCTTGCGTACTATGATGTCTTGCCCGAAGCCGATTGGGTGGCCGCTGCTGTGGTGGATCTGGGTGAAATGGGCGCCGCCGGTGAAAAATTACGCCTTGATGTGACCTTTATTACCATAGTCATTTTGTTAATTTTAAGTTGTATCATTTATTTCTTTGTAAAAAATATTGTGGATGCTTTGCTTAAAGCCGTACAGTATGCCGATCAAATCTCTCAAGGTGTGCTTGATAAAGACTTAGATCTGGGCGACTTTGAGAAAAGTTGGTCTGAGAAAATGAGATTCCGCCTGGCTGTCATGCAAGGGCGTTTTCGCGGAAAAGAAACAGAAGTGGTTAGTGCAGAGAAAATTTATAATCTGGATCAACTAAAGCGCGATGATGAACTTGGCACCCTCTACAAAGCTTTACAGGTTATGGTAGGCTCCATGCGCTCCATGGTGCAAAAGGCTGATGATGCCAGCCGCATGAAAAGTGAATTTTTGGCTAATATGAGCCATGAAATACGCACGCCTCTTAACGCCGTAATTGGGCTTGCGCATTTATATTTGACCAGTGAAGAAGATATACAAAAAAAACGCAGCTATGTGGAAAAAATAGAACTGTCTGGCAAGAGCTTGTTGGGCATTATTAACAATGTGCTCGATACTTCTAAAATCGAAGCCGGCATGTTTGAATTGGATAATTCTCATTTTGACCTACAAGAGCTGGGCAATCAGCTGGCAAGTATTTATGAAGAAGTAGCACATGCTAAGGGTATTCAACTAAGCTTTGCTGTGGAAGAAGGGCTGGGCACTTTTTATACCGGCGACCCAGTGCGCCTTGGACAAGTGCTTAATAACCTTGTGGGCAATGCCATTAAGTTTACAGAGAAGGGCGGCGTGAGCGTGCGCGTATTTGATGCCTCACAGCAGCATGAAAGCATACCAGATGGCTGTACAGCCATTGCCATTGAAGTTAAAGATACAGGCATAGGCTTTTCTAAAGAGCAAGGCGATTTACTTTTTAAACCCTTTGCCCAAGCCGATGCTTCCATCACACGCCGTTTTGGCGGCACAGGCTTAGGCCTTGCCATCAGTAAACAAATTATTGAGCTTATGGGCGGCACTTTGCAAGTGCATAGTACCGTAAATGTGGGAAGTACCTTTACCATTCTTTTATTCTTAGAGCCTAGCCAGGATGCCACAGTGAAGCTTGGCCAAGGTGTAGAAGGGGGCTCTGCGGATGTGGATTCTGCCTTACATGTGAACCTTAAGGGGAAGCGCATCTTGGTGGTGGAAGATAATATGATTAACCAGTTGATCATGGAAGAGTTACTTATCAAGACCGATGCGGATATTAGCATGGCAGACAATGGACAAATTGCTGTAGACATGACGCAAAAAGAAAGTTTTGACCTTATTCTTATGGATATGCAAATGCCGGTTATGGACGGCATTCAGGCCACCAAAGTGATACGCGAAAGCTTCCCTGTGGATAGCTTGCCTATTATTGCCGTTACAGCCAATGCCATGAAGGAAGATAAGGACAAAGGTTTTGCCGTGGGACTGAATGATTATTTAACTAAGCCCATAGACCCGCATAACCTTATGTTAGTGCTGCATCACTGGCTGTGCAAGTAGTACGCTTTAACAAGTGAAAATGAGAGCTCTGCTTTTGAAAAGAAGCAGAGCTTTTTTTTGCGTACTAAGTGCCTCCATGTGGCCACCTTTTAGTTCTTGTTTTCAGTGTGAAAAGGTGAGCTTTTTGTATAGGGGGAAAACCTAGCTTTTGCCTGGTTTTGCTTGTGAAAAAAAGAGAATGCCATCTGTAACTTGCTAGTATTGTATGGAAATAAAAAATCAAATGTTTGTTTTCACAAATGAAATTTTTACTTGCATTTACTCTTCGGCTTTTGATAGGTTGCTTTTAACGAAGCTGTATACAGAAAAATGTGTATTTCTTCGCAATAAAAATAAGGAGAACTATTATGAAAAGTGAAAAAGTTGTTTACGCAGTATTTGCTTTCTGGAGTGTTGTAATGGCTTCCGGTATTGCTAGCCACGTATTAGCCTAAGTTTTGTTGTATCTTTGCCTTGCCGGTTCACCTATGCCCCAAGGTAAATATAATGCCCCCTTCTCACAAAAGTTGGGGGCATTATTTTTTTGTCTTAATAGCTTCTATTTGCGCGTGTGATTGGGGAAAGGCAAATCAAAAGAAGTGTTGCTCATTTAAGCTTTACACCGTATACTATTTCTCTCAAAAGTAGACAATTTATCCTGTGGAGTATAGTATATGAGTTTACCATCGTTACAAATTGGCGACTTAACAGCTAAATTACCCATTATCCAAGGTGGTATGGGGGTTGGCATTTCTCTTTCTGGTTTGGCATCTGCTGTGGCCAATGAAGGCGGCATAGGTGTGCTTGCCGGTGCCATGATTGGCATGAAAGAGCCTGATGTGGCTAAAAATCCCATCGAAGCCAATGTACGTGCCTTACGTCAAGAATTGCAAAAGGCTCGTGAGCTTACCTCCGGCATTATTGGTGTAAATATTATGGTGGCGCTGACCACCTTTAGTGATCTTGTGAAAGCTTCCATCGAAAACCGTGCGGATATAATTTTTTCCGGTGCTGGGCTTCCCACAGAGCTACCTAAGATTTTCCGTACAGTTTGTGAGCAAAAGAAGGAAGAGTTTCGCACTAAGCTTGTTCCCATCGTTTCTTCTGCCAGAGCGGCTTCTATTTTGGCAAAAAAATGGATGAAAAGCTCTGACTACATGCCCGATGCTTTTGTCTTGGAAGGCCCTAAAGCCGGGGGGCATTTAGGCTATAAAGCTGAAAACTTAGAAGATACTGCTTATAGTCTTGATGCGCTTGTACCCGAGCTTGTGGACATGGTAAAAAGCCTTGAAGACAAAGTGGGTCGCGCCATTCCTGTTATTGTGGGCGGCGGCGTATACAGCGGCGCAGACATTCATCATATGCTGGCCTTGGGTGCATCTGGTGTGCAAATGGGCACACGTTTTGTGGCTACCCACGAATGCGACGCTGACATCCGTTTTAAGCAAGCTTTTGTAGATGCTAAGCAAGAAGATGTAACCATTATTAAAAGCCCTGTAGGCATGCCTGGGCGCTCTTTAGATGGGCCTTTTGTGAAATCCTATCGCGAAGGCAATAAAAAGCCCTTTAAATGTGCTTTCCGTTGCTTACACACTTGCGAGCCGGAAAAAGCCCCTTATTGCATTGCCATGGCTCTTATTGCTGCCATGCGCGGGAATTTTGAAAAAGGTTTTGCTTTTTGTGGTTCCAATGTATGGAAGGTAGATAGTATTGTTTCTGTGCGTGAGCTTATGGCTTCCTTGCAAAGAGAATATGAGGACGTTGTGCGTACCATTGCTGCTAAAGCGGCCATTGCTGTGTAGCTTCTGCCATATAATTATACAAAAGTCAGCCTTAGAAATAGGGCTGGCTTTTTTTGTGGAAAAGAAAACCTCCCGTTAGTGGGAGGTTCTAAAAAGCTTACAGCTATGTGCAGAAAAAGGTATGGATATCTTTTATTCATGCAATAACTTATTAGCTAAATATATTTTAATTCAAGGTCATTGCGAGCGAAGCGCGGTAATCCATGGTTGCAAATATAGTGTCATGGTCTCTTGTCATTCTGATGAAAAGCAACCTTTGTACACTACTATTGCGCTGAGTATGGATACTTTGTTTACCAAGAGCTTTGGCTATGCTGCTTCCAATAGTTTACACGCCCCTTGGCATCGGTGGGCAAGGTAGCTTCTATGGTGTTTTCTTCGCCAGCGCAACATTGATCTGTCATGAAATTTAAGAGCTCTTGCAAAGCTTCAAATTGCGTTGTGCAATATAGGGTACGCCCTTGGCGGCGCTGTTTGATAAGCCCCACGGTGACCATGGCAGAAATATGATGGCTTAAAGTGGAGGCAGGGATATTGAGCTCTTTTTGTATCTCGCCCACGGCTAAGCCTTGCGACCCTGCCATTACGAGCTGTCTATAGATAGAAAGGCGTGTAGGGTGCCCCAATTCTTTCAATAAGGATGCAGCCATATCTAATTCCATACAAACCTCGCAATACGAAAAAGATTTTATGGATACAGCATAAAGCATAAAAAGCATCTTGACAAAGCTTTTATATTTCGATTATTCTAGAAATGT
The DNA here is from genome assembly GCA_964367875.1 of uncultured Desulfovibrionaceae bacterium. GTDB lineage: Bacteria > Desulfobacterota > Desulfovibrionia > Desulfovibrionales > Desulfovibrionaceae > CAYJAD01. Next base: position 7,824 of record CAYJAL010000049.1, on the reverse strand, counting down.
AAATAATGAAAGGAGGCTCACTATGCAAGCCTATTATCCCATGATTAAAGACGCTCTTGGAATGTTTTTATTTTTAGCTATTGAATTGTCAGTGCTTTTTATTATTATTTCTGCGGGTGTGTCTTTGCTACAACAATATATTCCCGACAGTAAGATTCAAAAACTTTTAGGTGCTTCCAAAGGGCGAGGTTATCTTTTGGCGGCTGGGCTTGGAGCCATAACGCCCTTTTGTACTTGTTCCACCATACCCATGTTGCGCGGGCTTTTGCGCGCTAGAGCTGGTTTTGGCCCCACAGTAACCTTTCTTTTTGCATCGCCCCTGCTGAATCCCATCATTATAGGCCTATTTGTGGCAACCTTCGGTATGCAAGTGACACTTATTTACACCATGTTTGCCTTAGGCATCTCTGTGGTGGCAGGTTTTGTATTGCACGGTATGGGCTATGAAAACTATGTACTTTCTGAGCAAGAAAGAGAGAATCATGCTACAGCTGCCTGCTGTTCTACTGCACCCACTTCTTGTTGTGATACGCAAAAAGTAGCAGTGGAGAGTTCTTGCTGCGAGCCGAAAGTAGAATCTTGCTGCACGCCACAGCCAGCAAATTGCTGCGAACCTAAACCAACTTTGCAACCTTTGCAGCCTATACATTCCATAACGACGCCCAGTGCTTGCTGTGAACCAAAAGTGGAATCTTGCTGTACACCAGAACCTGCGCCCCAAGCTTGTTGCACGCCACAGCCAAGCTCTTGCTGTGAAATCCAAGACAGTTCTTCGTGTTGCACAGCGACGCCTAAAGCTGTGGGGCTTACTCTGAAGGAAAAAATCCGCTTAGCATTTGTCGATGGCTATGCACAATTTAAACAAGTGTTACCGTATTTACTCTTGGGCGTAACCTTAGGCTCTGTTATTTACGGTTTTGTACCGCAAGACTTCATTGCCACCTATGCCAGCGGCGAATCCCTCTTGGCAGTGCCTGTGGCGGCGGTTATTGGTATTCCCTTGTATGTACGTGTGGAAGCGCTCATTCCGCTGTCTGCGGTGCTTGTGGGTAAAGGTATGGGGCTTGGTGCTGTGATGGCGCTTATTATTGGCGGTGGCGGAGCCAGCTTAACAGAAGTAATTTTATTAAAATCTTTATTTAGATGGCAAATAATTGCAGCCTTCTTGGTGGTGGTGCTTACCATGGCTGTGGGGGCAGGGTACTTCTTCCAATTTATATTCTAGGTAAAAGTAATTCTATTGTATTTTAAGAGGGAAGAGGGTTATTCTATAAAAGAATTTTCCTCTTCCCCTTATGTTATTTTACGTCTTGCAATTTGAGAAGCTGTTCATTAAAGGTACGTTGATTTTCCATATTGTTTTGGAAATCGGTTTCATAGGCCAAAGTAAAGCGCTTAATGGCCGGCGTGGTGCTGGTGGCTTGATAGAGCTGATAGGCCTCTTCGCGTAAGGATTGCGCAATGGGCATATCTATGGAGGCGTACACGGCTCTTTTACAGGCTGTAATGGATTCAGAAGGGAAGCAAGCCATACGCTGTGCCAATTCTTGCACATAGGGGCCGATTTCGTCGGGCTCCAAGGCTTTATTTATGGTGCCGTATTTTTCCGCTGTGTCAGCATCAAAGTCACGACCACTAAGGATGATTTCCAAAGCGCGCCCAAGGCCGGCTTGTCTGGCCATACGCGAAGCTCCACCACCACAAGGTAAAATACCCATGCCCACTTCCATTTGCATAAAAATAGCCTTACCGCGTGCTGCAAAGCGCATATCGCAAGCTAAAGCAAATTCATGGCCGCCGCCGCGGGCAAAGCCTTCAATCTTAGCTATGGTGGCTTGAGGCAATTGGGATATGCGCTCCAAGGTGCTTTGCAAATACAGCAATTCCACATCTTCTCTGGTTACAGCTTGGGTGGACATATCTTTTAAAAAAGTGATGTCGGCATGCGCCACAAAAATTTCCGGATGTGCTGATTGAAAGACCACCACCTTAATGGATTTGTCTTTTTCTAAGATGTCAGCTAAGGAATTGAGGTCATCTAGCATGGGGATGCCTTGGATATTGACGGGGGGATAGTCAAAAGTAACCCAAGCAATACCTTGGGCGGCCTCTACGGTGAATGTGGTGTAATTGCTCATAAATTCTCCTTCTATAATTGTTCTACTTATATAGTAGCGAAGAGAGCGTACAGCGCAAGGTACAAAAAAAATGAAAATCAAATGCTTATGCACAAAAAATCCTAGAGGTGGGCTCAGATGCTGGCTTTAGGTGCAGGGCAGAAAATAAGAAAAAAGTGAAAAAAATTTAGGAGATTTTTTTATGGCAAATCATATATTTATGGGCATTTCTTTAGATGGTTATGTGGCCGATAAAAATAATAGCGTAGAATGGCTCAATGCCTATCCGCAAGAACAGGGGCCGAAATCGCATTTTTCGCTTTTTATGGAGAGTATGGATGCCATCATTATGGGGCGTGCTACCTTTGAAATGGTGCATTCCTTTGGCGTGTGGCCGTATACCAAACCTGTTGTAGTGCTGAGCAAAAGCCTTACAAGCTTGCCGCCGGAATATGAGGGTAAAGCCAGTTTGTGCGCTGATGATATTAAAGATGTGCTGCTCAATACCTTTCGTAAGGGCTATAAAGAGCTGTATATTGATGGTGGCGCCGTGGTGCGTTCTTTTTTAGCCATGGATTTTATTGATAGCATGACCCTTACCCAAGTGCCTGTGCTTTTAGGTGGTGGGGTATCGCTTTTTGGCGAACTGGCAGAGCCGCTAAAGTTTACCCATGTGCACACCGAGGTGCTGGACGGCGGACTGGTTATGAGCGGTTATATGCGTAAAAGATAGCATAGGGATATTTTTCCCCATCTTGACAGATTAAGTGGCCTTGGTTACAAGGAAAATTGGTGAAAAGGTTTTTTGCGTCAGATGATGTTTTGTAAAGCTCTATGTAGTAAATTAGTCTAGTATTTGGAGGCCTCAGTATATGTTGCATCGTGTTGGAAAGTATTTAAAGAAAATTTCTTTGGCTCAGCAAAAAAAACACGGCCTTCCCAATCCAGCCTTGTGGCATTTACACAGTAATGCACAGGGGGAATTACATATAAATTCTATATCTTGTGTGGAGCTTGCCAAAGAATACGGTACCCCTTTATTGGTAGTGCATACCGAAGCTTTGCGTGAGCATGTGGCGCGTGTGCAAGAGATTATGCAAAAAAACTTCGCACAATCTATGATTACCTATTCCTATAAAACCAATTGTATACCGGGAATATTACGTATTTTACATGATATGGGTGTGGGGGCAGAGGTTATTTCCGGTTATGAATATTGGCTGGCAGAAAATTTACGTGTGCCGCCGCAGAAAATAGTTTTTAACGGTGTGGATAAATCCCCTGAAGGTATTGCCAGCGCCGTGGCCGCAGGGGCGCTTATCAATATAGATAATATAGAAGAAGCACAGGTGATTTTAGCCCAAAGCAAGGCGCAGCAAAAGCAAGCTCGTGTGGGTATTCGCTTGGGCATGAGCCAAGATACACAATTGGGTGTATTTATGGATTCTGAAGATATGCAAAGGGTATTGCAATTACTCTTTGAGAATACGGCGCACTTTGCTGTGTGCGGGCTGCATTTTAATACCATGAGCAATGCCAAGGATAGCCACTATCATGTGCATTGTACCGAAAAGGCCTTGGGCTTTATGCGCATGCTTAAAGAGCGTTATGGGGCGCATATTGAAATATTAGATATTGGCGGCGGCATGGGGGTTCCCAGTAGCAAAAATATGAATAGTAAAGAGTATGCCCTGTATAGGCTTTTTGGCCTCTTGCCGAAAAGTGCCACCTTGGAGCCTTATGAAGGCTTAGATAGCTATTTTGCCGCCATTGCCCAAAAGATACGCACTTTTTGTGCAGAGCATGGCTTAGAAGAACCCATGGTAGTCATAGAACCGGGACGTATGCTTACCAGTCAGTGGGAATTTTTGCTTACGCGTGTGAATTCCTTAAAGCATCCACCTCAAAAGGCGCCCTATGCCGTCACCGATGGCGGACGCTTGTCGCAGGCTTTTCCCTGTGAATTTGAATTGCACGAGGCACTGCTTGCCAATGATGTGCATAGGCCACTCCATGCGGAATATACCGTTACAGGCAGAGTGTGCACGCGCGCCGATTGGCTGTATAGGGGCAAGCTCTTTCCTCAATTGGCCGTGGGAGATGTGCTGGCTATTATGGACGCCGGGGCGTATTTTTCCTCTTATGCCATGAATTTTGCCTTTCCTCGAGCTGCCATCATAGCGGTGGAAGGGGATAAGGTACAGGTGCTGCGCCAGAGAGAAAGCTATGAACATTTGGTAAAAATGGATACAACGCCTTTGCTTTGTCATGAAAAGGCCTTGTAGATAAAGAAGGTCAGGTATTGTATAGCGCTTTACGCTGGTATAGCAAAAAATACTGGCATCAATTGCATCGATGCCAATTGTATTTTTATGCTATACCAGCGTAAAGCTTAGTTTTAGTCGACACATACATAGAGAAGAAATTTTCGTTATAAGGCAAAATAAGCTTCCTCAGAGGTAGCGAAGAGTTAGCGGTAGCTTGTTTTAAAAGACAAGCGCCCAAAAAGATACTGCCCCTGCTTATATTGTGTTACATAAGCAGGGGCATTTTTTTATGCAGAGAATTTTTCCACCAAGGTATCTACCAAGGCTGGAATGGTATAATCTTCTGGTTGAATATCACAAGGCAGGCCATGCTTAGTCAATGTCTTGGCCGTAATGGGGCCAATGGCTGCGAGCTGCACTTCAGGATGCTTCTTTAAGGTGTCGGCATCGATGAGGGAGAGGAAGTTGTCCACTGTGGAAGAAGAGCCAAAGGTAATGCAATGCAATTGGCCTTGAGCTAAAGCTTCCAGCACTTCATCCTTGCGGGCGCCGGCAGGCTTGGTTTCATACACGGGCAATACATCCACCACGGCACCGGCTTCGCGTAAGGCTTCGGGCAGTACTTCACGGGCTTCCATGGCGCGGGGTAAAAGCACTTTTTGTCCTTGCATACCTAGAGCTAACATACCTTCTACCACGCCTTCGGCCACATATTTTTCGGGGATAAAGTCCGGCTCAATGCCGCGCTCGCGCAAAATATCCGCTGTGGCAGGGCCAATGGCGGCGATTTTTTTGCCATAAAGAGCGCGTGAATCTAAGCCATGTACGTGCAAGCGTTTCCAAAAATGCTTTACGCCATTGACGGAAGTAAAGACCAGCCATTGATAGCTGTTCAGATCTTTGATTTTTGCATCCACATCACTGAAATCTGTAAGTTCATGAATTTCAATGGTGGGGAATTGAATCACATGTGCGCCCAGTTCTGCCAAAGACAGGGCAAGGCCGCTAGCTTGCTCACGAGCGCGTGTAACCACAATGCCCTTGCCAAGCAGAGGCTTTTGCTCAAACCAATTAAGCTTGTCGCGCAAGGTCACCACATGCCCCACCACAATGACAGAAGGATTGGTAAAGCCTTGCTTTTGCCCTTCTTCATGTAGGGTTCCCAAGGTAGCCACCAAGGAGCGATGATGCGCTGTGGTGCCCCAATGCACTAAGGCGGCGGGGGTGTCCGCGTTCATGCCGGCAGCTATAAGGTTTTTGGCAATGTCCGGTAAGTTCTTCATACCCATAACAAAAACAAGGGTAGAGGCAGACTTTGCCAAGGCGTCCCAATGGTGCACAGAGCCGGGCTTGTCGGGGTTTTCATGGCCAGTGATAAGAGTCACCGACGAAGCGAAAGAGCGGTGGGTCAGCGGAATACCGGCATAGGCAGGGCCGGCAATGGTGGAAGAAATGCCGGGCACTTCTTCAAAGGGTACGCCAGCTTCTAAAAGCTCTTCCGCTTCTTCGCCGCCGCGTCCAAAGATATAAGGATCGCCGCCCTTAAGGCGCGCTACAATTTTGCCTTCTTTGGCTTTTTCAATGATAAGGGCATTGATGCCATCTTGGGGTAGGGCATGATTATTGGCTCTTTTACCCACATAGATAAGCTCTGCATCTTTACGCGCAAAGCTCAGCATATTGGCATTGGCCAAGGCATCATACACAATAACATCGGCCTTTTCTAAAATGGCCTTTCCTTTCAAGGTGAGCAGACCCATATCACCGGGGCCGGCTCCAATAAGATATACTTTCATTATACAGTGCCTCGCACAAGTTCTATAAGGGTACGTACGCCAAAGCCCATGGCGCCCACAGGGCTTAAGGGGCTTTTTGTAAAGGCCCAATCGGTGCCGGCGATGTCTAAATGCGCCCAGCGTGTGCCTTCATCAATGAAGGCTTTAAGGTAAAGAGCCGCGGTAATGGCGCCGCCTTCACGGGCGCCCATATGGGCTATGTCGGCCACTTCGCTTTTGAGGCTTTCGGCATAAGGCTCCCACAAGGGCAGGGGCCAATAATTATCTCCCACCAAGGTGCCCACAGCCATGATTTCATCGCGTAAGCCAGCATCGTCGGTGAAAAGGCCGGCCACGTCCTTGCCAAGAGCCACACTACAAGCGCCGGTGAGGGTGGCAATATCCACCATAAAGCTGGGCTTGTAATTTTGTTGGGCATAGGTGAGGGCATCGCATAAGGCCAAACGGCCTTCGGCGTCGGTATTTAAAATTTCCACGGTTTTACCGGCTAAGGTGGTCACCACATCGCCGGGGCGCATGGCAGAACCGCTGGGCATATTTTCTGCGCAGGCAATAATGCCAATAACGCGCTTTTCAAGCATATTTTGGCTAATGCCCTGCATGGCTCCCACCACAGCGGCGGCGCCAGACATATCGCTTTTCATATGGTGCATATTGCTGGCAGGCTTTAAGCTAATGCCGCCGGAGTCAAAGGTAAGCCCCTTGCCCACAAATATAATGGGGGCGTCGTCTTCATGGCCTGCGGGGGCGTGCTCCATAATAACCATGCAGCTGGGCTGAGCAGAGCCTGCGCCCACAGCCAGCAAAGTGTTGCAGCCTATTTCTGCCAATTTTTCTTCGTCCAAGATACTGCACTTCATGCCTTGCTCGGCGCACATTTTTTGTGCGGCTTCGGCTAAGGCCATGGGAGGCAAAATGTTGGGAGGCATATTGGCAAGCTTGCGAGCCAGCACCACGCCGGCGGCGGCATGCTCACCGCGGCGAGCGGCGCCATGTTCGGCATCGGGCACATGTTCTTCGCTAAAACCAAGGGCAATCCATAAAGGATCTTTCTTTTCTTCCGCATCACCCTTTGTATCGTCTTTAGCTTTGGAACGTAAATAATCAAAGCGATATAGGCCTATAAAAGCGGCGTAAATGCTTTCTTCTACCATACGCGTGCTGACACCCTCAAGGGCGGCCAAAGCCGGCACAGGTATAAGCACAGATTCGGCGCCAAGATCGCGGCAACGAGCCAAAGCTGCGGCCACGCCTTTACGTAAAATTTGTAAGGTAAATTTCTCGCGTTTGCCAAGGCCTATGGCCAAAACGCGCGGTATATCTTGTGAGGGATGGCCATGAAAAAGCGCCAACTCGCCACTCTTGCCTTCAAAATCACTGCGGCCCGGGGCTATGGTAAACCATGGGCTGCATTCTTCAATTTCTGGGCAAAGGGCGGCAGGGTCTTCCCCTTTATAAGCAAAAACAAGCATAACGGAGGCTTTCCAAAGTTTGGGGCCGCCTGCTTGAAAACGTATATCCATGTAATGCTCCTTATATAGCGTAATACCACGCCTCATGTGTTGTGAGGGGGCTGCTGATAAAGTCTACTGGGTGAAAACCTTTTGTGAACAAAAGGTTCTTCCCCCAGACCCCCTTTCCAAA
>CAYJAL010000048.1:0-13659 GCA_964367875.1 uncultured Desulfovibrionaceae bacterium | reverse complement strand
CGCCAAAGGCGTTTGCGTTTGCGAGGCACGAGCAATTACGCAAATCGAGAGCAAAGCGTATTAAACATACGTGACTGGAGCAAAAAACGAGTCTGACGAAGTAGACGCTACTTTTTCAACGGCCTATGCGAACGCGGATGCGCCCCATCATACACTTGCATCAAGTGCTCTAAGGTCAGAGAAGTATATCTTTGCGTGGTACTGAGCCTACTATGCCCAAGCAGCTCTTGCACAGTACGTAAATCTGCCCCTGCCTCTAAAAGATGTGTAGCAAAGCTGTGTCGCAAAGAATGCGGAGATACCGTGACATCAAGTCCGGCTTTTTGGCAAAGCTCTTCAATAATTCTTGTGGCCTGCCTTCTGTGCAATCTAGCCCCTCTGGCACCTACAAAAAGAGCTGCTTCCAAGGGAGAAGCCAAAACATTTCTTTTTTCAAGCCAGTGCTGCAAAGCTTCTTTGGCTATATCGGTAAGGGGACAAAGGCGCTCTTTTTTTCCTTTACCAAGCACGCGTAAAAAGCCTAAGCGTTTATCATAATGCGTAGTATCTAAATCTAAAGCTTCAGAAATGCGCAAACCTGATCCATAAAGCACTTCAGCTAAAGCTCTATCACGCGCCCAAAGAGCTTCCTGCTCTTGTGCTGTACCGTTTGATTTGAGTGTACCGTTTGTTTTGGGTGCACTGGGCGTAAGCATGGCAAAGGTTTGATCTACATTAAGAACCTTGGGATGCTTCTGCTCTTGCTTAGGATTTCGCAAACCAACTAGAGGGCTCACTTCTATAATATGTACCCTTTGCAAGTATGAAAAAAAAGCTCGCAAGGACGCTAATTTGCGTGCCATGGAGCTTTTTGAAAGAGCTTGTCTATGTAATGAAGCAATATATTTGCGGATGTGATTCTTTTCTACCAGCTGCCCTTGTTCAAGACTGAGGTCTTGGGATTGCAAGAAGTTTTCACATTGCGCCAAGTCTGTGGCATAGGCTTTAAGCGTAGCATCCGAATATCCTTTTTGTATTTCAAGCCACGTTAAAAAAGCTTGCACATGGCGCATAAAACTAATCTACGCGCCTATCAAACATATATACAGAACCATCTTGAGCCTTACATAACTTTTTAATTTGACCTACAGCTTGCGACACTTCCCCGTAGTGGGTGAAGCGCGAATTTGTATTGACGGTAATGCTTATGGAAATACTCATAAAGGGGAAACGCTGAATATTTCCGGCTCTGTCTTTGGAGATAATACCTTCATTGGCTCTGTCTTCAGCATCATAGAAATTGGGAATAATTTCATCATAGGCAGCCACCAAGGACTGACATGTTTCTTCCATAATTTCTGCGGGCAAAATGAAGAAAAAGTCATCGCCGCCAATATGGCCTAAAAACTTATACTCCGCCGAAGAATTCATAATGGTAGCCACAAGTAAGCGTGCTGTTACAAGCAAAGCTTCATCGCCGCGAGAAAAACCATATTTATCATTGAAAGCTTTAAAGTTATCAATATCTAAATAGGCAGCGGCAAAATTTGTTCTATCCATAATATGCTTTTCCACCATTTGCATAATGGAAGCATTACCCGGTAAACGCGTTAAGGGATTAGCATCTAAGGTGCACGAAGAACGCTGTAAGGCCAATTCAAGACGTGTACGCATTTCTGTGGCTGTGGAGGGAAGGATGATAAAGTCATCCACATCAGAAAGCTTAGAGCGCAATTCTAAATTGAAAGAATCAAAATTCATAACCAGCACTGTACATACTTGGCGATACACATTTTCAGCCTTCACCAATTGCACAAGCTCAGCACCGCTTAAATCGTTACTGGATTCACCACAAATAAGAATGTGTGGCGGCTCGCTAAAAAGTCTTTCCAATAAAGCTTTGCCGCTGCTAAAAATTTCCCATTGAATATTTTCATCAGGCCAAAGGCTTTGTAGCGTTTCACAAAGCTCTTCATCAAGGGAAAGTAAATAGATGGTGGGCTTTGAGCCAATAACGGTTTTAAAATCAAAAGCTTCCATATATTACCTACCAAATACGGGAAATTGAGTTTGTTTTTGAAATTCTATGCCAATTTTATCCACAAGTTCACGTAAATCATTTTGATCTAAATTTAAGTGCTTTAAGACCATGGGGTTAATTTCAGAAACATTAGAGTCGCCGCCATCGCCCATTTCAAAAACGCGTGTGAAAAAATCACCTAAGTGAACAACGGAAGCAAGAGTTTTGTGATTACCTGCCTTCATGGGGTCATGGTGAAAGGTCATGGCAGCAGTAATACCGAGGGGCAAGTTCCAGTGCTGTGCCACCCAAGAGTTAACACGGGTATGGTCAAAACCTAAAATAAGCTTTTCAGATTCATAAGAAGATATATCTTCATTGGCCACTAAAGACTGCGCATCGCGTAAGGCTTCAGGTAATTGAATGCTAATAATAACCTTACCAAAATCGTGCAATAATCCGGAAAGAATATACTCTTCTTCTTCTTTAATTTTAAAATGGCGCGCCATGACTTTACAGGCTGTGGAGCACGCTAAAGAATGTTCCCAAAGGCCGCGCATATGCTTAGAAACAATTTCAAAAACCACTGTAGAAATAAGCAAACCGTGAACAGCATTAACACCCAATAAAATAAGAGCATTATGAATAGAAACAATGCGTCTTGGAAAACCATATACAGGCGAATTTACAAGCTTAAGCACTTTGGCACTCAGACTTTGATCTTGCGTAATAAGCTCAGCAACTTTTGCAAGATTAGTCCTATTACCATCCATAAGAGCCGTTATTTTTTGCAATGCTATGGGTAAAGTAGGAATACTTTTAGCAGCAAGCACTTGGCCCTTGTAGCTGGTGGTTAAATCAGCATTACTCATAATTCATTATTACCTTTATCTTAGATACGTTCATGAAAATGCTTTTTCAAAAAAGCTTCAATAGTGCGCATAAAAATGCTTTGCTGTTGATTTCTAAATAAATGGGGTATGCGCTCAAAGCGTTCAAGAGCATTGTAGCTTTGGGGGGCGCTGGGAACAGGATTGCCTAAAATTTGAAGGGTATAAATACCAAGCGTATGACACTGGGAAATAAGTTTTTCTGTAACCACGCTACCTGCTTCGGCGATAATTTCGCCGCCGGTATTGCGAACTCTGCATCCTAATTTCATATCAGGTTTAACTTGCTCTATGGGAATATCTTGCATACGACTAGCTTTCTTGTAATAAAATCTTTCTTTCAAGGGTATCTAAAGACACCTTACCTAACAGTTCATACGTAACACACAAAAAAGGAAACATCTAGTAAACAATGCCAAGAAAAAAAAGTTTTTTAGCGCTTAATCAAGCTTCCAACATATTAATTTTACTATTTTTTTACAATTTTAAAGTGATACTGTATTTTTTTTCACATTAAATATTAGCCTTAATTGCTTTAAAAAAAGCACCCGGCATTTTCACAATATAATTTTCTAGCTCCATTTCAACCAGCAAGCTGTTCACATAAGAGATGGGCTTTTCTACCACAAAACAAAGGCTATCAATATGCGCTTGCCCTTCGGTGTGAAGATGTAATAAAATTCGCTGCATATCTGCTATTTGCTCTTCAGAAAAGTCTATATTTTCCAAAGAATTGCTCTCTACTTCCACCACTTCTTTCTGTAAGGAGTTGTTCACACAGCTTTTTGCATCTTCTGTTATAACCTTAGGCACAAAAGCTTGTAAATTGAAAGCTAAATCTTGCAAAATATCCTCTGCATTAAAGACCGCTTTGGCTCCTTGACGAATAAGATTCTGACACCCAAGGGATAAGGAAGCAGTAGCTGGGCCAGGTATGGCGTAGACTTCTCTATTTTGCTCTAGCGCCAGCCTTGCCGTAATAAGACTACCACTGCTAGGCATACCCTCTACCACCAGCACCCCTAAGCATAAACCACTGACAATGCGATTTCGTATGGGAAAATGCGCTGCTAAGGGCGGCGTTTGCGGCGCATACTCTGTAATAAGCAAACCTTCTTCTTGAAGCCTTGCAAAAAGATCTTCATTATTTTTGGGATAAGCAATATCAAGGCCTGTACCCAGTACCCCAATACTTTTACCCACTTGGGATAAAGCTGCCACATGCGCTACCCTATCTATACCATCTGCACCGCCAGAAACAATACATATTCCGGCGCGAGAAAGCTCTCTGGCTATATTTCCAGCCACTTGCACGCCCTCTGCGCTACATTTACGCGAGCCTACAATGGCAAAACATGGCGCAGATAGGAGGGAAATATCACCATTATAATAAAGTAAAGGGGGCGCGTCTATAAGAGAACGCAAAGGGGAAGGATAAGCCTTATGATGCCATAAAAGCACATGGGCATGGCTCATTTGTACTTTATGCCATTCACTCAGCGCTGTGGTGCGCCACGAACCAGCATTGTACAAATGCGCTTTTTCACGGCTTACGCCTGCTTCATGCCAAGAGAGGGTATTTTCAAGGGCAGCATACGCAGAGCCAAAATATTGCAATAGGCGCACTATGGTGCGTGGGCCTATGCCCTGCGTATGCTTTAAAGCCAAGGTAGCCCAAAACTGCGCTTTGTCAGCTTGGGATAAAGTCTGCCATGGCGTAGGTACCATTACAGATTTCTATTACGAACAATCTTTGCAGCATTGGAAGTGGGGAAATCTGCCAATAAAGCTCTGTACTGCATTTGAGCATTGGCACTATCGCCAAGTTTTTGATACGTCATGCCAGCTTTAAGCAAAGCATCGGAGGTTTTATGATGCTTGGGAAAATGCGTGGTCACTTGTTTAAAAGCATATAAGGCATTGGTAAAATTACCTTGTGAATAATAGCTTTCGCCAATCCAATAGTAAGCATTGGGTACCAATGAGCTTTGTGGATAGGCTTGTAAAAAAGCTTCAAATTGTGCACGTCCAGCTGTAGTTTGACCGCCACGCACCATATCAAGGGCTTGTTTGTAAGCTGCTTTTTCTTTGCTTAAAGGGCGCGCTTTTTTAACAGGTTGCGGTGTTGGCGTTGTGGCCATTACAGGAGTTGCAGCAGGCATGGGGGCTTGATTTTGTGCTACAGAGGCCACCATGGGATCTGTGGTTGCCGCAGGTGCAACAGCTGTTGCTTGCCCAGGAATTTGCGCAGGCGCTTGTGCTGCAGGTGCTGCCGCATTTTGAGCAGAAGCCGTAGGAATATACATGGCTGTTTCAGGCGGCAAAGAAAGTTCTTGCACACCAGCACCTTGCTCTGCAGCCTTGCTGGCCACCGTTTCAACCTTAGCGCCGTCTTTAAGTTCCATCTTATTCTTAGGATCAAGCGAACCTAAAGGAGCCTTGGGCTTTTGGTTGGGCTGTGGAACAATAGCATGCTGGGCAGAGGCTGGGATACCGGAAACCGTAGCTGGTGCCGTAGCAGAAATTGGTGCAGAAGCAGGCGCAACTGGTACGGGCTTAGGTGAAGGCTTGGGCGTTACCTGCGAAGGCATGGGGGTATTGCTCATGGGGCTGGCATAGGCCACAGGCACTTGACCCGGTACTACTGGGGATGCTGCCACAGGTGCACCCGTTTGGGGCGCATTTTGCGCTATGGGACGTGCCGTCATGCCAGTTTTTTTACCGCTTTTGTAATACACATCATAAACACGGTTTTGCGAAGCGTGCACTTCTTGCCCTAAAGATTGTACTTGCCCTTCAATGGCGGCAATACGATTATCTATTTCTACTACATTATTTTGTGTTTCCACCAAGGCTGCATCTTCTTGCTTAGTGGCACAACCTGCGCACAAAGCGCCAAAAATGAGTAAAGTACTTAAAACTTTTATGCCATGGATAGCACGTGTAAACTTACCGGCGCCTTTTTTTCCTTTCATGACAATCCCTCCAAATAGCGTATGCACAGTACTATGCCTTATATTGTAATACTTTTCAAGACATCTTGCGCTCAAAGCCAAATTAAGGCACAAATAAGCCACACCACAAGGAGAATTACTTCATGGATTTTACCACCATTAACTGGCAGCATATGGGATATATGGCACTTATCCTCTTATGTTCACTCTGTTTTTTAGCTGTCATAGCATTACCTCTTATGAGTATGGCAGGGCAAACCCTTTCTCTAATACGTCAACGTACAGCCTATGCCAAGTGCGCCAAACAAGTAAGTTTATTGGCTCTTATCTTAGGCCTAGCTCTGACATTATTCAGCTTTTGGCCTTTATGGCAACGCCTAAGCCCTCCCCTTTTGGCACTGTTACCTGTGGATGGACAAAGCATCCCTTGGGCTGAGCTTTGGCAAACTGTGTCTGGCAAAGCCTATTTATTGGCCCATGTCTATGCCGTAGGCTTACTTGTGGGCGCTACTGTATGCTTATGTGTATTTCATGCTTTATGGAAACATTGGAAAACCCATCGTGTGGCCATTCAGTGCTTAGCCCTAGTGGCAGCTTGCTGGTATGGCATGAGCCTTTTTGCCACCTTAAGTATTATCAGCGCCGATAGCGCTCAAGCACTTGGTATGGCCCCTAGTAATAATTTACAAAAATTCTTCGTGCCCAGTTTGGAAAGTACTTTTTGGAATGGCGCCCCCTATGTATTACCATTGGCTTTTGCCATGGCCGGAGGGCTGAGTTGTGTATGGCTGCTTTTACGCCGCCGTAGTGACGATTTTGGAAGAGATTATTATGCTCAAATGTTGCCTTGGTGCGCATCTTGGGCGCGCAATGGCTGGCTCATTTTTTGGCTTATATTGCTGGCAAGCACCACCTTGCAATGGGTGAATATGGCGCAACAAGAAAATTATTTGTCCAATCCTGTCTTTGTGCAATCGGTGGGCTATGTTTTATTGTGGCTTATTCCCGGTATTTTGTGGACATTACCCATGCGCAGCGAACATCCTTTACGCCATAAGGTAACTTTAGTTTTAGCTTTTGTTTTTGGGATGATGAGTATTGTGCCCATTTACTTAAGCATATAGTAACTTCGTGAAAATACATATTTTTGAGAGTTTTTACGTTGCGGAAAAATCTCTCGCTCAAAGAGTAAGACTCTGTCGCAATTAAAGTTTTTTGGAAAGGGGGTCTGGGGCCAACTTAGACTGGGGCTTTTTTTCAAAAAAGTTTTCCCCCAGCATACTTTGTCTGCAGTTCAAAAGCCCCTTGCTTTACGTAAGGGGCTTTTTATTTTTTTATTTATACAGCTTACGCCATTCATCCAAAAAAAGTACCGTGCTTTCTAGTGGGCTTAAATTACCGCTACGCAAACGAATACGCGCCACCACATCTTCAAAGCCGGCCTGAGCTGGCAATTGTAATTCTTCAAAAAGCTGCCCTAAGTCTGCGCGTAATTCTTCTGGAATATCTGTAAATTCCTGCGCATAATTACGCTTTTTCCATGGGCCGCAGACCTTTTCCACATGACCTAATAAGCTTTGCATACGCTTTTCATAGCTATGTTCTGTGCGTACATGGGCTTGTGCTTTTGCTGCCATGCTCAGGCGCTCTTCTTCATGTTTCAGATAATAGTCCACCTTGGCATACATTTCTTCCAATGAGGTGAAGGTGGCCAGCATATCATCTTCAAAAAGCTCTGCCATAAGTGTGCGTTTATCCACCACTTGAAAAGCCCCCATGCAAGCCAATTCAAAAGTACGCGGATTTACAAAATCCCCTTCTGCAATGGTGCTGGACATATGCACAGAGGAGTGCAGGTTAATATTTACCCTGGTGGCGCTATATATTTTTACTGAATTTTCAGCACTTATGCGGGCGCCCCCTTGCTGAATGTGAGGGGCAAGCACGCTATCGCCTTCCCATTCTGTTCCCCATATTTTAAAATCTTGATGCTTTACTAGGGGCTTAAAGGCCACGCGTCTATTGGGATACCCTGCCCCCAAAAAGGCCACTTGAGCGCCATAGTTTTTTTGCTCCAACGGGGAAAGCGTAGCCGGAGTATGGAAGGAAGGCAAAGCCGCCATGGGCAAATACAAAGCATTATTTTGCCCAACATCTGCCAAAGCTTGTAAAAAAGGATCTTTTTGTATGACAGCAAAAACTGAATATAAGGGAGCAAAAGCACGCCAATAGGAAAAGACTGTATAATCTTCCACAAACCACATGGCGGTAGGAATGTGCATTTTTTCTAAACGGCGCAATAATTGGCGACTCATGGGCGCTTGTGCCAAGGCAAGCACCATATCCGGCTCAAAGCTTTCCACCTGCGCTAAAATGGCCTGCGAAATATTTTGTAAAAAAGCCCCTTCCAATTGATCTAAACGATCGGTGGTGACGCGTAAAGATTTCATGGCTGTAAAAGCTGTATAAAAAAGCGGCGCCTCAAAGACCTCTACACTATGCCCAAGATTGCGCAAAGCTTCCACGCAATAATTTCCAATGGGTAAAGAGCCGCCATAAAAAGGCAATACCACTAAAATACGTAAGGACTGCGCTGCCATTATTTCATCTCCCTGCTTAAAGCTCGTACTGAGGTCTTGGGCTCTCTGAGCATCCAATCTGCTTCTTCATAAAAATATTGTACCATGGACGCGTCTACTGTCTGCCCCACCATATGTTCTGGCGCCTGCTCTGATGTATGTTCTGGCGTATGTCCCAACATACTTTCTGACAAGGGGCAATGGCAATATTCTGCCACCACGCCACGTAAAGCCTGCCTTTGCGCTTCATGGCTATCCTGCCCTCTTTGTACGCGCCACGTACTGCCAAGAGCATCAAGATAGGAAGTTTGGCAGGTTAAGCTTTGCGGTATATCCTTGCCTTCCACCACAGGTAAGGTTCTTTGTTGTAATAAAGCTGTTAAGGCACGGAAAAATGTGGGCTGCATAAAATCTTGCAAGCATTTAGTATCAAGCACACAAGGGCGCGATTCTAAACAAGGTGTACAAGAAAGCACCGATTGCCATACGGTATGCCCTTGGCCATAAGGGCCTGTTTCATGGCACCACGCAGAGGAAAGAAAAAAAGCGTGCACGGGCACACCAAGACGCGCCCCTAGGTGCATGGTGCCGGTATCGGGGCTGATAAGCGCATCTAAACCTTGCACCGCATCCATAAGGCCTTGCCAAGAGGTTTTGCCGCAATAATCTTGTATGCGGCTTTGTATGCTCGGGGGCAAGAGTTTTTTCAATTGCCGCGCCAGGGGAAGCTCCGCTTCACTTCCTAAAAAATATATGTTCGGGCCGCCAAGGCTTTCAAAAAAAGTGCGTACCACAGGCGCTAAAACCGTAGGCGGTAAGGATCTGCGTGATTCCCTTCCGGCTAGCACCACACCAATACCGCGCCCTTGCCCTTGTGCCACAGGGTTCACAAGCTCCGGTGCACACGGCTTTCCATGAAAATGCGCCCAAAAATCCACCAAATTTATGGGGCTGATATGTCGATTTTGCGTCCAGCGAAAGGCTTTTTGCACCCAAGAGCTACGCACAACTTGTCCCTGCTCCACTGCATATCCCACCACTATTTCCGGCGTAAAAAGACGCGCTATACTTATATTAAGAGGGCTGTAGTTAAGATTATATACGGCAGAAAAATTTTGAGAGGCTAAAGCCTGCATGGCTGCATGCAAGGCTCCCATATTTTCCTTGGGGGCGCCATGCGCCGGTAAAGCATGCACTATACTTTGAGGATATAAGCAATGCGCAAGTTCCTTTAAACTCACATCCACGCAAAGATGCACCTGCCCACAAGCTTCAAGACTTTTGATAAGGCGCCCGGTTTGTACAAGGTCTCCAAAACGCGCCAATTGAATAAGTAAAATATGTTTCATACAGCTCCCCCAGCTTCCTTGTGATTCATTACGCAATATTTCATGCAACATCAAGCCACAAAGCTTTTTTGCGTAAAAATCCACGCTTCACAGAAAGACCATAATGGTGTATAGGGTCACAACACCAACAAAGCTTTTTTATAATATTTTAGGATGCCATGTATTATCCCCTTTTTTTAGATTTATCACACAGCCAATGCCTCATTGTGGGAGCAGGCGATGTGGGCTTGCGCAAAGCTAAAGGCCTTCTACAAGCTAAGGCTCAAGAAATTCTGGTGCTGGATATTGAAGATTTTACTACACATTGGGAACAATTTTCACATAGTACATCCTTACGTTTAGAAAAACGCCCTTTTACTGAAAAAGACATTATAGGTAAAAGCCTGGTCTTTACCTGCACTGCTAATAAAGAGCTCAATGCCCATATAGCTGCCCTGTGCGCAGCGCAAAATATTTTATGTAATTGTACAGATGCGCCGCATAAAGGCAATTGCATTGTGCCGGCTTTAGCGAAAGCGCCAGATACAATGCCAGATGCAAAACAGGACAAAGAACCTTGCCTTATGGCGGCCTTAAGTACAGAGGGCGCCAGTCCGGCCTGGGCAAAGGTGCTGCGCGTGGAGTTGGAAGCATGGCTTGCCCCCCATGCGCCCATGACAAAATTTTTAGGAAAATTGCGTCCCCTTGTGCTTGCCTTAGAGCAAGATACAAGGCACAATACGGCACTTTTTCGTGCCTTAGTGCATTCTCCCTTGCGCTATCATTTAGCAGAAAAAAAGAGAGAACACAGCGAGGCTTTACTGCAAGAGTTACTTCCACCACGTTTACATTCTTCCATTGCGGAGTTGTTACATGATATCATTTGAGCAAAGTACTATATTTATAACTATTTTCTACGCCATGGCTAGCCTTTGCGGCATTGCTGGCATAGTATTGCGTCAGCGTTGGTTGCGCATTTTTGCCTGCCTTGGTGCCTATGCAGGTTTTGTTTTACAAACCTATGATATGGCTCGCGGTAGTCATTCCCTGATGCCCGGTGGTTTAAGCTGGGGCATGTATTTACAAATACTTGCTTGGTTTATGCTATTATGCAGTTTTTTTGGGCAATGGAAAACCAAACATTCCACGCCGCTTATTTTTGTAACGCCGCTGGCGCTCATGCTTTTTCTTCTCTCTTTACGCCTTTCGCAAGCACAAATCACCCTCCCGCCGGACTTAAGTTCTACTTTTTATGCCCTACATATTGGCTCATTATACTTAAGCTTGGCCCTTATGACTTTGGCCTTTGCTGCCGGTATCATATTTTTGCATACCGAAAGACTTATTAAAACCAAGGAACCACTGACAGGCTTTCGTAAGGACTTTCCTGCTTTGGCTATTTTAGATAAAATAAACGCCTTAAGCGTTATTATTGGCTTCCCTTTCTTTACCATAGGTATTGTTTCCGGTGTTATTTGGGCCGGCAGCACTTGGGGAAAAGCAGTAAGCGGAGATCCTAAGGAAATTGTCTCCTTTTTCATTTGGGGGCTGTTTGCTTGGCTTTTCCATATGCGCACCATGCAAGGAAGGGGCGGTCGCAAACCGGCCATATTAGCCCTTTGGCTCTTTGCCTTAAGCGCTTTTTCCATACTGGTGGTTAATACCTTTATGAATACTCATCACTCCTTTATATCGTAGTTAGCATATGAACAGAAATATTTACCTTATTGGTTTAAATCATAAAACCGCCCCTGTGGAAATTCGCGAGCGCTTTGCCCTTTCTGCTCATACCGCTGTAGATACATGGGCTTTGCCTTGCCGCGGTGTTATTGCTGAGGCTCTTATTCTATCTACATGTAATCGTGTAGAAATTTTAGTGTGCGAAAAGCACTGTAATTGCGCGCGTAATGGTTCTTTATGCGAACCTGTCATCATAGACAGAGTCTTAAGTAAATGGGCAGAAGCCTGCGGGCAAGAGGCCAAAGATTTACGCCCTTATGTTTATGTACATCACAATGCACAAGCCATACGCCACGTCTTTACCGTGGGGGCCAGCCTTGACTCTATGGTCTTAGGCGAGCCGCAAATTTTGGGACAGCTTAAAGATGCCTATCGTAAGTCTGTGGAAAGCAAAAGTGCCGGAACCATTGTTAACCGCCTGTTACATAAGGCCTTTACTGTGGCAAAACGCGTTCGCACAGAAACAGCCATTGCCTCCAGCGCCGTATCCATTTCTTACGCCGCTGTGGAATTGGCCAAGCGCATTTTTGGTCATATGCAGGAGCAAAAAGCTCTGCTCATTGGCGCCGGAGAAATGGCAGAATTGGCCGCTACGCATTTATTGCAAGCCGGTGTGGAGCATATTTATGTGGCCAACCGTACCCTTGAGCGCGGCCAAGAGCTAGCCAAGCAATTTAATGGCTCCGTGGTTCCCTTTGATACCTTGGTGGAACACTTGGTAGATATGGATATTATTATCACCTCCACAGGGTCTCCCGAGGCTATTTTACGCGCTAAAGATTTACAAAAAATTCTTAAATTACGTAAATATAAACCTATGTTCTTTATTGATATTGCTGTTCCGCGCGATATAGACCCCGATGTGAACAGCCTTGAAAACGTCTATTTATACGATATTGACGATCTCAAAGAAGTGGTGGAAGAAAACCTTGCCGGACGCCGCGATGAAGCGCGTAAAGCCGTGAATATTGTGGATGAAGAAGTTTTACTTTTCTGTCGCTGGTTACAAAGCCTTGATGTGCAGCCCACCATTGTGGACATTATACAGCGCAGTGAGCGCCTTGCCGCCGATGAATTGCAACGCACCTTAAAAAGATTGGGCACCACCGATGAAGCCACTAAAAATGCTTTGGAAGATATGACAGCGGCCCTGATACGCAAGCTTAACCACGCTCCTTTAGCCTTTTTAAAGCGTGGCACCATGAGCGAAGATGGTCCGGCTCCGCGTATTCATATGGTGAGGCGTATTTTTGACCTAGACAGTGATGACAGTTCACGCTCCAATAAATCGCTGTAAAGCTATAAAGGGGAAAATATGCGTTCCTATCTTATTGAAGGTTTAGAAGAAGAACAGTGTAAAAAGCTGGATGCTTTGCTCACAGATATGCAACTTCAAGGCTCCATGCCCGGATTATTTTGGTTACCCATTCCGCAATCCATGCACACAAGCTTGCAAGATGAGCATGCACAAGAATGTGGCCCTTATGTTATGGCTTTAGAAATAAGCTCGCGCACGGTACAATTGGAATTTTTAGTACGCGCTAAAAATGCTTTACATTGCCACTGTGTGGGCTATGCCGATGCGGCCTTGCAAATGCATATGATGCGCTATGTGGAAGACCTCTTCGAGCAGTTATCCATTAAAATCTAAAGCTCTTTTTATGACTCTCGCCGCTTTCACCTTTCCTTTAACGCCACCAAGTTATACAGCGCAAGAGCAGGCCACCAAGGATGTGGTGCGTGCAGTACGAAGCTTTTTGCACCAAGATCTTTCCGTGGAATTAAAAAACAGCCATTGTCTTTTGGCTGTTTCGGGTGGGGCGGATTCTTTAGCTTTGTTATGCCTTTGGCAATGGCTTTGCCCTGTATATCAATGTTCCTTTTCTGTTTTGCATATCAATCATCATTTACGCCCCCAAAGCACAGCCGAAGCACAAAGCGTAGCAGCTTTATGTGAGGCATGGCATATACCCTATTTTGTAGAAGATATTTATTTTGAACAAAGCACAGGCCTGGAAGAAGCAGCGCGCCAAAAGCGTTATGCCTTGTATGAACACTATAGGCAGCATTGCCAAGCTTCGTGGGTATGCCTTGGGCATCATATAGGTGATGTGCAAGAAGATGTGCTTATGCGTCTTATGCGCGGTGCAGGCTGGCCGGCTTTGGGCG
>CAYJAL010000047.1:0-13713 GCA_964367875.1 uncultured Desulfovibrionaceae bacterium | reverse complement strand
GAATGCCTTCTTCCTCAGCATGGTGAATTTCTTCCAAACGTGCAGGCATTTCTGCGCGGGTACGGCGATACACAATGTGCACGCTTTCGGCGCCAAGGCGCATGGCTGTACGTGCGGCGTCCATGGCCACGTTACCAGCACCAAATACGGTAACATTTTTACCGGGGTAAATGGGGGTATCTTGCTCAGGGAATAAATAGGCACGACCAAGGTTGGCGCGGGTTAAATATTCATTGGCAGAGAATACGCCCACATAGTTTTCACCGGGAATATTCAAGAATATGGGTAATCCAGCACCTACACCAATGAACACGGCATTATAGCCCTGATCCAAAAGGTCTTGCACGGTGATGGTACGTCCGCCCACCCAGTTAAGATTAAAGTCCACACCGGTAAGGCGCAGGCCGTTAAGCTCGGTGGCTACCACATCTTTAGGCAAACGGAAGGAGGGAATACCATAAATAAGCACGCCGCCGGGCTCATGTAGGGCTTCGTACACATCTACCTTGATGCCGCGAGAAGATAAATACCCTGCCACGGTGAGGGAAGAGGGGCCTGAGCCAAGGCAAGCCACTTTAAAGTTGGCATGGGGTAAGGCGCAGGAATTAGTGCCGGTTACTTGCTCACACGCGGTGGTGGCAATATAGGTATCGGCCACATAACGCTCAAGGCGGCCAATGGCCACAGGTTCACCCTTCACACCTAAAATACATTTGCCTTCGCATTGCACTTCTTGGGGGCACACGCGACCGCAAACGGCAGGAAGGCTATTGGTGCTTTTAATAATACGGTAGGCAGAATCCATATCACCGCGCGCTACGGCAGCGATAAACTCAGGAATGGGCACTTCCACAGGACAGCCCGAAACGCATTTGGGTTTTTTACATTGAATACAGCGCGAAGCTTCTGTCATGGCCATTTCTTTGGTATAACCCATGGCTACTTCTTCAAAATTGCGAGCACGAATGTCTGCAGGTAGGCAGGGCATTTCCGTACGCGGAATAGAAACTTTTTTTTCTTTTTTAGGAGTATTATTTTCCATGGCAAGTACACCTATAATGGTCAAAAGATGTTTTTTCTTGCTCTGCAAAGGCAGAGAGGCGACGACGTAATTCGGCAAAATCCACTTGATGGCCATCAAATTCCGGGCCGTCTACACAAGCAAATTTCGTTTGGCCACCCACGGTAACACGGCAAGCACCGCACATGCCAATGCCATCTACCATGATGGAGTTGAGGCTCACAGTGGTAGGAGTGTTAAAGGGCTTGGTGGTGGCTGCCACTGCGCTCATCATGGGCACAGGGCCCACGGCTACCACTTCAAAAACGTCTTTGTCTTTTTCTAATCTATCGTGCAAAAGCTCTGTTACAAGGCCTTTATGACCGTAGCTGCCGTCGTCGGTGGAAATAAGCAATTCATCCACAAAGGAGGAAAGCTCTTTTTCAAAAAGGAGTAAATCTTTGCTGCGAGCGCCAATGATACCCACAACCTTATTGCCGGCGCGGTGATGGCCTTTGGCAATATGGTGCATGGCTGCAATGCCGGTGCCGCCGCCCACACAAATGGCGGTGCCTTTTTTCTCAATATGCGTAGGCTTA
This sequence comes from uncultured Desulfovibrionaceae bacterium, assembly GCA_964367875.1. GTDB lineage: Bacteria > Desulfobacterota > Desulfovibrionia > Desulfovibrionales > Desulfovibrionaceae > CAYJAD01. The sequence continues at coordinate 12,114 of CAYJAL010000047.1, read as the reverse complement.
CCCAAAGGACCACAGAGGTCTAGGATGGTGTCGCCGGCCTCATAGGTTTCCAGCAAGGCAGTACTCTTACCAAGCACGATGTACACAATGGTTACAGTGCCGGCTTCTGGGTCGGCATCGGCAATGGTAAGCGGAATACGCTCGCCATTTTCGGTAAGGCGTAACATGACAAAGTGTCCGGGTTGCGCTTTTTTCGCCACATGCGGGGCATCTAAAACAAGCTTACTTGTTTTGCCCGGTATGAGGGATTCTTTAATAAGAATTGGAACTGGCATGAAAAACACTCCTTCTGATGCTGTTTTTGCAAGTAAAAAATACAAGCTTATTCACAAAAAAACACGGTCAAAACCCACATAAAATCCTAAAAAATGACTCTTATGGGCAAAATTCCCAGTAACCTTATCTGAATTAAGAGGCCTTGGCAAGCAAAGAGCGTATAAAAATACTTCTCTTGTGAAAAAAATTCCATCTTCACAAAGAGCTTTGTCTTAGAAAAAACATAAAAAGGCATAAAAAAAAGAGGCCTCTGCAGGTGTATAAACTTGCATGTTATTGCACTCTCCATTATAGTTTTGCATAATTTTTTTGGGAGTAAACATATGTTTGATACTGCATTGCTTTTTCCAGGCCAAGGAGCGCAAGAATTAGGTATGGGTCGACGCCTTGCCGAACACTCTTCCGATGCCATGGATTTGTGGAAAAAAGCTGAAAATATAAGTGGTTTGCCTTTGCGCGAAATTTATTGGGATGGCGATGATGCTGCCATGAGCGATACCCGCGCCTTACAACCAGCCTTAACGGTGGTAAACTTAGCCCTATGGCAAGCCTTAGTAGGGCGCCAAGAGGTAAGCTGCACAGCAGGGCATAGCCTTGGTGAATACGCCTCCCTTGCGGCGGCAAAGGCTTTGACCTTTAACGAAGTGCTGGAACTTGTAACCTTACGCGGACGCCTTATGGCCGAAGCAGACCCTCAGGGTGTGGGTGCCATGGCGGCAATTTTGAAGCTTGAGCAAAGCAAGGTGCAAGAATTGGCCACAGCTTTAGCCGAAGAAAGCGGCGAGATGCTGCTCATTGCCAATTATAATACGCCTGGGCAATTTGTGCTTAGCGGTACCAAGCAAAGCATTGAACAGGCCTTGGCGCGTGTTAAAGAAATGAAGGGTCGCGGTATTGCTTTAAAGGTAAGCGGTGCCTTCCATTCGCCCCTTATGAGTGACGCCGCCGCAGAATTGGCGCCGGTATTGCGTAAGGCCTCGTGGTCCAAGCCCATTATGCCTGTATATTGCAATGTGCATGGTAAGGCTGTGCAAGATGCTGAGCTTTTGCGTGAGTGCATGATTGCACAAATGACTTCTTCGGTGCATTGGATTGATACCATGCAAAGCCAATGGAATAATGGCGTGCGCCGCTTTATGGAAGTGGGCCCCAAGGCCGTGCTTTCTAAGATGGTTAGCCCCTGTCTAGCCCCCATTATGGCTGCGGATGCTGAGGAAAAAGCCTCCACCGCCTGCGTAACAGATTTTGATCAAGACATTGCTTGGTCGTAAGAATATTTGAGGAAATTATGGACGCAATACAAAGTTTACGTGCAGCCCTGCAAAAGATAGTACAAGAAATGGGGCTGAATTTCCCTGCTAAGGTGACCATTGAGCCACCTAGAGATGTCAAGCATGGCGGAGATTTGGCTGCTAACGTAGCCATGATGCTTTCTAAGGAAGCTAAGATGGCACCGCGTGCCTTGGCAGAAAGCTTGGCGGAAAAATTACAAGCTGAGGCCAATATAGCCACCGTGGAAGTGGCCGGCCCCGGATTTTTGAATGTGACTTTTAAACCGAAATTTTGGCAAGAAACGCTCTTGCATATGGAAGCCCAAGGGAATCGCTTTGGCGCTGATGTGGTGGAAGAAAAGAAAAAGGCGCAGGTAGAATATGTGTCTGCCAACCCCACAGGCCCCTTACATATTGGGCATGGCCGCGGCGCTGCCGTGGGTGATAGCCTTGCCAGAATCTTACGCTTTGCAGGGCATGAAGTGGCCACAGAATATTATATCAACGATGCCGGCAATCAAATGCGCCTTTTGGGTTATTCTGTATGGTTACGCGCGCGCGAATTGGCAGGTCTTGAAGTGCAGTGGCCTGAGTCTTATTATAAAGGCTCTTATATTATTGATATTGCCAAAGAAATGCTGGATAAAGAGCCGCAACTTTTAGAAAAAGATGACGCTGTGGCGCAAGATGAATGTTATGAATACGCCATGAACAGCATTATGGACGGCATAAAGCAAGATTTGCAAGATTTCCGCGTGGGACATGAGGTATGGTTTTCCGAAAAATCCTTGGTGGATCGCGGCGCCATTGACGCCGGTTTTGCCGCCCTTAAGGACGCAGGGCTTTCTTATGAGAAAGACGATGCCCTTTGGTTTGCCACTGAAAGCCTTGGCGATGATAAAGACAGAGTTTTGCGCAAGTCCGACGGCTCCTTGACTTATTTTGCTTCGGATATTGCGTATCATCACCATAAATTTGAACGCGGCTTTGATTACCTTATTGACGTATGGGGCGCTGACCATCACGGCTATATTCCGCGCATGCGTGCGGCCATTGCTGCCATTGGGCATAAGCAAGAAGACTTTGACGTGGTGCTTATTCAATTGGTGAACTTGCTGGAAAATGGCAAGCCTGTGAGCATGTCCACCCGCGCCGGCACCTTTGAAACTTTGGCCGATGTGGTAGCCGAAGTGGGCGTGGATGCAGCGCGCTTTATGTTCCTTTCGCGTAAAAGTGACAGCCCACTAGACTTTGACTTGGAATTAGTAAAACAGCGTAGCATGGATAACCCTGTGTATTATGTGCAATATGCCCATGCCAGAATTTGTGCTTTATTGCGCCGTTGTGAAGAAGGCGGCTTGTCCTTGCCCGAAACTTCCGGCAAGGCAGAAGTGCAAGCCTTAACCCATGCCGATGACTTGGCGCTTATTCGCATGGCAGCACGCTTTCCCCATGTGGTGAAGTTGGCCGCGCAAAATTTGGGGCCGCATTTTATCAGCCATTATTTGTCAGAATGCGCTTCCACCTTGCATAGCTATTATGCCAAGCACCATATCTTGCAAGAACAAGATACACAGCTGGCCAAGGCGCGTTTAACGCTTTTGCGCACAGTGGGACGTATGCTGGCCACAGGCCTTGATTTATTGGGTGTATCTGCGCCCAAGGCCATGTAGTAAATTATATAAAAGTGTGAGTCACCATGACACAAAATGTAAGAAATACAGAAAAAACTTCCGATAATACCGCCAAAAGCAGTACAGAAGAAGGGGCAAAAAAGCCTCATGAGGGGGCAGCCCCCAAGGGCGGCGCCTTCACAGTTACCTTGGGTTTTTCTTCATTGATGACAGCGCTCACCGCCTTGGTGGGCTGTGTGGTGGTGGCCTTTATGATGGGTGTTATAGTGGGGCGTGACGATGTGTCTTCGCGTCCCACTTTAGCCGAAATTGCCGAAGAGCAAGATGCCGCTGTGGCGGCGGCCTTAGCGGCGGCCAAAAATGCTGTGAGCCAAAATACAGCGCCCGCTACTGAAGGGCAAGATGCTGCGCAGCCAAAAAGCGGCGAAGCAAGCGTTATGTCTCCGGAAGAGCTTAAATATGCCACAGCGTTAAAGGGCAAAAATGCCGCTGCTAGCAAGAGCACAGCGGAAGCGACACCTCCGGTGACACCCTCAGCAACACCCTTGGCGACACAGGCGACGACACCACCTGCTACATCTACCAATGCAGCGCCTACAACAAGTACAGCGAGCTCTGCAACAGCTCAAAACGCCACCCAAGAAACAGCTCAAGACCCAGCTCAAGCGCTCTTTGATTATGAGTATCAAGTGGCTTCGCTCAAAGATGAAAATGCCGTGGATAAGCTGCGCGCCAAATTAGAAGGCGAAGGCTTGCGTACACGTATGTCTAAAATTGGCGGCTATTTAAAAGTATCTGTACATATGCGTGGTACCACAGCCCAAGCCCAAGCTTTAGAACAGCGCATGGTGGAGTTAAAGCTTGGCAAACCTGTATTGCAAGGAAAGAAAGCGGTACAATAATATGGCAGATTCATTTATGAGTGTCACATCTTTTTTGGGCCATATAGGTCGAATAACCTTGCGCTGCTTGGGGAGCATGGGCTCTCTTTTTTCCTTTTTTTTGCTGTCGGTACAATACGCTTTTTCCACACCGCATCTCTTTGTGAAATGCCGCCAGCAATTATACGCCATAGGTTCTAAGTCTTTATTTCTTATAGCGCTTATTGGTGTTTTTTGTGGTATGGTGCTGGGTCTACAAGGCTATTATACCTTGGTGAAATTTGGCTCCACAGGTATGCTGGGCGCCGCTGTGGCCTTAACCCTTATTCGCGAGCTGGGCCCCGTACTTACGGCCATTATGCTCACAGGGCGGGCAGGCTCTGCCATGACGGCAGAAATTGGCGTTATGCGTATTTCCGATCAAATTGACGCTTTGGAAGTCATGGATATTCAGCCTATAGGTTATCTTTCTACGCCGCGCCTTTTGGCTTCCTTATTGGCCTTTCCTCTCTTAACGGCGATTTTTAATGTGATTGGTATTATAGGTGGGTATATTACCGGCGTGCTTATGCTGGGCATCAATGAAGGGGCGTATTTTTATCAAATTCAAAGCGCTGTATCCATGCCCGACGTGGTGGGCGGCTTTATTAAGGCCCTTACTTTTGGCGTGCTTGTGACTACCGTATGTTGTCATCAAGGCTATTATGCGCATTTGCGCACAGATAGCGTAGGGCCGGCGGCTGTGGGCAATGCCACCACTTCTGCCGTGGTGCTGGCTTCAAGCCTTATCTTGGTGGCAGACTATGTGCTCACCTCGCTCTTATTGTAGGATATATCATGCAAAATTCCATGAAGCATAGGGATGAAAAAAAGCCTAATACCACCATTACCCTGAAAGATTGTAGCATAGGTTATGAAAATCATGTGGTGGTGCGCCGTATAAATGCGCACATACCTCAAGGGAAAATCACCGCCATTGTGGGTGGCTCCGGTAGCGGAAAATCCACTCTCTTGCGCCATCTTGTGGGTTTATCTCGTCCCAGCGAGGGCAAAATATTTTTGGGCGATACCGATATATTTAGCCTACCTGATAAAGAATTTCGCCGCTTGCGCAGGCGCATGGGCATGCTTTTTCAAGATGGAGCCTTGCTGGGCGCTTTAAGTTTATTGGATAATGTGTCCTTGCCCTTAGTGGAACATACGCATTTGAGCAAAGCGCAGATAGAGCATGCGGCCATGCGCACATTACGCTTGGTGGGTTTGGGCGATTTTGGGCATTTTTATCCCAGCCAATTGTCCGGAGGCATGCGCAAAAGAGCCGGCCTTGCCAGAGCCATTATCACCGATCCGCCGGTACTTTTTTGCGATGAGCCCACTTCTGGTCTTGATCCCATCACGTCAGCGCAAATGGATACCTTGCTTTTGGATATGAAAAAGACTTTTGCGCATATGACCATGGTGGTGGTAAGCCATGACCTTGCTAGCCTTGAACGTATTGCAGACCATGTGCTTGTGCTGCATGACGGCGCCTTGGCCTATGGTGGCCCATGGCAAGAACTTAAAAATTCACAAGATACATATATACAAGACTTTTTAGCTCGCAAGGCAGAATCCTTAGGGCAAGAAAAGAGAGATTATTTTGAAGAACAAGATCCGGCAGTTCAAGCAGCCTTACAAGCTTGGATGCAGGAATAAAAGGGATATGGGGGGAGTATGCACACATCAAAAGAAATAGCCTTGGGTATTTTTGTATTCATTGGATTGCTTTGCACGGCCTACCTTACGGTGAAGCTAGGGAAAATGGAAGTTCTTGGCGGCGATGGTTATGAATTAAGCGCTCGTTTTTCTTCTGTTTCCGGCTTAAGGGTTGGGGCCAGTATTGAAATGTCCGGCGTAGATGTGGGGCGTGTGACCAGCATTTCCCTTGATAGAAAAACTTCGCAAGCAGTGGTGACATTGTATGTAAATAAGGATATAGAACTTACCGATGACACCATAGCCTCGGTGAAAACCAGTGGCCTTATTGGTGATAAATACATTAGCCTCGCACTGGGTGGCTCTGAAGAGCTTTTGGCTAACGGTGATGAAATTAGCGATACCGAATCAGCCGTGGATTTAGAATCTCTTATAAGTAAATTTGCCTTTGGAGGAGTGTAATGCGTCGTTCTTTATTAACATCCCTGCTTTGTATAAGCATCATGCTGTATGCCTCTTTGACTTTGGCCTCAACGCCGGAAGATGCGCAAAAAGTTTTACAAGCTTCGGTGGAACGCATTGTAGGCCATATTAAAAACCCTGAATATAAAGACGTTTCTAAGCGTTCAGCTTTAAATGCACTTATAGAAAAAGAAGTGTACGCCACTTTTGATTTTGAAGAATTTTCTAAGCGTACTGTGGGCGCTTTTTGGAAGAATTTTAGCCCAAAGCAGCAAAAAGACTTTACTGAAGCCTTTGCAGCCTTGCTTTTTGCCACCTATCTTGATCGTGTAGATGGCTATAGCGGCGAAGTGGTGGCCTATGATGGCATTGTAAGCAATAGTAAGGGCACTCGTGTGGAGGTGCGCACTACTTTAACCACCAAGGGAAATGCTAAAATTCCTATGAATTATCGCATGTTGCCCAAGGGCGGCACCTGGCGTGTATATGATGTTTTAGTAGAAGGTATCAGCCTTGTAAAAAATTATCGTACGCAATTTAATGATGCATTGCAAAGCGGTTCACCAGAAGAACTCATTAAGCGTGTGCATGAAAGAGCTGCCGTGGTGGCAAAGGGCAGTTATGAAAACTAAGCTTGTTGTTGCCCTGCTTTGTGCTTTTATGCTGAGCCTTTCTTTGGAAGTGGCACAAGCGAATAATCTGAATCACGTAGCTGGCCAAGCAGAATATGAGCAAGGGCGGATGCAAAATTCTCCCGTTATAAAAAAGCTCAATAAAGATTTGGAAGATGGTGAGCTGGATGATTATGATATAACGCCGGTGCAAGGTATTTCCGATCCCTTAGAGCCGTGGAATAGATTTTGGTTTGGCTTTAATGATATTTTTTATCTGTATGTGGCCAGCCCTTTATACTCGGCCTATGATTTTGTCATGCCCGATGATGTGCAAAGCGGTCTCAGTAACTTCTTTAATAACTTGCTTTTTCCTGTGCGCTTTGTAAATGCTTTATTGCAAGGTAAGGTGCAATTGGCCGGTGTGGAATTTAGCCGTTTCTTGGTGAATACCACCGTAGGCATGGGCGGTTTTATTGATGTGGCCAAGCATAAAAAAACTGTGGTGCCCTATACACGCGAAGGGGAAGACTTTGGCCAAACTTTAGCCTCTTGGGGCGTGGGTAAGGGCTTTTATTTGGTATTGCCCATTTTAGGGCCAAGCTCCGCACGCGGTGCCGTAGGTACTGCGGTGGATTATTTCATTGACCCTGCGCTGTATTTGGATCCTACCTTTACCACCACTTTTGCCTATGGTGGTCTGTATTTTAATGATTTAGACAATGTACTGCCTTTGTATGAAGATACCAAGGCTATGTCTTTAGACCCTTATATTGCCATGCGCGAAGCTTATGTGGCTTATCGCGAGCAACAAATCCTACACTAACAGTTCACTGAAAATGAGCAACCTACATCGTCAGACTTGTTTTTTGCTTCAGTCGAGTATTATTTATACACTCTTTCCGCAAAAAACGTCGTCTTCCTTGTATGTTACTCATTTTGAGTGAACTGCACTTGAAGTGACACTGTTAACAATTAAAGGATAGGCTTGCCTATCCTTTTTTATGGCATATGCGCTTGCTCCTAGGGTAAAGAGACTTATATATGGTAGATTATCTTTGTTAAGGAGAATATATGCAAAAAAATATACTACAAAAAATAACAGCCTCATGGGGGCTAGGAGTGTGTATGGGAATAATAACTTGTGTGGGGGCTTTGCCTGCCGCCATGGCACAGGCAGCGGCGCCAGCGTCTCAAGGTTCACAAGAGGGCGCAGCGGCTGTAAGTATGGCAGAGCAAGGTAAGGCGCATATCAGCCTGCTTAAAAATGGCCTCACCGTATATATAATAGAAGATGATCGTTTCCCCTTGGTGTCCACGCGTCTTTATGTAAAGACAGGCTCTGCCAATGAAAGCCCCAAGGATGCCGGCATAAGCCATGTGCTGGAGCATATGGTTTTTAAGGGCACGGACAAAAGACCCAAGGGCGCCATTTCTACCGAAATAGAAGCTGCCGGCGGCTATTTAAATGCGGCCACAAGCTTTGATTATACAGTATATCAAACGGATTTACCTGCCGAGCATTGGGCGCTGGGTATAGATGTGGTGAAGGATATGGCCTTTCATCCCACCTTGGACGCTGCCGAATTGGAATCTGAAAAGCTGGTTATCCTTTCAGAGTTACAGCGCGGACAAGATAATCCTGATCAAAGAATTTTTAAAGAGCTGCATACTTCGGCCCTGAAAGGCACTGCCTATGATCACCCTATCATCGGCTATGAAGAAACCATTGAAGCCGTGACGCCGCAATCCATGCGCGATTATATAGCTAAATTCTATCAGCCACAAAATATGCTTTTGCTGGTGGTGGGTAATGTGAAAGCTCAGGAAGTTTTGCGCCTGAGCGAAACGCTTTTTGGGGATTTGAAAAATACCACCAATCTTACGCCGGTGCAGCTTGTTGATGCGGCGTCCTTACAGGGCAGCGCTGTACATATTCAAGAAGGCCCATGGAAAAAAGTCTATCTTGGTATGGCCTTGCCTGTGCCTGGCTTGACCGATGTGCGTAGCACCCCCCTGGATATTTTGGGCATGGTACTGGGCGGCGACGCCACCTCCTATTTATACAAAAAATATAAATATGATTTACAATTGGTAGATTCCATTTCTGCCTCCAATTATGGCTTTGAGCGCGTGGGTTTATTGTATTTTAGCATAGAGCTTGATGCCGACAAGGTAGAGCCTTTTTGGCAGGAATTTACCAAGGATATGGCTCAGCTTAAAGCCACGGCTTTTAGCGAAAAAGATGTGGCGCGCGCCAAGTTACAAATGGAAGATAGTACCTATCGCGCCAAGGAGACTTTATCCGGTTTAGCCTCATGGAAGGGCTATACAGAGCTCTTTTTGGGTGGCGAACAAGGGGAAAAGAATATTCTTACAGCCATAGAGCAGGTTAATGCAGATCAAATACAGCAATCCTTAGATGCGTGGTTTGTGCCTGAGCGCTTGCAAGTGGCAGTGCTGGCTCCCGAAGGGACGAAACTTCCAGATTTACAAGGTATATTGTCAAAAAACTGGCCTATTACTGCCAAGGAAAAGCAAACAGGCGCTAAGGTGGAAGCCGGAAAAAGACAAGTGATAGACCTTGGCGAAGGGCGCAGTGTGGTGCTTATCCCCGATAGCACCATGCCCTATACGGCGCTGGATTTTTATATGTCCGGGGGTAATGCCTTAAGTGGCGGAGAGCAAGGTTTAGCCACGCTTACCTCTTCGGTATTGACCAGCGGCACGGCCACCATGACTTCGCAACAAATTGATACCTATTTGGCAGAGCGTGTGGCAGGCCTTGGAGCCGGTGCCGGGCGTCAAGTGTTTTGGCTCAGCGCCAAGCAACCTTCGCGCTTTAATGCCGATATGTTTGCCCTTATGAAGGATGTGCTCACGGCTCCAGCTTTAAGTGCTGAAGAAGTGGAGCGTGAGAAGAAAAATCAAATTGCTGCCATTATTTCCCGCGATGATCAGCCGCTGGGCTATGCTTTTTCAAAAATGGCTCCTTTCCTTTTTGGAGAGGATCACCCCTATGGTTATAAGAGTTTAGGTGATGTTAAAGGTGTGGAAGCTTTCACCGCTAAAGATGTGGAAGCTTTTTGGAAAAAGCAAATTCAGCAACCTTGGGTGCTTTCTGTAGCAGGGGAATTTGATACAGAGCAAGTACTGGCCTTTGCCAAGAGTCTGCCCAAGCCGCATACGGCTAAAATTGAGGTGAAGGCGCCTGCGTGGGGTAAGGAAAAAGCCCTAGAAGTACATGTGCCTGGGCGTGAGCAGGGGCATCATATGCTTGTGTTTAAAACGGTGCCTAGCGAACATGAAGACGCCGCCGCCTTGGAGCTTTTGCAATTGGTATTAGAAGGGCAAAGTGGTTTGCTCTTTAGGGAATTGCGCGACAATCAAGGGCTGGGCTATTCGGTAACAGCCAATAAAAGCTTTTTACCCACCACGGGCTATATGCTCTTTTATATGGGTACCGAGCCGGAAAAAATACCGCAAGCGCAAAAGGGCTTTGAGCTTATTATTAAAGATTTACAAAAAGATCTCTTGCCTGAAAACGAGCTGCAAAGAGCTAAGAATCAGATGGAAGGGGATTTTTATCGCTCTACGCAGAGTTTGCGCAGTCGCTCACGAGAAGCGGCCATGCGTATGACTTTGGGGCATGATTTGGACTTTAGAAAGAAAACCATAGCCAAGGCTAAGACGCTGAAGGTGGAGGATTTGCGACGCGTGGCGCAAAAATATCTGAAGCTGGATGAGGCTTATGTGGTGAATGTTCTACCATAATATTGGGGGCGCTTCATGGTTTCATGGGCGCCCTTTTTTATGGCATGAAGGGTCTAAGGAAGGTGATGCGTGATGAATTTTACGCCCTGCATGTAACATGTTTTACTTATTGAACCTCATACAGCGCGAGGAGTCAGCAAGTCTAGGCAGTGCCGCGTAGGCGTACTGTGTACGCCGAAGCCCGAAGTGCATCCTTTTGTCGCTAGCGACAAAAGATAACAAAGGGAAGGCCTCTGCCAGACTGGCAAAGCCGGGGGGTAGCCGGGTTCTAAAGGGCTGGCGAGGGGGGCACCCCCGATGAAGCCCTTTAAAAAACTGGCTCTTTTTTAATATATTCCCTCAAGTGTACTAAGCGTTGTGCACCTTTCCCATACTCCATAAAGGGCTGCAAAAGCGCCAAGGCTTCTTCTGCGCGCTGCATTTTGATAAGAAGCAAGGCCTTGGCATAGACAGGGAAAAGTATTTTGTCCACGGCGACTCTTTTACCGGCTTTTTGTTGCGCCAGTAGTTGTGTCAATTGCTCTTCATATATTTGCAATGATGCTGCATAGCTTGTGGTAGACTCTTTTTCATCTTGCAAAAAAAAGTGCAAAGCTTCTTCATATATGGCTGATTCTTCGGCATGCAATGCACTTGCATTGCTTTTTTCTAGATTATGCTCGTGGCTTAAATACAGCCCCAGCACCTTAGGTACTTGCTTAAAAGCATAATGGCGCGCCATACGTAGCCACATATCATAATCACCGGCAATGGTATATTTTTCATTAAAGTAGCCCACGGTATCATGTACGCTTCGACGCCACATGGGCTGTGGCCCCACACAGCAGCCAAAAAGTAAACGCAAGGGGTCATAGCTTGGCCAGAGCATTTTTCCCGCCACAGGGGCCTTTTCAAAGGTACTGTTTTCTTGGTGGGTAATACGACTATGGGCATAGACCAAGGCCACATTTGGGTGAGCATCAAGGGTGCTTGCTAAAATCTCCAAAGCCTTGGGGGCATGCCTATCATCGGCATTGGCATTGGTAATATACTGGCCTTGAGCTTTGTATAAGGCTCTATTCCACGAAGCGTACAAAGGCTCGCGCTCTTGGGTTCTTTCATAAAATATATTGGGGTATTTGGCAGTAAATTCCAGCGCTATATCCTTTTCATTTTGCGGCGAGCAGGCATCTACTATAAGCACTTGTGTTTGCGTAAAAAGGCTTTGGGCGCATAGGTTTTCTAAACAGCCGCGCAAAAAGCGTTCAGCATTATACACAGAAACGAGGGCTGTCACTTTATACTTTTGCTGTGAAGACATATTTTTTCCTAGGGATAAAATTTTTATATAAAAAAAGGGAGAAGGTTGCCCCTCTCCCTACATGCTTAAAAAAGCGCTATTACTTCACAAGGCCTTGGCTTTCTCTGTCGCGGAATTCCTTAACAGTAGCTAAAACCACTGGGCTTAGCATAAGGAGGGCGATAAGGTTGGGGATAGCCATACAAGCGTTGAAAGTATCGGAAATTAACC
>CAYJAL010000046.1:6392-13916 GCA_964367875.1 uncultured Desulfovibrionaceae bacterium | reverse complement strand
TGTTCACCTCCATGTCCAATACCCTTATTCGCACCATGGATCCCAATGAATATGACGCTCTGCTGAGCTCCTTGGTGGCGGGTTTTTCTCATGTAAATGCTGATATTATTTATCTCTCCCTTGCGCTCATGACAGGGGTAGTATGGTTTTTACGCAAAGAAATTCAGCTATTAGATGTTATTACCCTGGGGAAAAACCAAGCCATCAACCTTGGCGTAGATTATGACAAAACCATAGCCAAGCTTCTTGTGGGCGTGACCATTTTTATTACCATAGCCACAGCCATGGTGGGCCCCATATCTTTCTTGGGACTTATTGTGGCCAATGTGGCCAGAGAATTTATCAAAACCTACAAGCATATATACTTAATGCTGGCGTCTTTTTTAGTGGGCGTTGTGGTGCTCTTGGCAGGGCAAATTCTCATTGAGCATGTATTTCAATTTAGTACCGTTATATCCGTCTTTATTAATCTTTTTGGCGGCGTGTACTTTCTCTATCTTATTTTAAAAAATAAAGGAATGTAATATGGAAATTGGCAACCTCCAAAAAAGCTATGCCGGCAAACAGGTGGTGAAAGATGTTAGTTTCACCTTGCCCAAGGGGAAAATCATCTCCCTTATCGGCCCCAATGGCGCCGGTAAGACTACGGTTATGAATATGATCACACGTCTTATAGCCAAAGATAGCGGCAAAATTCTCTTTGAAGGCAAAGAGCTTGAGCAGTGGAAAAGCAATGAATTGGCGCAAAAATTAGCCATTTTGACCCAAAGTAATACTATTGCCATGAAGCTAACCGTGGAAGAACTGGTGGCCTTTGGGCGCTTTCCCTATAGCGGCAGTCGCCTTACAGAAGCAGATTATGTAAAAGTACATGAAGCCATGGAATATATGCAGCTTATGGAATTTCGTCATACCTTTATTGACGAGCTTTCCGGCGGTCAAAGACAGCGCGCTTTCATTGCCATGGTTATTGCCCAAGATACAGACTATGTGTTCCTCGATGAGCCCACCAACAATTTAGATATTTACCATTCTTCTTCCCTTATGAAGATGGTGCGTAAACTCTCTGACGACCTTGGTAAAACGCTTATCTTGGTTTTCCACCAAATCAATTATGCTTCTGTGTATTCCGAATATATTGGCGCCTTTAAAGACGGCGAACTGTATTCATTTGGCACTGTACACGAAGTTATGACATCGGAAACCTTGCAGCATTTATATAATGTGGATTTTCGCATTGAAGAGCTTCACGGTAAACCCATATCTATTTTTTATTAACCCTATCTCTCTTATTAAAGGACTATTATGTTTTCTTATGTAAAAAAATCTTTGAGTATGCTTGCCATGGCCACCTTAGCGCTTAGTGCAAGTATAGCACAGGCGCAAGAAGTTACCCTTACTGTAGTGGATGAAAAAAAAGCCCCCATAGAGCTTAAAGTGCCTTTTCAGCCTAAGCGCGTGGTGGTTTTAAGCCCCTCCACCTTGGATGTTTTGGATGCTTTAGGCCTTGGGCATACCGTGGTGGGCTTTACCAAGAATAAGTCTACCCCTGCCCATTTACAAAAATATCAGCAAGACCCCAATATAGCCGGTGTAGGCTCCATGAAGGAATTAGACATGGAAGCCATCATGGAACTGCAACCGGATTTGATTTTTTCCAGCGATCGCATGGTACGTCTTTATAAAGATTTAAGCATGATAGCTCCCACAGTGGCGACGTATATTGAATATTCCAAGGGCTTTTACACAGGCTATAAAGAAAACTTACAGCAAATTGCCAAAGTGTTCGGCAAAGAAAAAGAAGCCCTAGAGCTTATCAGCCAATACGATGGACGTATTGCAAAATTAAAGGCCGATTTTGGCGGTAAAACAGCTATCTTAGGCATTTTTGCCGGCGGAACCTTGAACACTCTTGGCGATACTGGGCGTATATCCCTTATTACCAATGATGTGGGCTTTGACAATTTGGTAAAGGACAAAAACGTAAACCACGGTAATATATCCTCTTATGAATTATTACTGGCCAAAAATCCCGAATATATCTTTATTTTAGATAAGGATAATGCTGTGGGCGCTGATGCTACCGCTGCTGAAGAGCAAATGAATAATGAAATCGTGCACCAAACCAATGCGTATAAAAATAAGAAAATTATTTACTTAAAGCCGGATAATGTTTGGTATGTGGCAGATGGCGGCATAAAAGCCATGGATATTATGCTGAAAAATTTAGAAGACAACTTATACAACAAATAGCATGTATTGCTCATAATATAAAAAACCTCTCGCTTTTTATACAAGCGAGAGGTTTTTTTATGGCAAAAGAGGGGAAGAACCTTTCAAAAGTTCAGTACGTTCCTTTTCGCTAGGCAAAGAGCTGAGCACATGTTGCACCGAGGGGCTTTGTTCATAATCTTTATGATAGGCAAGGGATACAAACAGTTCCGGCATATCTTCTTGCAAGGGTATGCTCTTAAACTGTCCGTCCTGTATTTCTTGATCTAAAAAATACTCCGGAAAAAATGCCACATAGGAGCTTTGCGGTATAAATCTGCGGCATATAGGCATGGAAAAGACTTCGCTTTGTTTGGGCACAAAATTGTGCTGCGCAAAAAAATCTTGTAATAAAACAGAAAAACCAGAATCTGGCAAAGGGAGCAATACAGGCATCTGCTCAAGCTCGTGCAAGCTTATGGCACCCTCTTGCCCCAAGGGATTATCTTTGCATGCCAGCAACACAACTTTGCAACGCAAAAGCGGTTGAAAAAGCATATCCTTGTTAGGCGTAGCGTATTCCAGCACAGCCATATTAAGCTCTTTATGCTGCAATTGCTCTTCAATATATCTTTGACTATTTACAGAAAATTGTATGGAATATTGTTCCTTTACAGAGCTAAGATAAGGCATAAGTTTAGGGATAATACACTGCATATGCATATAATGCCCCCCCAATCTGCATTCATTTTTATGCTCTTCTTGCAAAAAGTGAATATGCTTTTCGAGTTGCTCTGCTTGAGAAAAAATACGCTCTACTTCAGGAAAAATTCTTTGACCATGCTCTGTAAGTTGTAATTTTCCGCGCACACGCGTCAATAGGGCTACCCCCACACTTTCTTCAAACCTCTTCACCTGAGCACTCACAGCTGGCGGAGAAACATGCAATACTTTTGCTGCATTACGTACTCCTTCGTGCACCGCCACCATATAAAAAAAATACATTTGGTTAAAATTTAATTGTAGAGCCATGGCTTTCCTTATTGTGTATTGCTGTAAACTAAATATACACTGTAAACTGTATATGAACATATATAAAAAATTTACAACTTTACTTTGTTAATTAAGATATATATCCATACATCGAATGAATTTGATTTTCAAGTTAAATCTCATGGAATCAATTTTGGCGGATGCTTATGCCTTTGCATAAACATTATGATGTACAATTTTTACGTAGTATAAAGCGTGCTACAGAATGGAAGGATGAATGGTAATGTTGGAACTCGTGGAAAAAAAACACAATCTTGCGTATAAAGGCGCTACAGCTCTACGTAAGGCAGCTTTTTTTGCTTTTGTACTTGGAGCCATAGTGGTGCCTGGGCAAAGCTTTGCCAATGAAGCAAGCGCAGAAAATGTGCAAGAAACAGGTACCGTGGTAGTAACCGCCACGCGTACAGCACAGCTTTTAGAAGATGTATCCGCCTCCATGCAGGTTTTTACTGAGGAAGACATTCAAAAATTGGGTGCAGCCAATGTGGAAGACGTTATGAGAACTGTACAGGGCGTACAGCTGGGTAAAAAACTAGGCCTGCGTGGTATGCCACAAGAGGGTACAACCATTCTTATTAACGGTCGTCGCCCAGCCGGTGAACTAAAAATGGGCACAGGCGCCAACAGAACCTTAAGTAAGATTGATGTGAGCCGCATTGAGCGCATCGAAGTGCTTTCCGGCCCCTCCTCCGCTCTTTACGCTCTACCCTATGCCCATACGTCTTCTTTTTGTTAACAGTCTATGCACATAAATTCACAAATTATAGCTTTACACAACAGCCACACTTACCCTATACCCATCTATCACTGAATATGATTTTGAAATTTAACTTCGAAAAATCATATTTTGTTTACGCACAATCCCCATGGTGCGTTCTGTTTCACAAAGAGGAGTTTATTACATTATGGATGGATGGAAGATGGCCACATTTTACGTAGAAAAAGGACAAAGTGCACGTACTAAAAGCGCAAGCTTCTTACGTAAAGCAGCCTTTTTTGGCTTTGTATTTGGTGCTTTAGTGTTGCCTTATGACGCTTTGGCAGAAGAAAATTCCCCTGTTACAGAAACTGGCACAGTAGTTGTAACAGGTACCAGAACCGAACAGCTCATTGAAGATGTACCACAAACCATGCAGGTTTTCACCAAAGAAGATATTGAACGCATGGGCGCTGCCAATGTGCGCGACGTTTTAAATTCAGCCACAGGCATTTCTGTGGAAGGTCAAAAGGGCGGTATCAATATTCGCGGTATGGGCTGGGAAAGTACCCTTTTGCTTATCAACGGTCGCCGTGTAAGTACAGCTGAAAACGTGAAAGACGCATACAACTACTGGACACAAATGATTAACCCCGCCAGTATTGAGCGTATTGAAATTGTACGCGGTCAAGCAGGTGCTATTTATGGTTCTAACGCCATCGGCGGTGTTGTTAACATCATCACCAAGAAAAGCGAAAAGGCAGGCGGCGTTGGCGGTGTTATCATAGGCAATGAATACGTAAAAAACTATTGGCAGCTTGATACAGGTAAAATGGGTAAATTTGACGCTATTTTCAATGCGCAAATTACACATTGGTTTGGCGGCATGAAAGAGCCTGCATATGACACCAGCATTGACAGCACTTATAGTGACAGAACCAATGGCGGTTGGACTAAAAGCCACACTGGTAATGAGCTCGCTTTCAACCTTGACATGGGTTATGCTTTCACTGACGACCATGAAATTCGTTTTATCGGGAACTGGGCCAGCACCGACCGTGAGCAAGACAGTAAATCAGCAGCCGGTTATGTTTCTACAAACCATAACGATAGCAGACGTTTGTACGGCGGAGCTTTAGTGTACCAAGGCACCATTGGCGATCATATGCTTAATCTGTCTGCAGATTATTCTGAAGTGCAAGTGGACAAATTCCGCGACCCCTTGGCAGTACAAGCCATGGCAGGGTACAATGCTTCTCTTGTAGATAATAGTGAAAAATACTTCACCGACACTTTCCGCACATTCACCCTTGGCGGTAATGATTCTTGGACTATCACAGACTGGAATACCCTTACCTTTGGCGGCGAATACACCTATTCTAACGCTCACCAGGTAAATACTGCGACAGGCAAAAGTGGTATCAGAAATTTCTATGAAATGAACAGTTGGTCTATATATCTTTCTGAAGAATTAGCTTTCTTTGACGATAGCCTCTTCATTCTTTTGCAAGGCCGCTATGACCACTATGATACTGATTTTGGAGGTGCTTTCACCCCCAACATCGGTGTAACCTACGAGTTTATTGAAAATCATAGACTTAAGGCCAACTGGGGTATGGGCTTTAGAGCACCAACCTTGGCAGAGCTGTATGGTGTTGAAGGCACAGGTAACGGAACTGTTTATGGTAGCGAAACATTAAAACCAGAAAAAAGCAAAAACTTTGAAGTACGCTACGAAGGTTCCTACGGCCCCGTTTCCGGCTCTGTAGGTTACTATTACAGCTACATTGAAGATTATATCTCCAGTGAGCAAGTTTTTGATACAAATCTATACCCATACCAACACACTACTCAAGCTTCTTTCTTACGTACCAATATTGGTCAAGTACGTACTCAAGGCATTGAATTAGAAGCAGCATGGCAAGTGCATGATTATGTTAAGCTTAAAGCTTCCTATTCTTACAATGATGCTCATGACATAGACAATCACACCCGCGTGACCTACACCGCCACCGATGTTGTTACCGCAGGCATTGATTTCTTCCACCCAGAGTGGGGTCTTTCCGCTAATCTTTGGGGTTCCTATAACGAAAACTTCAAATCTGCCGAATCTGCAAAGGCTGGCGCCACAATTTATGACTTCTATAATGTGAACTTCTCCGCCGCCAAAACTTGGGGTGAAGAAGATGAGTACAAAGTAACTTTTGCCCTGTATAACTTCTTACAAAGCAAAAACAACTCTGCCAACATCACGTCCCTCAATCCTCTTGAAGTACGTGTTGGCTTTGAAATGAAATTCTAACCCATAAACTGAGGTAAAAACATCCCTTCCTTCCTATTTGGGCTAGGTACCTTAGCCCAGCGGTGTTTTTACCTCAGTCTTTTTCACAAACCAATAAAAGGATATACCATGAACAAACATGCTCTTCTCTCCTGTGTGCTCGGTCTTAGCGTGGCCACCGCAGCTCCTTTGCTCACAGCTAGCAGCGCCCATAGCGCCGAAACCATTCCCTATAAGGAAGAGCTGGTGAGTACTGGTAAGGGCAAAAGCCATGCTAAAATCACCACCATTATCGAGGCACAAATTCCCACCAATCCTAAGCGTGTGGTGGCCATTGACTATATCACACCGGACTTGCTCGCCTCTTGGGGTCTTGCAGATCGTATTGTGGCCATGCCTCATGCTAAAACCTTGCCCCATTTAGCAGAAGAAATGGGCAAAATCCCCTCTGCCGGCGGTATGAAGAGCTTTGACGCCAAGGCCATTGCCGCCCTTAAGCCAGACCTTATCACCATCAGCGCTCGCCTTGGCGCTAAATACGCTGAAGCCGCCGCCATTGCCCCCACCATTATCAATGCCGTGGAATACAATATGGACCCCTTTGAAAGCTTCAAAGAAGTGGGTATGCGCAATGCCAAAATTTACGGCATGGAAGCTAAATTTGCCGAGCAGCTAGCCCCCATCGAAAAGCGTGTAGCCGCCATTAAAGAAAAATCTAAGGGCAAGACCATGCTGGGCATTATCATTGTGCGCGATGAAGCCATTGTTCTTGGCAATAACAGTCGCGCCTCCATGATTCCTGTGAGCTTTGGCTTCACCAATGTGGGTCTTAAAGAAAAAACAGGCCGCAGCACCGCTAAAACCTTAGAAGCCATCAAAAAGCTTGATCCCGATTACCTTTTCATTCTCAGCAAAGATATGGGTACAGGCATGAAGGACGCTCGCCCTGCCGCAGAGGTTATGAAAAGCGACATCCTTGCTAACAGCAAAGCCGCTAAAAATGGGAATATTTCCTATCTTGACCCCGGTATTTGGTACCTTGCCGAGGGCGGCCTAGAAGCCATGGATATTATGCTGAAAGACGTGGAAAAAGTTTTAAATAAATAGCACTAACTCGTTCAGACTAGATAAAAAAAGCCATGGTATATGCTACCATGGCTTTTAGACTAATGACAAAGTCTACGGGGGGGGGAACGGTTTTTATTAAAACATTTACCCCCCCCCCCCCTAGCAAAAAACGATTAAAGAAAACTAATATAATGGTTTAAAGTAATGTTAAAAC
>CAYJAL010000046.1:0-6382 GCA_964367875.1 uncultured Desulfovibrionaceae bacterium | reverse complement strand
CCCCCTTGCTTTCCCCCCCCGGGTTTTTAACAAAAATCAACAGGGCCCGGGGGGCCACCGGTTTTTACAAAAACGGGGCCCCCACCAGACCCCCTTCCAAAAAACTTTAATTGCGACGTATACTTATCTTTAAATGTAAGTTCTAGACGCAATGCAATTTTTAAAATAATGCCTTATTTGTTCTTCATTTAAGGTGTTCATTTAAAAAAATTGAAGTTTAATCCGTAAAAAAAATCAATTTTTTACCCTAGGGTTTGTTCACATCTGCGTCATTTACGAAAGCCAAAAATGCGCTAAATCTTCTTTTAAATTTTTCGGGTTATTTTTTAAACGCTGTTCGTTAACGGTGGCAAAAATACTCTCTTTGGTGTTTACACCTAAGGCCTTAAAGCTCATCTCTAAGCCCAAAGCCTGCGCCACACCTTGCCAATAAGCCTTAAAATCACCCGCATGCGGAACCTGCAAAATCTGCAAAATATCAGCCATTACACCGTGCACATAAGCCACACCACGCGGATCTTGGCAAGTGTTCTCATCCACGCTGGCATTGGCTGCAAAAAGATCCATCATGGACAAAGCCACAGCATGGCCATGGGCTATGCCATAGTCGGAAGTTAATTTATAGCACAAAGCATGCGCCGCCGTGGTTTTGGAAATTTGAATGGCCTTTCCGGCTAAATTGGACGCCAAGGCCATGTGCGTGGCGGCGTCCACATCTTCGCTATTAACAAAATCCTTAATATATCTGTGCGCCAAGGCAAGAGATTGCTTGGCACAGGCTCTGCTTTCTTCGGTAGATGCCACAGCCCAATAGCTTTCCATGGCTTGGCAAAAGGCGTCCATGGCCGTGCACGCCTTCACATGCTTGGGGCTTTGCAAAAGCAATTGACTATCCACTATGGCGTACTCGGGATAAATATTGTCCGCATCGACGGTATGCTTTTCACCCTCAATATACACTATGGCAAATTGCGTCACCTCACTGCCTGTACCGGCGGTGGTGGGCACAGCCACCAAGGGCTGCTCTCCCTTACCATAATATTTATACAGCTTGGCAAAATCTATCACACTGCCGCCGCCCACAGCCACAAGCATATCATAATTCTGCACAGGGCATTTTTCTAAAGCGAGTTGCACGTGCTCATACTTGGGGTTTACCTCAAAATCATTATACATATCATAAGCACAGGGAAGGGCATCCACAACAAGCCTCTTATATTTTTCAAAAGAAGCCTTACCGCAAAAAAGCAATACCTTCTTCGCGCGGCATTTAGCCATAATGGCGCCTAAATTTTCTATACTATTATAGCCTATATATTCTTCTTGCATTATGCCCTCTTTTGCCCTTTCTAGCCCATGCCTACAGGGAATTCATAAAATTATTCAACTCGTCTCTGGCTTCTTGCGCTTGCCTTTGAATATCATATTGCTGGCGCTCGGCCTCTTGCACATAGTCTTCCATGCAGCGACGATAATTCTCTACTTCATGCTTAAAATTGTCTTGAGCGAATGCATCATCACTATAGGGCGGCGATGGCTGCATACACATATGCGAAGCAAAAGACGCCTGCGCCGGCGCAGCTTGAAGGACTAAAACCAGAAAAAGCACACTACCTTTAAGCATGGTAAAACCTCCTTGTATATGACGCATAAGCACACGCCTTGCACCTCATAAGCTACTGTAAAGCCATAACATTAATTATTGATTAACTATAACGCTTTTTTATTTCAAGATACTTCCCACAGGTCATCTTCCCTTCTGGACAGCCCTTGGCAAAAACACAGCTGGGGCCAAAAGAGCTAAATACTTGCGGAAAATCTTCTTTAAGATAAGTAAGCACGGTGTCAGCAATATCCTTAATTTCCCATTGCGCTCTATTGCATGTTCTTAATGCAATAAAATGCTTCAGCTCACGCGCATTCATAGAAAAAAACACATCTATCATATGCCCACTGAGGCAAAAATAGATAAGATTTTCAGCACTCTTTTGAGCAAATATTTTTACCATTTCCGTATTTTTATCCATCATTTCCAAATACAATTTACTGGCAAGAGCATTATTTTGTATGGAAGGCGGCATAACATAGGTATTTGACAATAGCACTTTTTCTACACTCGGTACTAAAAGTGATTGTATTCTGTGCCGTGTTAAATGCGTCAGACTGGCCAGAGTAATGGAAGTAATTTTAAAGGAATAATTTAAAAACTCCAATTCTCTAGCTCTTTCATGCTTTACCAGAATATTGAAATCCTTCTCATCGCTTATTTCCTGTAGTAAATGAGCTGCCTGGGAGGGGGCGCTGAGCATGCTCACGGAAGTTTTCCCTTGCTTGGGGCTTGGGATTACATCTGCAATGCATAGGGATTCAGGCGCAGCTTCAAAAGCAGGGTCTGTGATAACACCCGGAAAATATTCTTCAAATTGCTCTTTTAACTGAGCGCCTAATGCGCATATTTCCTTATATTTTTTCCCCCTACCATACATCATAGCCACAATAATATGCTGTAGCTCTCTGGCATTGCACGTACAGTAAAAATTACTTTTGAAGCAATAGGGCAATATAAAGCGTGCATCTTCTTTAGGAATATCTAAATCCATAAGCTCTTCATAGGCTGTAAAAAGCCTTTCCATATGCTGGCAATAGTGCTTGCTTTCTTCTTCCTGTAAATCTTCCGGAATATAATAGCCCACATCCTTAAAATTTACATATCGTCTCGATTGTACGGTAAAGGAAGCTAATCTGTGCTCAATAAGAAATTGCTCTACAACCACAGAAACATTATTAAAAGCTATATTAAATACCATATGCTCAATAAGCGACTTATGCCCCGAGGATAAAACCTTGAGCACAAGATTGGTATTATTATCTGCATGCTTTGACTTTTCAAATATCTCTAAAGCCGTTCCTTTAGTGGTGGAAACCCTTGCCGCCGAAGCGCATACTATGTCTCCGCAAGAACTTGCTCCCAATATAAATGCCCCAGAGGCAGTACTATTTGTGCTACAGTCCATACTCTATTTCCAAATAAATTTTATATTATTAGTAGTGTAAACCTAAAATACTTGATGCAAGGGCGCCCAAAAGAGCCTTTAAAGCTCCCTTCAGTTTAGGCATTAAATTTCTAACTATATGTCAATCTTGTATATTTTTTACGCTTCTTTGTAAAGTAAAGCAGCTACTAAAAGAAAAGTGCAGTTAAAAGAAAAGGGTTTAGAAGAAATATTACTTTCATCTAAACCCTTGATATTCTTATTGGTGCCGAAGGGGAGACTCGACACTTTTGAAAATTCCTAGCTACAAGGGTTTGTTTTTATTGTTTTTTACTTTTCGTCCATTTTTTTGTGGCACAGAGTGTGGCACAAATTTATGGAGTCATTGAATACCATTTTAATACTAAATAAGAGAAGGCGCTGTCAAGATAGAGAAACCAAACACGACGAAGAGTATAAAAACCCCTCAAAGCTCTCATATAATGCCATCAAATATTAGTAAAATAACAACTTGTTTTTATAACTGATTTGCGTTACTTGCTTATAGAAGTAATTGGCATATGAAAAGTAGCTTTCACCAAAAGCAGACAATACTACGCAACACTATGATTTATTAGAATATATTTTTAAAACACCACCTTCTAAGCTCAAAAACAGATTAAATTGTGGAAATTATGTCAAATTTTATTAATATTGTTAAAAAATATTCACGTCCAGAATATCATGAAAACATAATAAATACTAAAAATTATAATGACGAACGACGTTTCATAACACTACGTTACTTTACGAGTAACAATATTACTATGAGGTCATTTATATTTTTAACATTTATACTTAATAAAGAAAAACTTCTTAAATCTATATTTCAAGGTGAATATAATACTTTTAAGAAACAGATTTCGACAACATCAACTAATATAGAAAAACAAAATACAAATTCAAAATTTATAGATTTTTTTCGCAATGACATATTACAAACTGAATCAAAAACATCTACAGATATTATTTTATCATTTGCTTTTTATAAAAAATTATCATACGAGCAATCAACTTTAGAATTATTTAA
This sequence comes from uncultured Desulfovibrionaceae bacterium, assembly GCA_964367875.1. GTDB lineage: Bacteria > Desulfobacterota > Desulfovibrionia > Desulfovibrionales > Desulfovibrionaceae > CAYJAD01. The sequence goes on along the minus strand of CAYJAL010000046.1, from coordinate 2,320 downwards.
TCATATAAAAAACAATGTAATTTATAATACAAATTCTAGCAAAATAATCCAAGAACTACATCCGTTAAATTCTTTTTTTTATGATAAGCATGACGACTTACACCTGAATCTTAAAAACTCTATAAATATACACATATACAGAAATATTTCCAGCAGTGTAATAGGATATAATATCGTACCAAAAACTGAACATCAACATCAAAACAATATTACATCAGCAACAAAAACATGCTCAATTTTTTATGCGATGTATAAATTTAAAAATACAACAAAATTATTTCTTCTTCCGAACCATAAAAACCAATCTATTATGTTTTTTAACATTGAAAATGCGCACAAATATCAAGATATAATTATTCTAGAAGATGAAATAAGTGTAATCTCAGCGAAAGAAAATGGTTTATATAACTGCATCAGCATATTTATTCAAGACAAAGAAAATATAAAAGGTGACTTTACGACTTTAAGGAATAAAAATCTTATTATTGGCAAAGAAGCAATTAAATATTATGAAAGTAGTACTGTTTTAAAACTTGCCAAAATCTTAAAAGAACATAACACAAATATATATTACTTAAATAAATATGGGAAAAAAAACCAAATACCACCCCCTTCTAACATCTCACGCACAGCAAACCACAGAGCAATTGCATCAGCTTTTTCCGAAATCGGAGCTCCCATTGTGAATAGCAGCAGAAAGCGTGAATATATATTATCCCCCATTATAAAAAACGGCACAATCACATGGCTTTTTGCTAAAGAGAAAACAGGAAAAACACTTCTTGCCCTCACTCTTGCTTATATGATCGGAAAGGGCAATAAAACCATGCATACGTGGTCCACCTCTTCTCCTAAAAAGGTGCTCTATATTGATGGCGAAATGTCAGGAGATTTCCTTAATGAGTTATGTCAAAAAATTTGCTTTGGCTTTTCCGACAACGCCCCCTTAGCACCACCGTTTGCCACTTACCTCTTTTCGGAAGATGAAGCACATTACAATTCCATTCTAGACAGTGCATGGCTTGAGAGATACAAGGAAAAACTTTTTTCATACGATTTAATCGTTTTGGACAATTATCATTCTTTGAACGAAAATAAAATCAATATTAAAGCATTTTTGAAACTTCTAAGAGAGCTAAAGCAAAGTGGCATTGCGACCCTAGTCGTTGACCACACCAACAAAGAAGGGGAACTACAGGGAAGCATTAGTAAAAGGCGCACTGCAGACCTGGGGTTAAAGGTAGAAAACATCAGTAAAACCAAAATTGAAATAACCTATGAATTTGATAGACATGGCGTTGGCATTGAGGACGATACCATACATCTAGAAAAAATATTCACTAGTAAATCATTTACATTTTTACCTTACGAACAAACAAAAATACAAAGTCCTCAGGCACAACTGAGTGAAGACGAAAAACTACAACTATATTGCTATGCGCTACGTGAATACCATTCCGTGCCGTTACCAGAGCTTGAAAAAATCATCGACAGAAGTCAACCAACCATCAGTAATTACCATAACAACACGGCAAAGCAGCTAGAAGGCACAGAACCGCAGCGCAATAAATTGCGTAATTTGGAACTTGCAAAAGAATTTCTTACCGACATAAAAGACATGACTAAAGAACAAAAAATAGAAGCTATCAGCAAGTACGCGCTCCCACAGGTTAAGGACTTCTAGAAAAGCTTTTCCTGCCTATAACGCTTACTGCATTCAAGTCACCAGAGGCACGCAATGCTAGAATCGTTTGCTTATACTGTAAAGTAAAATATGTTTTTTTAGAATTACAAAGCAGTGCTGCCATGCTCGCGAAACTCCCTCCCATTTACTGAGAGCGCAGCGTTAAAACCCTACCTGTAATCCAACTTTTCTTTTCTGTAAAAGCATGTAAAATTGTAAATTTAAAATAAAATAAACATATTACAACTAAATTCAATCAAAAAAAATGTAAAAAAATGTAAAATTTTAAAAACAAGAAAAAAGACTACCTTGCAAACTCAACTCATTCACTCTTTTACACCAAGCACTACAAAATCTCGCCAAATTCATCCATAAATCTCTCGAACACCACCCTCACACTCCCCCTTCATAGCCCCCTCTCAGCCTCCATCTCGTTAAATGAAAGCATGTTTAAAAAAGCTTCCATTAGATGAAATTTCTTCCCTTCTGTAAAAAATAATTCGGACAAATATATTATGTAGAAAAATGCTCCCCTTCACTGCTAAGCACCAGAACCTTCCCATGCTAGTAGTGCCACAGTAGCTAGGAGTTAGGTAATACATATATAAGAATATATATAAGAATTATTTTCATACT
>CAYJAL010000045.1:0-14037 GCA_964367875.1 uncultured Desulfovibrionaceae bacterium | reverse complement strand
GGGTCTCCTTCCCCCCACGAAAAAGAGCCTCACCATGCAAAAATTCATAGCTTCTATTATCTTATGCTTTGTGTTTTTTACACAAGTTTTTGTAGTTCCTGCCCAGGCCTTTTTGGGCTTTGGTGAATTTGGCATTGCCGATGAAAAGGAAATGGGACGCAAATTTGAAGTTCTTATCCGCTCTCAGCTGCCCTTGGTGGAAGATCCGGAAGTTTCCCTTTATGTAAAAGGTATTGTGGATAGAATTAGCGCTGTAATTCCTCCGCAACCCTTTGATTTCACTTCCGGCATTATATTACACAATGCCCTCAACGCCTTTGCCGTACCTGGCGGACATATTTTCGTTTTTACCGGGCTTATTATGCAGCTGGACAATGAATCAGAACTGGCAGGCATTATTGCGCACGAAATGGCGCACGTTACCCAAAGACATGTGGCCTCACGTATGGAACGCGGGCAAATTATTAGCCTTGCATCCTTGCTTTTAGCCGTTGCCGGCATTGCTGCCGGAGGCGGTGAAGGCGGCGCAGTGTTGGCCACTGGCGCGCTGGGCGCCGGCCAAGCAGCCATGCTTAATTATAGCCGCATGGATGAAAATGACGCCGACGATATAGGCTATCAGTATCTTGTGGCGGCGGGCTATTCTCCCTTGGGCATGGCAGGGGGCTTTAAGAAAATTCGTGAAAAAAGCATTACCGTGGGCGGCGGCAATGTACCCACCTATCTTTCCACACATCCGGAAATTGGCTCGCGCATTAGCAATGTTATGGCTAAGGTACAATCTGGCCCGCAAGCTCTTGTTAATAGAAAGCTCAACAATACGCGCTTTAAACGCGTACAAACCCTCCTTTGGGCACGCTATGGCAATGAACAAGCTGCCAAGGCGCGTTATTCTGGTAAGAAAGATGGTCTTTCTCTTATGGCCATGGCTATGGTCTTGGCGCGCGAAAATAAAGTACAAGAAGCCACCACTTTTTTTAATCAAGCCGTAAGCGCTGCCCCCAAGGATCCCCTTGTACTGCGCGAGGCCGGTACTTTTCATTATCGAAAAGGTGACTTACAATTGGCTGAGCAGCTTTTAGGCCAAGCTTTGGCCATTGACTCACGCGACTATATGGCTAGATTCTTTTATGCTCGTTTGCTAGATGCCAAGAAAAACTATGCCGAAGCGGCAGCCTATTATAAAGACGTTTTGCGCGTGTTGCCCTATGATAGCGAAGTACATACGGCCTATGGGCGCTCCTTGGGTACCGGCGGTGAAGAATTTTTGGCCTATGTGCACCTAGCTTATGGTGCCATGTACCGAAATGACAAGAAAAAAACGAAACAATTCAGTGAAAAGGCTCAATCAAAAGCCAAAAGCACTCAAGAAAAAAATACCCTTGCCCGCTTTACAAAAATATATGAAGAGCGCAAGGAAATTTGGGAAGAAGGATTTTAATATGCAGCAAGCACATGCAACCACCATTTTAGCTGTTCGCCACAATGGCCAAGTGACCATTGGCGGCGATGGTCAGGTAACCCTTGGACAAAGCATCGTTATGAAGCACGGCGCCTGCAAAATACGCCGTTTATATAAGGGCAAAATACTGGCCGGATTTGCCGGCGCCACCGCCGATGCCTTTACGCTTTTTGAGCTTTTTGAAGCCAAGTTGGAAGAATCGCGCGGCAACCTTGTGCGTGCCGCCGTGGAAATGACCAAAGAATGGCGTAAGGATAAATATTTGCGCCGTCTGGAAGCCATGCTTTTATTGGCAGATAATGATCATATCTTGCTTCTTTCCGGTAATGGTGATGTCATTGAGCCCGATGATGGCGTGGCAGCCATTGGTAGCGGCGGTGCTTATGCTCTTTCGGCAGCCAGAGCTCTTATGCGCCATACCAAGGAAGATTTAAGCGCTGAAGATGTGGTGCGCCACTCCATGGCCATTGCCGCAGAAATTTGCGTCTTTACTAATACGCATCTTACGGTGGAAAGCTTGTAATGGCGTATCAAGAACAAAGGCAGGCAGGGTGTAAAATCAACCTCACCTTGCGCATTACAGGGCAGCGTGAAGATGGCTATCATTTGCTTGATTCCATCTTCTGGCCTTTGAGTAATCCCCATGACACCTTGGTTTTTAGTACAAATCATGTATGCGCCGAAACAGATTTTGGAGCAGACTTTGTGGTGACATGCTCCGAGCCGGGCATTGATACGCAAAATAATACCCTCACCAAAGCCTATGCGGCCTTTGTGCGAGAAGGCGGACGCCTGCCCTCTGACCTTGGCTGTATACATGTGCATCTACATAAGGGCATTCCCCACGGAGCCGGCCTTGGCGGTGGCAGTAGCAATGCGGCTACAGTTTTATTGTGGTGTAATGAAAAGGCCAACACGCCCTTGAGCGAGCACGCTTTGCATAGGGCTGCTGTGAGCGTGGGGGCCGATGTTGCCTTCTTTTTGCAAAATACACCGGCCAGAGTGCAAGGCATTGGCGATATTTTAGAAGAGCTGCCAAAACCTTGGCCCACAGGCTATGTAGTTTTACTTTGCCCGCAGGTATACATTTCAACACCTTGGGCCTATAAAAAAATTGATGAAGAAAAAAGTGCATCTTTTTCAAAAAAGTTGTTGACAAAATCGGGCTTCGACTATAGAACTCTCTTCACTGGCGCGGGACACGAAATTGTCACACGGCAGCAAGGTGAAAATCTTGCCTGTGTAAACGACTTTGAGTCCGTGGTTTTCAAAGCCCACCCGCAACTGGCAAAGCTTAAACAAGACTTGTTAGATGCAGGAGCTTATATGGTAACCATGAGTGGTAGCGGTTCCTCTCTTGTGGGACTGGTAGCCACCAAGGAAGCTGCAGAAGACCTAGCAAAGCAATTTCAAAACGCACAGTGCAAAGTGTTTATAGCAGCACTATAATTATGCAGGGGTGTCGCCAAGCGGTAAGGCAACTGGTTTTGGTCCAGTCATTCGAGGGTTCAATCCCTTCCGCCCCTGCCATTTTTTATTTCCATTGCGCATTGCGCATATGCGCAGAGAGCAAAGGCACGTCATGTTTAACAACCTTAGAATTGTCACCGGTTCAGCCAATCCCCAACTAGCACTGGCTATTTGTGATCATCTTGGATGCCAACTCACCCCATCACTGACATCTACTTTTAGTGACGGAGAAATCCGCGTAGAGATTGGGGCTAATATCCGAGGCGATGACGTTTTTGTTGTGCAACCCACCTGCGCACCAGGCAATGATAATCTCATTGAATTGTGCCTCATGTTGGATGCATTAAAAAGAGCCAGCGCCGCTAGAATTACGGCTGTTGTCCCCTATTATGGCTATGCACGCCAAGATCGCAAGGTCAGTCCCCGTGCGCCTATTTCTGCTAAAATGATTGCAGACTTCATGCAAATTGCTGGTGCCCAACGCGTGGTAACCATTGATGTGCATGCTGGACAAATCCAAGGATTTTTTGACTGTCCTGTGGATAATATTTATTGTGTTCCCGTTATGATGGAGCACTTGCGTCAGTATGAAGGCGAAGACCTTGTTGTTGTTTCTCCTGATGCTGGCGGTGTGGAAAGAGCTAGGGCTTATGCCAAAAAGCTTAACGCAAGCCTTGCCATTATTGACAAAAGACGCGATCAGCCCAACCAAGCTCAGGCCATGCATGTTATCGGTGATGTGCAAGACAAAACTGCCATCATGGTAGATGACATGATTGACACAGCCGGAACCTTATGTGCCGGTGCCGAAGTGCTCAAAGCAAATGGTGCCAAAAGCATTATTGCTTGCGCAGCGCACGGCGTACTTTCTGGCCCAGCTGTGGACAGACTCAATGCAACGGATGCTTTGGAAAAGGTTATTGTTACCGACACCATTCCCTTGCTTGATAAAAAAGAAAAATGTTCCAAGTTACAGATTGCCAGTGTAGCATCCTTGCTTGGAAAAACCATACACAATATCCATACTGGCTCTTCCGTCAGCGTGTTGTTTGTGTAAATACATAATAAATCTACCGCTAATTGCGGATATTAGCTAAGGAGACGAACATGTCCATAGAAAAAGTTTTGAACGCTCAAAAACGCGACGGCCTCGGAAAAGGCTATAATCGCCGTCTCCGTGTGCAAAACATGGTTCCCGGTGTATTTTACTCTGCTAAGGGCGAAAACATTGCCGTGCAAATGCCTGCACTTCCTTTGGAAAAAATGTATGCAGAAATGGGTCGCACCGCTGTGTTTACCCTTGAAATCGAAGACAATGGTGCAAAAGCTACCTACCCAGTAATGATTTGGGAAGCCAAACGCCATCCTTATAAAAACGAATTTGTTCACATCGACTTCTACGGTGTAGACCTTGAAAAGCCTGTGAAAGTACTCGTAAACATTGAGTTCTCCGGTACTTCTAAGGGTGTGAAGCTTGGCGGCAAGCTTGAAACCTATCGTGAGCGCGTATACCTTGTTGGTAAGCCTCAAGATCTTCCCAAGAAGATTGAAATCGACGTTACCGACATGGGTCTCAATTCTTCCTTGCGCGTAGCTGATTTACAATTGCCTGCCGGCGTAACTGCCAGCTATGACCAAAACTTCGCCATCGTTTCTGTTATCTCTAAGGTAAAAGACGATGCTGAAGGTGAACAAGCCTAATTTTAGGGCTTATTCCTCAGATACAGATGGCCGATTGCCTTTAGGGGTAATCGGCTTTTTTATACTGTATGCCAAAATTTATCCCTCTACGCCCCTCGTACACAGTACGCCTGCCTTCACAGAAAGAGAGTATTTGCCTTTCTGTGTGGGAAAATAACAAACAGGCTGTAACGGTGCTTTTTTATCCCGGAACCGTGTCGTCTCCGTATATGTATCCTGTGCTCTTAGAAGAGCTTTTTCGCCTTGGTTGCAATGTGGTGGCTTTGCACCCTTTAGGGCATGGCGACAGCCCGCGCACGAAAAAGGCTTTTACCTTTCCAGATATTATCGCTAACGGTAAAAGTGCAGAACAGTGGATTCGTAATAGCTTTAGCGGCCCCGTGGTGCTGAGTGGACACAGCCAAGGCGGTATTGCTTGTGTGGCGCATGCTTTAGAATCATCGCACATTGCAGCCATTTTTCCCATTAATACCTTATTGCCTCATAGAGAAGATGCCGGCAGCGTCACGCGCCTTGCTCCCTTGCTAAGGTATAAGAATATATTTTTACAAGCCTTGCGCACAGCGGCAAAAATTTGCCCTGCCCTGCCCATCCCCTTTTGGCTCTATCTCTCCATGCAGCGCATAGTACGCGGCGCCTATAGAGTGCGCCTAGGGCATATGAGTAAAGCGCAGCAAAGAAGCACCTATCCGCTGACTTTTATTTCCAGCCTTTTTCATCTGGACTTACAAAAAGCCGAGCAAAAAGGAAGCATCACCTGTCCTCTTTTTCTTTATACGGCAAAAAACGACGCTCTCTTTCCCATGAAAATGATGCAGGAAACGTTTGACAGTATTGCCGCACCACAAAAAAAATGTATTCCCCTGTCAGGGGGCGGGCATTTGTGCGCCTTAAGTGAAATGTATGGTACATACATTGCCGCCCATATGGCCGCCACTTGCGCAAGCTTAGGCCTTCCCTTATACAGTACACAAAGGAAATAATTATGCAATATAAAGGCTTAATAATTGGCCTCGGCAATCCCGGGCAACAATATGATCAAACGCGCCATAATATGGGTTTTATGCTCATAGATCACTTGCTGGACTTGGCTTCCTATCACGGGCGACAAGAGAGCATGAATGGAAGCAAATTTAAATGTGATTTATGGCGCGCCACCCTTAATTCTTCTTCCGATTGGTGGCTTTTTGCCAAGCCCCTTACCTATATGAACTTGAGCGGACAATGCGTGCAACCCCTTTTGGCATGGCACAAGCTCAGCGCCAAGGATCTTATAGTCTTGCACGATGAATTAGATATTAAAGTAGGACAATTACGCTTTAAATGCGGCGGAGGTAATGCAGGACACAATGGGCTTAAATCCATTACACAAAGCCTTGGCACACCGGATTTTTATCGCTTACGCATGGGCATTGGGCGCCCCACTTTGCCCGAACATGGCGATGTTTCAAGCTATGTCCTGGCCCGCCCTAAAGGAGAGGAGAAGGAAATTGTGGAGGCCAGCCTACCCAAGGCCGTAGAAGTGCTGCACACCTTTGTGGACGAAGGGCTCAAAGCCGCCACAGCCCATGCTTTAAGCATAAAATAATCCCCCCTATTTGCACCATAAATACGCTGAGCCACGCCAAGTTCAGCGTATTTTTTTGTGCAAAATCTTGCTTAAAAACCCCATGTTATCTGCTTAAAAAGTATTAATTTCCGTAAAATAGCTAGACAAAGTCTAAAGCATACTTATATTATATACAATCCGGTTTAAGTCTTTCCTCTCACCCCCAAAAATGCGAGGCCTACCTTGTTCCAAACTGATGAATTAGTCGTATACCCTGCCCAGGGAGTCGGCAAGATAGAGCGCATCGCCCATGACGAAATATCTGGTGTTCAGTGTGAATTTTATATTGTTCGCATTGTTTCCAATAATATCACGCTCATGGTTCCTGTAAATAATGCGCTAAACGTAGGACTAAGGCCCTTGAGCGATGGCGACAAAGCTCAAGAAATTTTACAGCTGCTGTGCAGTGAAGAAAAACCTCCTGTGCACACAGGACAAAATTGGAATAGACGCTTTAGAGAATATTCTGAAAAGCTGAAAAGTGTCAATTTGCTTGAAGTGGCAAAAGTGGTTCGAGAGCTGCTGCTTATAGGACAAAATAAAGAATTATCCTTTGGTGAAAAACGTATGCTTGAACAAGCCATGCTGCTGATCACCGGTGAATTGGCAGAAGTTTTAGGCATGGATGAACAAAGCGTTAAAGACAAAATTCTTTCGTACTATCCTTCCAATATTGTCAAAGAATAATTTTGTTTTATCTGCATTTTTTGCTTGCATTCCGCGGCAATTGCGGTTAAGTTCCGCTTGCTTCGGTATTCCTCAATAGACTTTTGATTTTGCATAAGTCACCTTGATTTTCTTTTGATTATTATTGTGCCAACACGAAAACTTTAAGAAAATTTTGCGCAACCGAACAACTTTACCTAGTAAGTACTATAGTTACTACTTACTCGTGCAGGCTGGGTTTGTTACGTACTTACTAACACCTCCAAAACTCAGTTCAGCAAGGCCCCTTTATATTCCATTTCAAAACTTATGCGGTACACCTTTTTAAGGTAAATAAGTGGAAAACAAGTCCTCTTGCTTATCACAAGCAAGACACAAACCCTACTAATGGATCATTATGCGTAAGAAAAAAGTAAACCCCGATGTGACTGTGGAAAATGCTGAAAGCGTTTTAAACCTGTCCGAACTCAAAACAAAGACCATGCAAGATCTTATGGAACTTGCAGAGCAGTATAATCTTGAAAATGCCAGCTCCATGCGCAAACAAGAGCTCATATTCTCTTTGTTACAATCTTGCTCTTCGCAAAATGGCGCTATTTATGGCGACGGTGTCCTTGAAATTTTACCTGACGGCTTTGGATTTTTACGCTCACCCCTATGCAGTTATATGCCGGGCGCTGACGATATTTATGTTTCTCCCTCGCAAATTCGTCGTTTTTCCTTAAGAAAAGGCGATATAGTTTCTGGGCAAATTCGCCCCCCCAAAGATGGAGAGCGCTACTTTGCTCTGCTAAAAGTCACAGAAATAGGCATGGAAGCCCCCGAACATGCCAAGAACCTTGTTCTTTTTGATAATCTTACCCCCATCTATCCCGATGAACAACTCTCCATGGAAAATGGGGATAAAAATCTTTCCAACCGCATTATCGACCTTATGTCCCCCATTGGTTGCGGGCAGCGCGGCCTTATTGTGGCCCCGCCTCGTACCGGTAAAACCATTCTTTTGCAATCGCTGGCCAATGCCATCAATGCCAATAACCCTGATGTATATCTTATTGTGCTGCTTATTGACGAGCGCCCAGAAGAAGTTACCGACATGGAACGTACAGTAAAAAATGCAGAAGTGGTGAGTTCTACCTTTGACGAACCCCCACAACGCCATGTACAAGTATGTGAAATGGTACTTGAGAAAGCCAAGCGCCTTGTGGAGCGTAAGCGCGATGTAGTCATTTTGCTTGATTCCATCACACGCCTTGGCCGCGCTTATAATGCGGTAACGCCCCCTTCCGGCCGTGTGCTTTCCGGTGGTCTGGATGCCAATGCCCTACAAAGACCAAAACGTTTCTTTGGCGCTGCGCGTAATGTGGAAGAAGGCGGTAGCCTTACCATTATTGCTTCGGCGCTCATTGATACAGGTTCACGCATGGACGAAGTTATCTTTGAAGAATTCAAAGGTACTGGTAATATGGAAATATACCTTGACCGCCACTTGTCTGATAAGCGCGTATATCCTGCCATGGACATCAATCGCTCCGGCACTCGTAAGGAAGACTTACTGCTGGGTGATGAAGTGCTCAACCGTGTATGGATTTTACGTAAAATCTTGGCTCCCATGTCTCCCATTGACAGCATGGAATTCCTGCTAGAAAAAATGCGCGGAACCAAGAGCAATAAGGATTTCTTAAATAGCATGGGTAAATAATATGTGGGATGTTTTGCTAGCACTTCTTTTTGTGGCTGTAGCGGCGCTGATTCGCTGGCTTATGAAAAAACACGACCTAGTCTACCTCTCCCCCTGTGGCTGAGGAGTACGCGTAGTGCCTAGGCAGGTGCTAGATAAAAAAGAAGACAATACCACCATGCGCATGAGCGAATAAGCTCATAATTGTTATAAATAAAAAAAGGAAGTTCCGTAAGGTGCTTCCTTTTTTTAATACATATAAGGCCCCCCACGGCTACTTATCAGAAGTGGATAAGCCTTTAACAAAGCGTACCAAGAAAAGACCACAAAACTTCTTCCCTCTATAGCTTTCCACCCTAAAAATTGTGCCGCCATTATCTATGGAATAACGCGGTAGAAATTGCCCTTTGCGTAAATCCATATGGCCTTCATTCTTCTTGCCGGTACTGGCGCCAATGGCATTAATTCTATAGCCATCTTCATTAAGTACGTTAAAAGCATCACGTACATGCACTATTTCACCAAATTTTACAAAGCGTTCCTTACCATCAATGCGCACTTTATGGCCTGAAAGGCTGGTATCAAGCTCATGCCAGTCGGGTTTAATCACCGTCAATTTTCTATTACCATAGTGCACATCAAGGCTCTTTTTCTGCGGTAATACAGCCATAATAGGCTTAGAGGTTACCGCATGCTTATCCTTGGGGCACAAAGGCAAATAATTTACCGAAGAGCGCACATCTTCTAAGGGCAAAACCACACGCCCCTGCATAAAGTTTACACTTAAATCGCTATACAAGGCCTTATGCACGCCATCTAAGGTCAGCGCAAAATCTCGTTCAAGCTCTATACCCATTTCCTTGGCAAAGCTTTCAATCATATGTAAATGATAATAAGTGCGCCGCACCACCGAAAGATTTTTGCTTGCCTCCAACCCAAAAGCCGGCTTACCATGGCGCACAGCAAACCAAGAAAGGCTTTTTTCCATTTCCTTATCGCCCTTGGCTGTTTCTGTATCATGCACATGGATTTTATGCTCAGCCGTGAGCAAATGCTTATTGACCTGCGCGCTTACCCTGGCAGCCACTTCATCTAAGAGCTCTAATTTTTGTATAAATTCATGGCCGACAGGCACCTGCATGGAAGGCATACGCGCTTGGTCAATAATGAGCGATTGCCCCCAGCGCTTAGGATTAAACCATTTATCCTTATATGTAGGGCGATAATAGCCGCTGCCATCGTGGAGATTTAAAACAAGGCTCACGCGTGGATGACGGATAATTTCTTGAATGCGCGCCACAATTTCAAATTGCGGATCCTTACTGTCCAGCCGCGCAAATTTTCTATTCATATCGCCATGGACACCACGTGAACGCTTTATAATACTGGGAAAATTCAAATTGGGCACCACCCATACTGTGCCCTTATTCACAGCATAGCGCGTAGCTATCAAGGTAGCCGCCGAAAAACCGCCGGGTTCATCCCCCTGAATACCGCCTATGACCAGCATCACAGGTTCATCTTGCTGCAGAGAACCCTTTTCAAAAAAAGAAAAGTCCAAGGCCGCAGAGCTTGAAGCTTGCGCTGAGGATAAAAACACAGAAAAGAAAAGGAAAAGAAGCAAAGAAAAGTGAGAAAAGAACTGCATAAAAATTGGCTTTTATTAAGAGGTTATTAAAATTTTATTTCCTTTAGTATACGAAAGAGCCGTAAGCAATGCAAGATAATTCATCTTTAAAAGCTTTTTTCCCCTTACACGAAAACTTTTTAGCCAATCATAACCAAAAGTTTTACATTTTTTTTGACTCAAGCCATAGTCAAAAAATAATTCATGCTTATTTAGTGAAAAACCTTGAGGAGAATTTATGACCAGTCAAATAAAAACCGTTTTACTTCTAGGCCTATTGTCTGGCCTTATCATAGTACTTGGCGCGGCCTTGGGCGGCAGAACAGGCATTATCATTGCCTTTGGCTTAGCCCTACTTATGAATGTGGGCTCGTATTGGTATTCGGATACCATTGTCCTTAAAATGTACAAGGCGCGTGAGCTTTCCCCCAGCGACGCCCCTGCTCTACATCATATGGTAGAAGAGCTTGCCGCCCGTGCCGGCATTCCCAAGCCACGCGTGTGTATTATCCCCGAACAAGCCCCCAATGCTTTTGCCACAGGGCGTGACCCCGAGCATGGCGTGGTGGCCGTTACCGAGGGCATCATGCACATGCTTACTCCCGAAGAATTGCGCGGCGTTATTGCGCACGAAATTGGCCATATTGCCAATAGGGATATTCTTATCCAAACCGTGGCCGGCGTACTGGCTTCTGCCATTGTGTCCATTGCCAATATGATGCAATTTGCCGCCATTTTCGGCATGGGTCGCAGTGATGACGAAGAAGGCGGCGGCGGTAATATGCTCAGCGGCCTTTTGTTAGCATTCTTAGCGCCTGTGGCCGCCAGCCTCATTCAAATGGCTATTTCTCGCTCGCGTGAATATTTAGCCGATGATACTGGCGCCCATATTAGCGGTGATCCCATGGCTTTGGCCGGTGCCTTATTAAAGCTACAAAGCTACAGCCAGCAAATACCCATGCGCAACGGTAATGCCAGCACAGAGCAAATGTTTATTGTATCCCCACTTTTCGGCGGCGGCATGAGTAAGCTTTTTAGCACTCACCCGCCCATTGAAGAGCGTGTGGCACGCTTACAAAATATGGCTCGTTCCTAAAAAAAATGCCCCTCTGCCAAAAGCGGAGGGGCTTTGATTTACCAGAAACGCCTTTAAAAAGAATAAATTATACCGCCAAAGACCGAATAGGTCACAGGCTTATTGTCATCCACCATGGGGCTGTCTAAAACTTGAGGGCTTAAAAAACGTACGCTGCCGCCTATGGATGCCGAAATATTTTGTGTAAAAGAGTAACTTACACGCAAGCCTGCATAAGGCTCCACCGCCATATTTTTAATCTCATGGCGTTTAAGACCTGTACGCGCTGACTCACTGCCATCTACGCCATAATAATAATTCAAATACTCTGCACTAAAAAACTTTGCACCTACAAAGGGAGTCAGCATAAGACGCTTGTATCGCCACGCATAATCGTATTCCAAAGTACCCACAATACCGCTATGGGTAGCCAAAACATTGGTGGCCACAGAAGCGCGAAGCTTTCCCCCAAAGGGCATGTTCACCTGACCCATAACACCTGCTAACAGCGAACCATAACGATTTTCTAAATGCTCCAGTGCCTCATCATCGCTATTATGCGCAAAAAAGTTGGTAAAGTCATATTCTAAAAAAGCGCCCACCGTCACGCCCTTGGTGGGTGAAAATTTCACGCCCCCTTGCGTTCCACGCACGTATAAGTATTCACCATTATAGGCTATAATGGGTGTGGGTGTCCACGTATCATACTTTTTATAAGGGCTGGAAGTAAAAGCCCCGCCCGCTCCCAAAAGCCATGTAGGTTGTGCCACTGGCTGTGTCATTGGCGGCGCCTCTTTAGCCGCCGCATGGGCATTTTCCTTAGCCAAGGCTTTCGTGCCCAAAGACAAGCACATCACCATACATACCACAGCCACACATCGCGATTTTAGCATATAAGCTCCTTTACTTTTACTTAATTTTACACTCTTATATATTATTTCACACGCTATGTTCAAATACAAGTATGGTAAAATACTTTTTCACGTAAACTTTCCCCATAATCAAAACATTATATATTTGCTCTTTTGCACAATCCTGTATACAATACGCAGAAACGACTTTTAACAGAGGATACCCTATGAACGCATCAAGAGAACAATTGGCTTCGCGACTTGGTTTCTTGCTTTTATCGGCTGGCTGTGCCATCGGCCTTGGCAATGTATGGCGCTTTCCTTTTATTGCAGGTAAGTACGGCGGGGCTGTTTTTTTAGCAGCCTATTTTTTCTTCCTGCTGGCTGTGGGCTTGCCCATTTTAATTATGGAATTTTCCATGGGCCGCGCAGCGCAAAAAAGCTGGGGACAAGCTTTTGCCACCTTGGAAAAACCCAAATCGCATTGGCATAAACTAGGTTTCATTGGCGGCCTTGGGCCTTTCATCCTTATGATGTATTATATTCCCGTGGCCAGCTGGCTTGTGGCCTATTGCTATCACACAGCCACCGGCGCCCTCACCACGCTGAACCCACAACAAGTGGGAGAATTTTTTGGCGGCATGATTTCAGACCCTTGGGCCATCTATGGTTGGTCCATGCTAGTCATTGTGCTGGGCATTGGCTCTTGTATGCTGGGCGTACAAAAAGGTGTGGAACGCATTGTAAAATTCCTTATGCTAGGTTTGCTGGCCTTATTGCTTGTCTTAGCCGGCCACTCGCTCACCCTTTCCGGCGCAGCAGAAGGCATGTCTTTTTATCTGGCTCCAGACTTTGCCAGAGCCCAAGAAGCCGGCTGGCTTAACCTGCTTAACGATGCCATGAACCAAGCCTTTTTTACCATCAGTGTGGGCATTGGCTCCATGATGATTTTTGGTTCCTATTTAAGTAAGGAACGCACCCTAACCAGTGAAGCCAGTTATATTATTGGTTTAGACACCTTTGTGGCGCTTATGGCCGGGGTTATTATTTTCCCTGCCTGCTTTACTTTTGGTGTGGAGCCCAATGCCGGCCCTTCGCTGATTTTCATCACCCTACCTAATATTTTTAACTCCATGAGTGGCGGAAATTTCTGGGGATTGCTCTTCTTTATCTTTATGGCTTGCGCTGCATTAACCACGGTTATAGCGGTATTTGAAGCCATCATTGCCTACCTTATGGACGTGCACCATATGTCGCGCCAAAAGGCCAATATTTTAACCTTTGTGGCCATCAGCATTGGCGTTCTTCCTTGTATTTTAGGCTTTAGCGTTTGGTCAGATTTTGCACCGCTGGGCAAAGGCACCAATATCTTAGACTTGGAAGACTTTATCATTAGCCAAAACTTGCTGCCTTTGGGCTCACTGGCTGTATTGATATTCTGCACCTCGCGCTATGGCTGGGGCTTTGACAACTTCCTCAAAGAAACAGACACAGGCACCGGGCGCAAATTCCCTGCGGCCATGCGCTTGTATTTAGCCTATATCTTACCGCTTATCATTCTCTTCGTATTTGCCCAAGGCTATATGAAGTTCTTTTAGTGGGATTATTTGTGGGGAAAGGAAAAACTAACTAGGTGCATAATATCCATAAAGTGCCAAAAGTATTTTCCTTCCCCACTCCCAAAACACGCGCTATATAGCACTCGCCCATTTCATCATACGTCCTTATCAAATAAAAAATCCATCAGCTTAGCTAATGGATTTTGATAAAACTTTACAATGCCAAAAGCATATCTTGGCAATCTGCGATAATTTTATACAGGCTGGTCAAAAAGGGCTGAATGCAAGGCAAGCGAAGCTTTTTGCGGAAGGAGTGTATAAATAATACTCGACTGG
>CAYJAL010000044.1:0-14399 GCA_964367875.1 uncultured Desulfovibrionaceae bacterium | reverse complement strand
AAATAGGAAAGGTGATCGGCCCGGTCATACCTTTCGGGTAGGTTGCTGGAGGATGTGAGTAATTGCATTCCTAGACTAATGGCGGCCTCCTGCCCCCACTTTTTGTGCGGGGCAGAGACAGAACCCGGCTTATAGTCCGACTCTTGTAGTCTTTTTATCTATCAGGCTGTTGAAAAAGTGTACATTGCTTCGTCAGACTTGTTTTTTGCTCCAGTTACGTATGTTCAATACGCGCCTTCCGCAAAAAAACTTCGTCTTCCTCGTACTTTACACTTTTTGAACAGCCTGCAGTAACTTTATAAAAAAACTTTTTCTGAAATTTTGAGTTTTTCAACAGGCTGCTATGACACATACACAAAACCTGTGGTGCCTTATGCTGGCAGCAGGAACAGGCACACGCTTACAAGCCCATACCAAGGGCTGCGCCAAGCAATTTTTACACTATCAAGGCCAGCCGCTGTATCTGCATACGGCGCGTATTTTTGCTCGCTATGCAAGTCTAAAAGGTATGATTTTTGTTTTTCCTGAGCAGGCTTTGGAAGAAGAAAAACAGCGTCTCACAGCCTTAGAGCATAGCCACGCCCTGGGTCTGCATTGGAAGGCCGTAGCCGGCGGTGCCAGAAGGCAAGATTCTGTGTTCTGCGGCCTTAAGGCTTTACCCCCCGAGTGTACCCATGTACTTGTGCACGATTCTGCGCGCCCCTTTGTAAGCCCTACCCTCATTGAACGTGTTCACTCTGCCCTTGTACAAGGGGCAGAAGGTGTCGTGCCGGCTCTTGCGTTGGTGGACACGGTGAAAGAAGTACAAGAGAGCACAGTTATCTGCACGCCAGCGCGAGAAAATCTCGTCAGCGTACAAACTCCGCAAGGCTTCCAACGCACTATCTTAGAAAATGTCCATCATCGCGCTTTGCAAGAAGGCTTTGAAGTTACGGACGATGCCTCCATGCTGGAAAAGTGCGGTTATACGGTGCGCACTGTGGCCGGTGAAAGAGAGAATACAAAAATTACCCACGAGCATGATCTTATGAAATTACATGACGCCCCCACCACCTATGCCTGTTCAGGTTTTGGCTATGATGTACATCGCTTTGCCAAAGCCAAAGATGCCCCCACAGGTAAAGAACGCCCCCTAAAGCTTGGCGGCGTGCCCATGGCCGGCTCTTTGCAAGTGGTGGCACATTCTGATGGAGATGTCCTTTTACATGCCCTTATGGATGCCATGCTAGGTGCAGCCGCCCTTGGTGATATTGGCTTGCACTTTCCGGACAGCTCCGCCCATTTTGAAAGTGCCGATTCTGCCGTTTTATTACAAGAGGTCTTGCGTCTTATCACAGCCGAGGGCGTGCGCTTACAACATGTGGATTTGACTATCATCTCGCAAAAGCCTAAGATAAATCCGCAACGTAGCGCCATTCAAAAAAATGTGGCACATCTTTTATCCTTGCCTTTAGCTTGTGTGAATGTCAAAGCCACCACAGAAGAAGGCCTTGGCTTTACCGGTGAAGGGGCTGGCATTAAAGCTGTGGCCTTGGTTAATGGTATGCGCGCTTTTACCCTCTAAGTCTTAGCAGGCCGTTGAAAAAGTGCACATTGCGTCGTCAGACGAATTTTTTACTCCAGTTACGTATGTTTAATACGTGCCTTCTGTAAAAAACTTCGCCTTGCTTTGCTCTCGATTTATGTAAGTCTCGCAAGCTCGACAACGTAAACGGCTTTGCCGCCCTTTGGGTCGGCCTCGCACTTTACACTTTTTGAACAGCCTGGTGTAAAACAGTAGAAGTACAAATTCCGTGAAGCTTCTTAAAAACTAGTTTTTAACAGGCCTTTAGCTTAAGTAGAGTTTATCTTGTACGACTTTACCTTAAAGACACTGCTTTATTACCATTTTTAGAAGTCTTTATTACATGTCCTCATGGAGAGCCCTATGCAAGAAACACAATGTATGGTAACTTTGGAGCTTGAAAAGCCTTGGCTTAAGCACTTTGAGCCCGGCGTTTCACATACCGTTTCCCCCTTTCAAGGCACCTTACATGACCTTTTAGATACTGCCGCACGTAAAAATCCTCGCGCTGCCGCGTGTATTTTTCAAAATACAAAAATTTCCTATGCCAAATTAAAAGACTTAGCAGAAACCTTTGCTGCGTCTTTGCGCCTTATGGGCGTAAGTCATGGCGACCGCGTAGCCATTATGCTTCCTAATATCCCTCAAGCCATCATTGCTTTTTGGGGTGTGATGAAGGCCGGTGGCGTGGTTGTTATGGTTAATCCTTTGTATATGGAAAAAGAAATTGTTCACCATATACAAGATTGCGACGCCAAGCATTTAATAGTTCTCGATTTACTTTGGCCTAAAATTTCTGAGCTGCGCCCGCGCCTTAATCTTGAAAAGTATATTGTCACCAGCATTGCCGAAGCCCTGTCTTTCCCCCTTAATTGGCTATATTCTTTTAGAGAAAAAAGGCATAATAGCAGCCCTTCTATTCCCTATGATAAACATGTACAACCTTGGAAACACATGTTTAGCACCAAGGAAAAATACAGCGCAGATTGTACCATCACCCCCAAAACTCTGGCGCTTATCCAGTATACCGGCGGCACCACAGGTTTACCCAAAGGGGTTATGCTCAGCCATGAAAATATAGGCACCAATTGTCAGCAAATTATTGCCATGATTCATGAGCTAGCACGAAAAAGACATTCTTTCGTAGCTCTTTTACCCTTTTTCCATGTATATGGCCTTTCTGTGGGACTAATTATCCCCACAGCGCTCAGGGCTTGCGTGCTTCCCATGCCACGCTATGTGCCTCAAGATGTGCTTAAGCTCATAAAAAAACACAAGCCCACCATTTTCCCCGGTGCGCCTTCTGTATATATTTCCCTTATGCAGCAAAAAAATATCTCCTCCTACGATTTAAGCTGTATTGAATTATGTATTTCCGGCTCTGCACCACTTTCTGCAGAGCATTATAACCGCTTCCAAGAACTCACAGGTGCCGACATTATTGAAGGCTATGGCTTAACAGAAGCCTCCCCCATTACGCATATTAATCCCATTTCCATGGAAGAGCGCAGAGTAGGCTCCATTGGCATTCCCCTTCCCGGCACCGATGCGCGCATTGTGGATACCGAAGGGGGTAGCCTTACCCTACCTGTAGGAAAATTGGGGGAATTAGTCATTCGCGGCCCGCAGGTTATGTCTGGCTATTGGAATAAGCCTGACGAAACCGCCTCTGCCTTGCGCAATGGCTGGCTCTATACCGGTGACCTTGCCACCATGGATGATGACGGCTTTTTCCACATTATGGATCGCAAAAAAGATATGGTCATTGTGGGCGGATATAATGTCTATCCACGTGAAATAGATGAAGTTTTACTAGAGCATCCGTATATTTTAGAAGCTGTGGCCGTGGGCATTGAAGATGAAACACGCGGTGAAGCCATCAAGGCCTATGTGGTGCTTAAGCCTGAAGCTAGCATGAGCCGCGCCGATGTAATGACTTGGTGTCGTAAAAAACTTGCCAGCTATAAGGTGCCGCGTTTAGTAGAATTTCGTGATGAATTACCCAAAACCATTGTGGGTAAGGTATTACGCAGGGCTTTACGCGAAGAAGAAGAGCAAAAGCGCGCTCAGGGCATTGCCCTTGAGCCGCATGAATCCCCTAAGGAAGAAGAATAATCATGCGCCTTTTTGTACAACGTGTGCATAAAGCCTCTGTCACCGTAGAAGGCTCTTTGGTATCCAGTATAGGCCCCGGGCTTTTAGTTTTGGTGGGCTTTGGCCAAGAAGATGGCGAAGCCTTACCTCAAAGTAAGCTTTGGACTGCCTGCATTGAAAAGCTTGTGCATTTACGTATTTTCCCCGGTGATACAGAAGCTACAGCCCATAAATTCCAGCGAGATGTACTGGACTTTGGCGGAGAAATACTGCTTGTATCACAATTTACCCTGTACGCTGCCTGTAAAAATGGGCGCCGTCCGGATTTTCAGCAAGCAGCCGCACCGGCGCTGGCCACACAGCTTTTTGCACAATTGATACACGACGTTGACGCCTACCTTCCTTCTCGTGTACATTCGGGCATATTTGGTGCGCATATGGATGTGGAATTAAATAATTGGGGCCCTGTAAGCCTTATGCTGGATAGTAAGGAGCTTTTTCCCGCACTGCCAACCCAGTAAAAAAGCCTTCTTAAAAAGCCTCCTAAGGAGCAGTACATGGCCTGGTATTTACAGCATTATTTTGATCCGCACACGCTGCAAGAGCGTTTAAAACCCACACCGGGCAAAAAAACCTTGCATAATCTTGGCTATGTACAAAACGTACAAGCAGGCCAATTACTGGCAGAGCTGGTACCACTTGGCGCCATAGAAAATCCCGAAGCTTCCTTTGTGGTACACGAGCCCTTCATTCCTCAAGGGGAAAATACCCATGCAGACGATGCGGCCCCTCATAAGCTCTTGGCTTCCACCGCAGGCCATGTATGTTATAAAGAGGGTAAAATTTCTGTCCTCACCACGGTAAAAATACATTCAGATATTAGCTTTCAAACGGGTAATATTATTTTTCATGGCGACATAGCCATTAAAGGCAATGTGCGCGCAGGTTTTGAGGTTCATGGGCACAATGTGCTCATAACCGGCATGGTAGAAGGCGGTATAGTGAGGGCACAAAAAGCCCTACACATTCATGGAGGGGTACGCGGCGGCGTCAGTAAGCATTGCCTTTTATCCGCCCAAAAAGATATTCGCCTTGCCTTTATGGAAAATGCCGAAATACAATGCCACGGCAATGTAAGCGTAGAGAAAAACTGCTTGCATTCCACCCTCTATGTGGCGCGTAATGCCCTCATTAAAGATCGCTTGGTGGGCGGCACCATTCATGGACGCCAAGGGGTGCTTGTAATGGGGCAACTAGGGAATAAAGCTGCCAGCCCCACGCGAATTTTTTTGGGTTATAATCCCATGCACATACGAAAGCTAGAAAAAATCGAAGCCCACCTTGTTCACTTAGCCCATGATATTCGCCATTTAGAATCTGTGGCTGGCCATCTTGCACCGCACGTCAATAAGCTGAGCCGAAAATTACAGACTGCGCGCAAAAAGCAAGCCAATCTTATACGCTCACGAAATCATATTTGGAAATATTTACAATATGA
Organism: uncultured Desulfovibrionaceae bacterium; assembly: GCA_964367875.1. GTDB lineage: Bacteria > Desulfobacterota > Desulfovibrionia > Desulfovibrionales > Desulfovibrionaceae > CAYJAD01. The sequence goes on along the minus strand of CAYJAL010000044.1, from coordinate 9,243 downwards.
TGAAGAGCATATAAATCATTGCAAAGTTATTGTGACTGGTCATGTTTTTCCCGGTGTAGAAATAGCCATAGGCCAAGCCTATTATTATGTGGACAGAGCCTATAGCTCTGTGGTCTTTTCTTTAGAAAACAATGAGATAACCTGTACACCCTATAGCCCTCCCAAAAAATCATGAATACCGTACAGCCCCTATTTTCCCATGACGTCCTTGTGGACATTGAAGTACAGCGCCCAGCGCCCTTATCACCCTTGCGTATGCTGGGTAGCGGCGGAAAAGAGCGCGAATTGCGTATCCTTCCAGAAATTACACAAGACTGCCTCCCTGTATTTTTAGGCTCTGGCCTTGGCCATGCCCTTACAGCTTTTCTCGCCAGCCATGAGGGTCCTGTGGCCATTGTGGATAAAGAGCGCGCCATTTTAGCCCATAGCCATGTGCAAGAAAACAGTGAAGCAACACATAGCCTCGCGCAAAAAGAGCGCATTTTGTGGATAACAGATTGCGACGATGCCCAAGAAGTCTTGCGCCGCTTAACCCACTGGCAAAAGGAACACAAAGGCCTGCCCTTTCTCCCCATTGTGCACCCATTTTATCAGCGTTTGCATAAGGAATGGTATGGCTTTTTGCGCCAACATATGGAAGCAAGCAAGCAAGTGGATTTTTGGACAAAGGTACGTAAGCCGCGCTTTGTCACCCCCAAGCCACGGCTTTTGCTCATTACCAGTAAATATTTTCTTATGGGAGAATTGGCCTCAGCCTGTGAGCGACTGGGTATAGAGCATCGCTTGCTTACCATTCCCGATGAATCGGTGGCCAGCTCCGTCTTTATAGAAGAGTTCCTCACGGCAGTAAGTGAATTCCAGCCCGATTGCTTGCTTACCTTGAATCACCTTGGTGTTGACCGCGAAGGTTTGCTCATGGAGCTTTTGCAACAATTGGAATTGCCCTTGGCATCATGGTTTGTGGATAATCCGCACCTCATTGTGCATTTATACGAAAAACTTAAAAACCCTTGGGTCAGCATTTTCACTTGGGATTTAGATAATATAGATTCCCTCAAGGCCATGGGCTTTGAGCATGTCTTTTATTTACCGCTAGGCACCAATCCGCATCTTTTTTGCCCCAATACACGCGGCAATGCACAGTGGAAAAGCCCCCTTTCCTTTGTGGGCAATTCCATGCTGTATAAGGTACAAACGCGCCTTGGCAAAACCCCCTTGCCAGCAGAGCTTTTACAAAGCTTTGAAAGTGTAGCCGCAGATTTTGGCCAATGCGATACGCGCTGCATAGCCACCTTTTTGCAACAGCGCCACAGTCAAGCCTACGCTTTATATCAAGATCTACCCCATGCCGAAGATCGCCTTGGCTATGAAACAGCGCTTACCTGGGAAGCCACGCGTATTTACCGCGCTTCTTGCGTTGCGCAAACCCTACCCTTTCACCCCCTTATAGTGGGCGATGATGGTTGGAATAGTATTTTTGCCGCGCAAAGAGAACAATTTACCCTACACCCAGTGCTTAGCTATTACACAGATTTACCGGGCTTCTACCCTCTTTCCGATATTAATTTTAATTGCACCAGCAAACAAATGAAGGGCGCTGTGAATCAGCGTATTTTTGATGTGCCGGCTTGCAATGCCTTTGTGCTCACCGATTGGCGCGAGCAAATGGATAATCTTTTTGAGCCCCATAAAGAAATAGCATTCTATACCGACCCCGAAGAAATACCGGACTTACTACGCCACTATACAGCACATCCTGAAGAAAGGCAGCGTATCACCGCCGCCGCCAGAACGCGCGTCTTGGCGGAACATACCTGGGATCACCGCCTGCTCACACTCCTCGCCCATATGCGTTCGGTATATGGCCTTAAAGATGGCGGCCTGCACCATGGCTAAGCCCGTCTTAGTCTTACAAATGCAGCGCATGGGAGATCTTATTCTCTCCTTTCCCCTCATGGGCATGCTGCAAAATATCTATGCCGGCCACCCCCTATGGACTGTGGCCGAAGAGCAATTTTTCACTCCGCTCATGCCCATGGCACCGCAAACGGTATTCTTTCCCCCTGCAGCAGCGCCAAAACTTATGCAGCAATCTTACAGGGCTGTTATCAATCTTAGCCATCGCCCCGATGCCGCGCTTATTGCCGGTAGCGTTAAGGCCGAAGAACGCTTTGGCGCCTATACCCAGCAAGGTACCACCCGCATAGAAGGGGCATGGGCTTTGTACCGCGCCAGCATTGTGCATAATAATAGGTATAACCTTTTTCACTGGAGCGATATTTACCTTTTAGACCATATACAAGGCCACACTATCCCCCCTTGTAATGTCAATGTTCATGCGCAAGCACGGGGAAAAACCATAGGCATTTTTGTGGGCGCCAGCGAAATAGAAAAACGCCCCTCCGCGACGCATTTTGCTCACATAGCTAAAGCGCTGAGCCATAAAGGCTATAAAACTCTTTTTTTAGGCGGCCCCCAGGAAAAAGCATTGGGACAAGAGATAGAAAGCCTCAGTGGTCTTAAAGGCGCCTCTCTTTGCGGTAAATTTAGCCTACAACAATTAGCGCACGTATTACAGAACCTTGCCCTTTTCATTACCCCGGATACAGGCCCCATGCACCTAGCCGCATGGCTCAATACACCTGTGTTAAACCTTTCCTTAGGGCCGGTAAACCCTTGGGAAACAGGGCCGCGCAGCACCCATCTTGCACAACATACTCTTATGCAGCCAAAGCTTTCTTGCGCCGGTTGCTGGCAAGCTTGCAGCCCTACGCCTCCTTGCCATGCCAAGCTTTCTGCCTCCGCTGTGGCGCGCGTAGCGCATGCCCTTATACAAGAGCAAAGCACAGGCACAATGCAAGCTTCACCTAAAAATACCGCGCCATCTTTTTCCGGCATACATATCTATCAAAGCACCCAGACAGAGCAAGGGCTCTTTACGCTTGTACCCTCTATCTCTGAGCAAAGCCCTCCCTCTTCACGCCAATTACTTGCACGGTTTTGGCAACAATGGTTTTGGCTTCGCCTGCATAAGGCCGCACAAAACAACGACCTTGTGCCGCAAAAAGAATTTCAAGACTTAGCGCACGCTTATCCCCAGTTAGCAGAAAAGCTGCAGCTACAGATTGTACACTTTGGCAAGCATTTACGCCAAGAACTTAAAAATACCCTTATTCACAAAAAGTGCACCCTCACCAACACTTTTTGGGAAAATTTTCCGCCCTATATGCACCCTTTTAGCAGCTATGCGTATTTATATTTACAAAATAAAGAATACTCCCTCAAAGCTTGGGAAGAAATCATCGGCCAGATGGAATATCTGTATAAAAGCACACAATAAAAATTTCTGTTCCCTATAAAAATTTTACATTTACCACGTTTTGTGCTAGCTTTTTGAGCTTATATGGATACGCGCTTTCCTTAGCTACTGACGTAATATATCTGAAGGAAACGCCTTAAGGAGATACTATGAATAAAAATATAGCCATTGTCATTATTGCTGTCATTCTTCTTGGCATGGGTCTTATTACCTATAATGAATATACTACCCCAGCCGCTGCACCTGTGGCCGCTACACCTGTGGCTTCAAGCACAGTGCCTACCTCTCAGCATGAAGAAACTCACCTTGGCGAAAATGAAACGGCTCCCAATACTGCGCAAGAAAAGGCTGTGATAGAAAACACTGCCCCTGCCACACCTACCACATCTGTAGGCTCTTTAACTGTACCCACAATTCCTGCTGCCCCCAAAGAAGCATCCGCAGTTAAAACTCCGGCAGCAATGGAAGCGCCTCAAAGCCCTGCTACGCCGGTGCAACCAGTGCAAGCTGTAGCTATGGAAAAACCTGCTCCTACAGCGCCAATGGCAACAACCCCCACTCCGCCGCCGGTAGCAGTTAGTGCCTCTGAAAAAGAAAAAGTAGCTGCACCTAAAGCTCCCGTACAGCCAAAACCGACAGCCCCCAAAGTGGTGGAAGATCCTGTGCAAAAAGCCTTAGCCGCCAGCAGAAAAGAATCTTCTTTACCTGCAGCGCTCATAGAGCCTAAAAAAGAAGTAGTTAAAGAAGCCCCCAAGGCCGCGGCAAAGCTTGTCAAAACCATTAAGCGTATTACTGTATTTAAGGCCGGAGACGGCGTTACTGTGCGTTTAGATAGCAATGTGGTGCCTACCTATAAAACCATGCGCCTTGTTTCGCCAGAGCGTCTTGTGCTTGACCTTGACGGCACCTGGAAATTACGCGCCCCCGGCGTTCCGGCCAACAACTTGGTATCCAATGTGCGCATTGGCGATCACAAAGAAGGCACACGCATTGTTATTGACCTTAAAAAAGCTCCTAGTGATATTCGCTACCTTAAATATGGCGAAACAGGACTTGATGTAAGAATACGTTAATTTTAGTCATAATATAACTTATAGGGAGACTGTATGTCCTTATCACGTATTTCTAAAGCTTCTTTTGGCGCGGCTCTTTTGGGGCTTTCCTTACACGCTGCCCCCCTTATGGCTGCCGACGCTCCCCAAGAAGAAAATATGTATGAAGCCTTAAAACGCTTTAGCCAAGTTATCGAGCTGGTAGAAAAACACTATGTGACCAAAACACCCAGCAAAGAACTTATGGATGGCGCCATTAAAGGCATGCTCGAAAATCTTGACCCGCATTCCACCTTCATGACCCCCAAGGAATACGAAGAAATGCAAGAAACCACCTCAGGCGAATTTTCCGGCATTGGTATTGAAATGACCATGGAAAACGGTCAGGTAAAAGTGGTTTCGCCCATCGAAGATACGCCGGCCTTTCGCGTAGGTTTACAACCTGGGGATATTATCCTTACCATTAACGGCGAAAGCACCCAAGAGCTCTCCCTTTCCGAAGTGGTTTCGCGCATTCGTGGCCCCAAGGGCACCGATGTGGAATTAACCATTATTCACACCAATTCCAACAATCCCGAAACCGTTACCATCACCCGCGATTCCATACCTCTTATCAGTGTTAAAGCCAAAGAATTGGAAGAAGGTTATCATTGGCTGCGCATTACACGTTTTTCTGAGCGTACCACCGACGATTTACACGCTGCCCTAGAAGAAGCACAAAAAAGCGGCATCAAGGGCATTGTGCTGGATATGCGCAATAACCCCGGCGGCCTTGTTAACGAAGCTGTGTCGGTATCTGACACCTTCTTAAGCGGCGGCGATATTGTTTCCATCCGCGGCAGAAGCCTCAGAGCCATGAGCACCTACAGAGCCAAAAAGCAAAATAGCGACATTACCGTTCCCATGGTGGTGCTGGTCAATGCCGGTTCTGCCTCTGCCTCTGAAATTGTGGCCGGTGCCTTGCGCGACCATAAACGCGCCCTTATTTTAGGTGAAAAAACCTTTGGTAAAGGTTCGGTGCAAAATATCATTCCTCTGGCTGACGGATCTGGCCTTAAGCTTACCATTGCCCTATATTACACACCCAATGGTTCCAGCATTCAAGCCGAAGGCATTACCCCAGATATGGAAATCCCCTTTGAGCCTGTGAAAGAAGAAGATGGCAAGGTAAGCTCTCGCTTCATCGTGCGCGAAAGAGATTTAAGCCGCCATATTGCCGGTAAAGATGAGAAAAAAGAAAGTAAAAAAGAAAAAAGCGCAAAGCCAGTAGAGACAAAAAGTGAAGAGGCAAAGCCAGCCGCTGAAGCAGCTGAACCGCTAGACACCAGCAAACTCAAAACAGATGTGGCAGAGCAATTGGCGCGTGATAATCAATTACGCATGGCCTTACAAATGGTAAAAACATTGCCCACCATTAAGCAAATCACCATGGGCGAATAGTTTATAGAACTATCCATAGATACAAAAAAAACCTTTGCACACTATCTGTGCAAAGGTTTTTTTGTGACAAAACAACTAAAGAAAATTGACGCCTCAGCTCATTCTTCCCTAAAAAATTATACATCAAGCTCCACGCAAGCCAATTCAAATTCATGCTGACTGGCCTGCACAGCCTTTTCCTTGGGTGCAAAGGTAGCATCAAAGGCATCCACATCTTCTGCATTTACTTCAAACACCGAAGAAAAGACCGCTTGCCCCGTAATATTTTCACTGACATTTTTCCCTAGGGTAAGGCCGTTGGGGCGCAATTCCAAGGCTAAAAGCCCTGTATAAAATTTACCATCGCCCATGGCTATGCCGTATTTTTTACCGCCCACAAAGCCATAAGGCGCATAATGATAAGGGAAACCTAGGGTAAGAATGCCTGCATGTCCCGCGGCTTTAGCAGCTGCAAGGCTATGATCAATAAGCTTGCGCCCAAGGCCTTGCCTATGCAGCGTTGGCGCTATAAAAACAGGGCCAAAGCTAATGGTTGGCAGCTTTTGCGACGCATCGCTATCTAGGGGATACAAAATATGCGATTGTGTATAAAAGATAGCCCCTTGTACAATGCCATCCACTTCTAATACAAAGGAAAGTTCAGGAATAAAATCCTTATGATTGCGCATAGTATGCACTACATAATGCTCATGGGCACCGGGAAAATACAAATTCCAAAAAGCCTCACGGGCTAACTCTTCTACCCTTCTAAAATCTTCGGGCTTTTCATGTCGAATATTTATAATCATAGTCATTCCTCAAAATATATTACATAAAAATAAGTTCCACCTGCTTTTCCATATCCGGATGCAGGCTGTTTTTCACAGGACATGTGGCCGCAGCACGGCGCAAAATATCTTGTTCCTTAGAGCTCAGAACCTTAGTAAAGAAAATGCGCACCCCAAGGCGCGATACACGGCGCGGTACATCGTCACTCATATCTTTTTCAATTTCCATGCTCATGCCCGACACATCTATGGAATGCCCCTTGGCGGCAATGGAGAGGGTCATCATAACGCAACCCCCAAGGGCGGCGCCCAGCAAATCGGTGGGGCATAAATAGCGCCCAAGGCCTCCGGAAGCGGCCACAGCATCGCTTATGAGCAAGGCATTTCCCTGCATATCCTCAAAGCTTATACGTAAATTTTCACTTTCTTTTCCCAAAGCTAATGGCATGGTGCCTCCTTAAAAATAACGCTTGGTCGTATCAGGCCGTTGAAAAAGTGCACATTGCTTCGTCAGACTTGTTTTTTGCTCCAGTCACGTATGTCTTGATACGCTCCTTTCGCAAAAAACTTCGTCTTCCTCGCACCTTACACTTTTTGAACAGCCTATAAAAAATTATACAAGCAACGTTTTTATATTGAGCAGTAATATATCGACTTTTTTAAAGGTTGATATGGCCTAGAGCCAAAAACGCGTCTGACGAAGCAGACAGCCCTTTTTCAGCGAACTATTAGATAACGCTTGGTTGCACGTCCTGTGCAACACAAGCTATCGCAAGCGTCGGCGGCGACGGAAGTAAATTCCGTCTTGCCTTTGGCTTACTCCCCTGCGGGGCTTCTGCTACTTCCTGTAGCAGATAAAAATAACGCTTGGTTGCACGTCCTGTAGTAAACAATCTTTCAAATATACACTTTAAAAAATCAAATACAGTTCGCTCAAAAAGGGTTGGATGCGAGGCAAGCGAAGCTTTTTGCGCAAGGAGCGTATTAGACATACGTGACTGGAGCAAAAAGCAAGCTTAACGAAGCAGACAGCCCTTTTTCAGCGAACTATTATTACCATGAGCCTAAAGCGCTCTTACTTACGAGCACCCACGCAGGGCCGCGCGCATCTAAATGCGAAGCCACATAGATGGCCTCAACGCCGCCGCCCACAAAAACATCGAAGCGATTTTGCTTAATGGCGCCGCCCACATCTTGCGGTAAGCCAATACCGCGTAAAGGTTTGGTTCCGCTGGCTTCGCTCGGAATATTTACCCCATAAGCCACAATGGAGCCTAGAGGAATAAATTTTCTATCGGAAGCAAGACTTATATAAGGCTCCACCACCGAGCCCATGGCACCGATGGCACCATCATTGCCAAATCTAAAAAAGACATAAGAAGGATTTTGCTTTAATATATCAAACGTTTCCTCAGGGTTTTCTGCAAACCATTGCCTTTGCTCATAAATATCCCCTCTTTCCACAAGGCCTAAATCCTTCATCACGCGGCCAGAGCTCACATATTTATGCCCATTTTGTCCGGCATAATTCACATATACGCTGCTGCCATCTTCAAAGACCAATTTACCGGAACCTTGAATTTGTAAATAAAAGACATCCACTTGGCTTTTGGCCCAGGCCAGCTCAAGGCCGCGTCCTGCCAGCACCATATCTTTATCAATGGCTTCGCGGCTATGAAATTTACGTCCTTGGCGGCGCACTTTAGCCAGTTCCGGCGGCGCCTTATAAATGGCTTGATAACCCGGCTTATAGGTGCGGCTAGCCTCAATGACAGGCTCATAATAGCCGGTATACTTCATACCTTCATGCATAGGCAGCCAGGTAAAATGCTGTGCAAAAAGAGCAGGATTGGCATCCAAAGCAGGGAGTAATCTTTCTAACTCTTCAAGGCTTTGGCGCAATTGCCCCCATGTAAGACGTAGCTCCATACGGTCAATGGCATAGGCTTCTTGCTTTTTTGCTTTGACATATCGCAAGCTCTTTTGCACACTGGGCGCCAAAGCTCGCCATGAAGTTAAATGCTGATTGCTGGGCTTTAAGTGACGCAAAAACTCCGCTTGGCTCTCATTATTTTGTACCGGATAGGTGGGCGGAAGCTGCATTTCTTTTTGACAGCCGGCAAGCAATACCGATGCGCTCAATAAGCCAAGGGCACAGAGTTTTATCCAAGATTTTTTTTTCAACATAAGGCGTTTTCTCCCAAGGACGCATACAAGGAGCACTACATGAAAGACTTTCCAAAACCAGATTGCTGGCTGGCACATCGCGTTTCTTATGGCGAAACAGATTGCATGTCCGTACTCTATTATGCAGAATATTTACATTTATTTGAGCGCTCGCGCAGTGAATTTATACGCGCTCAAGGCATGAGTTATACCGAAGTGGAAGCTAAGGGCGTTTTTCTTCCCGTGCGAGAAGCCCAGTGCCGCTACCGCTCTCCAGCTCGCTATGACGACCTTGTACACGTACATGTGGCCATAGCCGCATGGGGACGCGCATCGGTGAAATTTATATATGAATTATGGAATGAAGACAAGACGAAGCTCCTCGCTGAAGGTATGACAGAACATGCCATGGTCAATGATCAAGGCCGCCCCGTGCCTGTACCGGTGTGGCTGAAAGAGTTGTTGCAGAAAGTGTAGTTTTTTTTGTGGTGGAGGGAAA
>CAYJAL010000043.1:0-15252 GCA_964367875.1 uncultured Desulfovibrionaceae bacterium | reverse complement strand
CAATCGCTTTGCTCTCGATTTGCGTAATTGCTCGTACCTCGCAAACGCAAACGGCCTTGCCGCCCGTTGGGTCGGACTTAACGGCGAAGCTACGCTACGCCCATTCTTGATTTTTGGTGGCATTGACTGTCGTCAGCGCTCCATGAAACCCTACGCAATGAATTGCGCAGAGGTCTCTATTTATTAACACAAGGAGAATGCACTATGAAAAGTACCTCTGTATCCTTGGGGGATTATTTCACATGAGCACATGGACATTGGGTAGCATAGGGGTTGTGAAAAATTATAAATATTCCTAGATAAGCTTGCAAACATAATGGAAGATCATGATACTAGGCTCTATCGTGAGTGGTAATGAGAAAAACAGAAAGAATAAGTACAGCACTAGCAAGAAGAGCATTGATATCAAGGTTTTCGTTGGCAAAAAGAGCACCTAGGATAACTGCTATGGCCGGGGTAACATATTCATAAGAAATAGCTATAATGGCACGAGAGTTAAAGAGTAACCATAAATAGCTTGTATACCCCAGTATGGAGCTAAGAAATACTAATGAAGTTAGTGGGAAATAGGCTTCCATGGGTAAAGAAAAAATATCCACTCTTTCGCCTAAAAGCAAAGCAAGAAGTAGTGTTTCTAAACCACCAATAAATAAAAGTAAACCTGCACCACGTATCATGGAAAGGTTGGTTTCTTTTTGATGTACTTGCGAAAAATGCGAACCATACACCCAAGCAAAAGTGGCAAATAAAATTAAAAAAAGCCCCCAAAGGGAAGTGTCCCCTTGAATGCCTTGATGTACATTGAGCCAAGCCAAAGCGCAAAAACCAAGAGCAAGCCCTGAAGCTTGCATAAGCGTAGGCTTTTTTCCTCCCCACAGTAACCATTGCCCAAGCATAAGCCAAATAGGTGCGGCCCCAAAAAGAATGGCTGCCAAACCAGAAGGCACAGTTTCTTGTGCTTTTGCCACAAAGCCACTGCCAATAACAACAAGTAAAATACTATTTTCTAAACTGTATTTTATATCTGCCCGTGTAATAGAAGACGCTTCGCGCTTAATAAAAGTATAGGCAAGAAGAATAAATCCTGCCAGCGAAAATCGAATACCCGAAAGCAAAAGCCCTGGAATATATTCTAAAGCAATTTTGTTTGCCAAAAAGGTTGTTCCCCATGAAGCATACAAAAGTACCAAACAACCCATGGTTACAAGTGCTTGGCGTGAAATCATAGTAATACCCTCTAAAAAAACGATTTATATATTATCTCAAAAATTTCATTACGAAAAAAATGCTCACAGCACCTTTCCATTGGGAAGTTTTTGTAAACTATATTAGCAAGCCGTTATGCACAGCTTCACTACGTGCTGTCTGTAGACCTTTTCTCTTTATACGAGATTTCTGCACAATCCGAGACCCCTGCACAATTATTTTTGAATGCAGCTTTTTTAAGTAAATTTTAAAACCTACTCTAAGCCTACGATCAAATATGCAGAGGTCTCAATGCAATATGCACATTCTCATGAAGCTCTGCACATATAAAATGTATATAAAGAGCAAATTCCCACTTTTTATATACATTTTATACTTGAAAGTAATTGTGCAAAAGCCTCTTATCAGAGGTTATAACTTTGTAAAATACCCCACAAAAGCAGGAACGGAAAAGAGCTTCTCAACTGTTATATTGCCTTTATGCTCATGCAAAAATTTCTCTCCGTCTTTGGTAATGCGTAGCTTTCCTTCATGATGGTCCATAAATTTTGCTACTTTTAATGGCATAATGGCCCAATCAACAAGTACGGCGACATCATGAGCAGGGGCATCATATTGCTCACAAAAATACGCAGTACATACTCTTTTATTGGCAAAGTTTTTTTCTTTTATAGCTTCTAAAAGAGGTTCTAATATACCATCTTTATTAGGTAATGCTTTTTTCATGATGTCTCCTAAATCCATTATCAAAAAGTAATACTATCGCTTGTTTTCTAAATTATGTTATGTGAACACGCTCTAGCAGTTTATATATCTACGCTAGCTCGGCTAATAATTTCATCCTGCACTTCCTTACACAATTCTGTGAAAAAAGCGGAATAGCCTGCGACACGCACAATAAGCTCACGATATTGTTCTGGGTTTTCTTGCGCAGCCAATAAGGTGGCATTATCCACACAGTTAAATTGCAATTGAGCAATACCCAAAATGGATGAGGTTTGCAATACTTGCACAAGCACCTCTCTTCCGTGTTCGGTATTTAAAAAGTCTGGTGTAACCTTCATATTATGCGACATACCAAGGCTCATGGATTCTACATTCACCTTAGATGCAGATTTTATTATGGCTGTAGGACCAAGGCAGGCAAAGCCTTGCGACGGGCTTATGCCATCAGAAAGCGGGGTATAGGCTAAACGTCCATTGGGCATGGCACCAATCATTTCTCCTAAAGGCGTATTAAAAGATTGTGATAAGGTTCCATGAATTTGCTTGGCGTAGAGCGATGGATAGGCATTCATTTTTTCTTCTGTATAATCTACAATGTCCCGTGCAATAAAATCAACATAATCGTCATCATTGCCATATTTTGGAGCATTTTGACAGTCATTCCATAAAGCTATGGCATTTTCAAAGTTTTCTAATAAGGCTTGCTGTATTTCTAAAAGCGTATATTTTTTATCGTCATACACTAATTTTTTTATGGCTGCCATGGAGTCAGCATAGGTGCCAAGGCCAGCAAAAATAGTGCCGGGCCCGCAGTATAAAGAAGCACCGCCGTTGGTAACATCTTTTCCATTTTCCATGCACCCATCCACAAAAAGCGACATATACGGCGAAGGATTCACCTGACGATACACGTCTTGTATTATTACTGTTCCCCGACAATTCTTATCGATAAGATTGTCTAACTGCTTTTTCACAGCGGCTTCAAACTTTTCATAGGTATCAAACTGGTTAATATCACCAGTATCTAGCCATGCTTTGTCGCCATAGCTTTTAAGCACACCTCTATTGAAGACCATTTCAATGGCGATGGGCCATTGGGTAAATCCCCCTGCGGTCCATTGATGTATCTTTCCGGAGCGTTGTGGTTCCACACAGCCCATAAGACAGTAATCTCTGGCATCTTTGAGGCTAAACCCTTTGCCAAGCATCATTTTTATATGCGCATCATCAAAGTGAATGGCTGGCATACCAAGCCCTGTCTTGATGATATCCACAATCCTTTCTAAATACTCTTGGGGAGACTGGTTATGTACACGGCAAGCTAGTGAAGGCTGATAAACCTGCACACGCTCAACTGCATCCATGATAAGATAGGTCATGGCATTGGTGGCATCGCCGCCCTCTCGTTTTTGCCCTCCCACACACATATTAATATATGGCATAAAGCCCGCAAAGTATTTAGCCGTAGCACCAGGCGTATACCAAATAACTTCGCTGCATTTAATAATAAATGCGCCTAACAATTCCAAAGCTTCTTCTTTGGTAACAGTACCATTATGCAAGTCTTGCTCATAAAAGGCGTTGAGATATTGATCTATGCGACCAAGGGAAGTGCTACTTTGATTTTCTTCCAATAAAAAGAGGGACTGAATGGTCCATATTCCTTGTAGGGCCTCATATAAGGTGGTGGGCACTTCATAGGGCACACGGGCATTGATAGAGGCAATGCTCTCTAATTCTTTTTTCCGCTGTGGATTTTGTTCTTGCGCAGCGCATTGATGCGCATAGTCTGAAAGACGTTGTGCATAAGATTTTATACCGGCACACGTTTCTATGCAGGCAGTATAATAATCTATTTTTCCACGTAGCTGTTCATCTTCTTCAGGATGTGAGGCAGAATCTTTTAAGGCTTGCAAATGGGCCAGTGCTTCTGCTTCAATACCTTTAATACCTTTGGTGAGCAAAATAATATCAAAACCGGGGCTGGTGTCACCACCGCCGCTGGTAATATGATAAGTTAAATCTGTAATGCAAGCCTCAGTACCAAATTCCCATAATTCAGGATCGTGTGCAAAGGCTTCTGCGCATTTCTCTGCCAGTGATTTTCCTTTCCAAAAAGGAAAAATCTCTTCACGTAGCGTTTTTTTATCTTCTTCAGATATGAAATACGGGTCTTGTGGGCGTGTAGTAATACCGTCCAATTCATCATCAAGCCATTGCCAAGCAATATCTGGCGATACAGAACCGGCACGTGCTTTACCGCAGGGATGTCCCACAATTAATTCGTGAGCACCAATAACAAGAGGTGCCATTTCACAAGCATGACGAAAAGCCTTGGCTCGTAGCACAATTTTAGACAAGCCCGCATGTTCATATTTTTTAAAAATTTCTGTAAAAGCTTGGGCCCTATTAATGGCAAGGGAAGGCACAGCTTGCAAATAAGCATCTTTTAATGCACGTAAGCGTAAAGACAAGGGAAATATGAGTTTGGTTGACATAGAAACCTTTCATTTTAAATGGCGTTGAAGCTGTAACAATTTTAATAGTGTTATACCAGCAAGTTATCGATTTCGATAAAACCTTTTATTATTTTAAGAACCATTCCTATTAATAAGACCTCTTTCATAGTCGGTCAAGGGGCATGTCTTTAGCGTCATACAAAATGCATAAAAGGGAGAGCACATTAACAGCTTGTTGCAAAAGTCGATTTTAGGCAGGCTGTTCAAAAACAGTGAGATGCGAAGAAGCGAAAAAAGTTTAGGTGCGCAGTATATTAGATATACATAAGCAGTTTGGCTTTTAACGCTGACGACGCAGATTATTTTTTTCCAACAGCCTGCTATACAAACTGTTAAGCTTTACTTATAAGCATTCACTTTTTGCTGCCCGTATTCAGTAAGTACATAGCTATGCATCACCTCATCACCCAAATGTGTCGATTCGTGTATTTTTACAATCCCTACACAGCGCATAGATTCTAAGTGATTATCTAAAGAAACAAGGGAAATTTGTCCTTCTCCGGCATATTCAGCGGCCAATTCTTCACAAAAATCTTGCGCTGTGCGGGCTTTGCCATCTTGCAAACGTGTGCCTAAAACAAGGCGTAAAGGGGGTTTTTTCATGATTTTTCCTTTAGCAAACATTGCGTAAGTTTACAATTTCTTTGGGGTTGCCGATAACCAAGAACATACCACCAAAAATGACAACGGCACCAATAATAAGATTGGTCGTAATGTTAATATCGGTGAAAATAGATGCGTAAATAATACCCCAAAGAGCATAGGTGATATTTAACGCCATGGCACGGGCCACACCGGTTTTATTCATGGCCTCATACCAGCATAAATACGTGGCACAGGCCATAATGCCTGCGAAAATAATATAAGGCATAACAGAAAAATCAGTTATTACGGTCATAACGGAATTTAGCATGGGGGCAGTAGGTTCTGCCATGGCATAGTAAAGCAAAATACCGGGAATGATAAATACTGCGTATAAAAATGCCGAACCCAGTTGATATATATTTAACGCTACAAAAGGATGCACAAAGTCCATACCAGAAGTTACGGCCACCCCTTCTGCGGCCCATCCAAGGGCTGCTATGCACGCAAAAAGCAAGCCTAAATAAAAATACTGACTCACAGCACCGTCTGGTGGGGTATAGCCAATGACAATACCGCCCACTATGCACAGGGCAAGACCACACCATGCCCGTATGGAAATCATTTCTTTTAAGAAAAACACCGCTAATACTGCGGCAATGGCAGGATACAATGAGGTAATGGGCAAAATATAAGCAGGGCCAGCTAGGGAAACGGCCATGAGATACCCCCCCATACCAAGGGGAGCGCCAAAAAGTGCTCCTAGCAAACACAACCTTCCTGGTTTACTGCAAATGGTTCGCCAAATTTCTTTGCCTTGCCCTTTGCGAATATTTACACATAAGCATGTTATGGCCGCAAAAAAGTCGTGCAAACCGGCAGCAAGCAAGGGGCCTAAAATCCACATGGAAGGATCAGCAACAGAACCTTGCTTTAAGCCGTGTTCTAAAGAAAACGTACTTATGGGCCAAATCATACCCGACAGTAAAGCCAGAAAAATACCTTTCTTGGCAAAAGAAATACTTTTAGCGTCGGAAAGTTGCTCCACAGATGCATTTGATGCTCTCATAATTACCTCACAAATTCTTTTTATGTTTCATGCCGTACATATTGTGGCTGTATTGCGCACTTTTTGTATGTAAGGCGTAAAGCACATTTCTAATCAAATGAAATTTGCAATATATATTCCAAATTTCACAAGGCCAAAAACCTGTATTTTAGCCGATTAAAGATGATTATGAGGGATTTTTTTTAGCTTAGCGACATTTTTGTCGTGGAATATACTATCTCTTTTTCACATTCTCTAAAAACCATGTCTACTCATTATTCCAAACTCATTCTTATAGTATATTATTTCTTGAAAAAAGCCCTTATGAATGGCACATTTCTTGCCTATGAAAAGGTATGCGCTTTTTTAAACTTCCTTTGAAGTTGCGCAAAATATCACAAATAGTAAGCGCGTCAAATGTGTCATACGAAGCGTCATTATTGTCTTACGGAGGGAATATGAAGGAAAAGTCTGCAAATGAAATAGAGTATTCTGTAAAGCAAAGTTATATGCGCCTTCTCAATCATATTCCGGGCCTTGCGTATCGGTGTAGAATCGTCTCTCCTGGTGGAAAATATTCTAGCCAAAGCGAATCTGTTTTGGAATTTGTCAGCCATGGGGCTTTCGCTCTGTTAGAAATACATTCAGCAGATATGATTAAGCAAAATTGGAATGCCATTGAACGCATGATGCCCGAAGAAGATTTACAGCGCACCCGCCAAATGACGTATGAAGCCGTAGAGGGACAAACATCCTATAGTATAATTTATCGTTTAAGCCTTGAATCGGGCAAAATAAAATGGATTTGGGATCAAGGCGAAGGGGTGTATTGTGAAAAAACGGGCGAACCCCTTTTTCTTGAAGGCTTACTCATGGATATTAGTGAGCACAAATATCAAGAATTGCACCTTTTAGAGGAAAATAGGTTACTTAAATCTTCCGTGCCTCCCTTGCGTACCCATTTTGATAATATCATAGGTAAAAGTGATGTTATGCAACAAGTTTTTTCCTTCATTGAAAAGGCAGGACAAACAGACATGAATGTGATTATTTATGGCGAAACAGGGTGTGGCAAAGATTTAGTAGCCCGAGCTATTCATAATCATAGCAAGCAAAGTGGAAAATACATTTCAGTAAACTGCGGTGCCATACCCGAAAATTTGATGGAAAGTGAATTTTTTGGCCATGTAAAAGGGGCATTTACCGGTGCTTATAGTAATAAAGAAGGGTTTATTGCCGCCGCTGATGGCGGAACCTTATTTTTAGATGAATTAGGTGAACTGCCCATGCATTTGCAGGTGAAATTATTACGTGTTTTAGAAAATAGAACCTATTTACCCGTGGGCAGTAATATTGAAAAAAAATCTACTTTTCGACTTATCACCGCCACCAACCAAGATTTATTAGACATGGTGAAAAAAAAGCAAATGCGTATGGACTTTTATTATCGTGTCAATGTTCTTAGTATTACCTTACCCCCTTTACGAGACAGAAAATCAGACATTCCCTTGTTGCTTGAAGGCTATCTTGCCAAAAAAGGCGAAAGCCGCAGCATTCCCTTTCGAGTATTAGCCAGTATGGAAGAATATTTTTGGCCGGGAAATATACGTGAATTGCATAATTTTATTGATCGCTACTTACTTTTTGGCGATGCGGTACTTTCTGACCTTGGTGAAGCGGCCTTACCTGATACAAATCTTACCATTGCCTTACCTCATATGACTTTGGAAGCTGCTACTGAACGCCTTGAAAGAAATATGATTTCACAAGTTTTAGAACAATGCCATTGGCATAAAGGGAATACCGCCGTACGCCTTGGCATTACCCTGCGTACCTTACAACGCAAAATGAAGAAATTGGGCATATAATTTTTGTGGGAGGGGCAACCTTTTTTTAAGGAAAAAAGTTGCCTCTCCCCCCCCCTTACCTTCAAAAAAAACTCATTATATATCCTATATAAAAAATAAAAAAAGCTGCCCACTTTAGTGAGCAGCTTTCGATACTTTTAAACTGCGAGAAGGGAGATTATGCGCAATCGTGCTTATCCCAAGGTTCTTGGTTGCCACGATTAAGCACAGATTCCAAACGTTTTAAGGCTTCTTTAAGCTTTTTGATTTCATCAAGCTTCATATTAGGATCTTTCATAGCTTGATAAATGATAGCACCAGTATAGGTGGCATCAATTTCAAGGTCGGCCACGTTGGCAATGGTTACGGCAATGTCTTGCGCAGTAACAGCACGATCCACTTGGCCCGCTTTTTGGTTTACCGCAAAGCCGTAGAAAGCCACAGAAGAAGGTCCGGCCACCACAAGCATGGTGCGACGATCAGCAGCTTCCATGGCAGCGTCAATGTCTGCGCCTTTTACAAGTACAAGGGCAGCGCCGCCTTCAAGGGCAGCGGCAATACCAGCCGCATCACTATTTACAGCACCAAGGCTTGCAGCCAAAGCGTCCAAACCGGCAGTATCAGCCTTAGCTAGCACAGCAGCTTTTTTAGCAAATTTTGCATTGGCGGCGAAGTCTACAGCATCAGCCATAAGTAAAACAACTTTTTTATCAGCCATGATATTTCTCTCTTTATTTTTAGATGTTTGTGGAGGTTATATCGTTAGGGGGAAGGAGTGCTTCCCCCGCATCACTTATTTTACAAGATTGGTTTCTTCAAGAATTTGATAGATGGGGCCACCTTCGCAATCTTCAGGAATGGGATTACCTGTTAAGTAGCACAAAGTAGGTACAATATCTACCAACCAGCGTGGACGTTCATAGCGGTAGCCTTTCTTGATATTGGGGCCTTTGAAAACCAGCAAGTTTTTCAAACTACCACAACCGGCTTCACCTGTAGGTAAGCCATATCCGTGCTCGGCCATATACTCAGGCTTCAAGGCATACACCACGTCACCGGCTTGAATGCCGCCCATACCAAAGACTTTGGCATCTTCTTTACGCACAGCAAGAAGTACGGGACGCTCACCAGTATCGGGGTGCTTATAATCGTACAAGGCATCGATGATTTGATTACAGACTTTGTCATAATCACAATCTTCTACAATACCATTGGGATATTTGCTCTTTAAGTTTACGTACACAAACATATAGCGTTGGGGCACGGCCACGGATTTGTGAATATCAAGCACATAGTCAAAGCCTTCAGTAGCTTCGTAAATATCCCAATAGTTTTCGGACTTTTTGGGCTCATAAGAGCATAAACCGGCTTGGCTTAGAGCATGGGCAGTATTTAAAATGGGGCCAAGAGGCGTTGCGCCGTGGTCGGAACAGACACATACGGCACAATCATCACCAAAAAGATCAAGATATCGGCCTAGCATTTCATCTTCTATTTCATAGATTTCACGCTCAAGCTTGCGAGCTCTGTTACGCAATACGTCATCTTCGCTATCAATTTCATGTAAAAAGCCATGATAATACCAGTCTACTGGGTGGGTATGCATGTAGAACAAATCCCAATCGGCGTTCTTTTTCAAAAGATTGGAAGCCACATTGTAAATCCACTCACAATGGAAGCGAGCCAATTCGCCCACGGTATCTGTATCAATAATGCCATGTGTATAGGCCACAAGACCAATATCGTTGGCAGAAATATGTTGGCTTAAATCAACGCCATCCAAAGCATCGCCAGGGGACACGAAATGTCTATGTCCTGTGATTCCGGAAATATATAGCATGAAATCTTCTGCATCGTCAGAAAGATTCATAAGCTTGCAGCGAAAGGTTCCCTTTTCCATGGCGCCTGTTTCGGCAATTTTGAAATCATGGGTAACAGGTTCACTCCATTCTTTTAATTTAATGGTAAAGAAAGCTTTGGAATAGTCACGTTCTGGGCACAAGGCTACTATATCATAACCATCATCGCCACTTTCCCAGGTAAGCACATACCATGTTTGCGACTCAACCTGATTCATGCAATCACGAAAAGTGATGGGGGCCACCATTTCCAATGGCTCTTCAAAATCATCGGGGATATTCTTCCAGCCCTTGGCGTTATCAAAGGTGCCTTGTGGTCCTAAGTGATAGAAATCTGTTGAAATAACACTTTCAGAAGCCAAATATTCTTTGTGCTCATTACCATGGAAAGGCCAGCGTGCTTCCATGGGGGAAATACCTTCGCCCATAATCATAACGCCATTTTTCATCTTGGAAGGCCAAGACACAGGGTAGTTGACTACAACGGCTTTTTTTCCGGCTTTGTCCCAAGAATCCCAAATGGTTTCTGCCTTAACAATGGTAGAACCAAAACCCTGTACTGTATTTTTATACTCAAGGCTTTCACCTTCAACATAATAGTAATAATCTTCAATACCATGGGTACGAGGATAGGCACCAGTTGCCACAGTGGCCCATGAAGGCGGGGTTACTGTAGGCATGTTGTAGCCTTCAGGAATAAAGCTTCCTTCGGCCATTAAACGATGAAAATTCTTAAGGCCCCCTTCAGCCATAAGGGCTTCCAGACGCTTGGGAATAACGCAGTCAATGCCAAGAAGCGCAGCGCGTTTTGCTTTTGCAGCCATTGTAATCTCCTAAAAAAGTATAAATGTGCCAAATAGCGCAAGATACAAACATCTTGCTAGCCGTTGTGTCTATTGTACAAAAAGCATGCCAGAAATGAAAAATGGGGCTAAACCTCTTGCTATAGTCCAAAGCTTGTTCTTTTTTGTGCAAATCATAGCTTGTTACTTCTAATTAAGATGCGTTTTTAGGACACCTATGTCGCCATATTGCAACACTAAGAATTTAAAATATTGATTATAAAAGGTTTATAAAAAACGACATTTATGTCATTGTAAACGTCACAAATGTCGCTTAGGAAACTCGTTTAAGTTGCAACTTTAATAAAGCTTGAAATAATTGCATAAAACTGTTTGTGAGAATTGGCATAAATTCTGCTTAATGGGGAATGTTCATTAACATTTTTTTCACAAGGAAAAGCGTATGACCCAGCACAGTACCAATTATGACGAAGGTAAGGTAAGCGAAACATCGGCCAAAGCGGATCTTCGACCCGAGTGGGGAATTTTTCTTCCCGCCATGCTTATCATTTTTTGCATCAGTATTCCCTCCTTTGTATTCCCCGAAAAATCTTATGAGTTTATTAGTTCCATTTACCGGCCTTTTGTGGATAGTACTGGATCTATATATTTATGGCTAACCTTCTTTCTTATTGTACTTTGTGCCTATTATGCGTGTACAAAATGGGGAGATATTACCTTTGGCGACCCCAACGAACCCCCAGAATTTAAACTCTCTTCATGGATTGCCATGATATTTTGCTCTGGCGTGGCTGGGGCTGTAATGTTTTGGTCTATTATTGAGCCTCTATATAACCTTGCGACACCGCCGCAATACGCCAAGCCCATGTCAGTTGAAAGTTTTGACTGGGCTCTTGCCTACCTCTTTCTCCATTGGGGCCCCAGCGCATGGTGTACCTATTTTATTTGCGCCTTGCCCATTGCCTACATGGTACATATTAAAAAACGTCCCTTCTTGCGTATTAGTTCTGCCGCAGAACCTATCATTGGCAAACACAAAGACGGCCTGTTTGGCCGCGCCATTGACATTTTCTTCATCCTTGGTTTGTTGTTTTGTACTGCCGTAACCATGTGTCTTTCCTTACCAACAGTAGCCACGGCCCTAAGCCTTGTATTAGGCCTTGAAAACAACTTTGCCCTCGAAATTGCTATTTTAGTTTTTGCCTCTTTATTGTGCGGTATTACCGTGTATTTTGGCTTAAAGAAAGGTATTAAGTTATTAAGTGACGCCAATGTCATCATTGCGCTTGCCATGGTATTTTATGCATTTTTAGTGGGACCCACTTCAGATATCTTTGATATTTTTACCAACGGCATGGGAAAAATGCTTGGTAACTTTGGAAATATGACTTTCTGGACAAATCCCTTTGGCGAAGGCTCCTTCCCACAAGATTGGACCATCTTCTATGCGTTGTTTTGGGCAGGTTATGGCCCATATATGGGCATGTTTATTGCGCGTATTTCTCGTGGGCGTACAGTACGTGAAGTTATTGTCTGGGGCATGTTTGGTTGTATCGCCGGTGGCTATATGATTCACGGCGTATTTGGTTCGTATACCTTATGGTTACAACACACCGGCGCCCTTGATGCCGTAGCCATCCTACAAGAAAAAGGCACAGCCGTAGCCATGATGTCTGTTATCAGCACCTTGCCCCTCAGTGAAGTTGTCATGCTGGTGTATTGTGGCTTCTCCATTGTCTTCTTGGCAACATCGGTTAATGCGGGCTCCTTCTGTATGGCTGCTACTGCCACACGCTCTTTACCAGAAGGTGCCGAGCCGCATCGCTTACATAGTACTTTCTGGGCTTTGGCCCAAGGCGTATTTGCCCTTGGTCTTTTAGCTGTAGGAGCTCTAGATTTTGCTAAAATATTTGGTAACTTCTCTGGTGCACTTATGGCATTGCCCATTGCCATGCTTACCGCCTGTTGGTTTGTAGCCATACGTTATGACGGAAAATATATGCTGAAGCATCACGTTCTTAAAGATTAATTTTTAAACGCATACATGGCCTCTGCTCTTTGATTACTTTCATAAGTGTACTGCAATACGAAAGGGTATTGTATAAGAAAGTAAAAAGGTAGAGGCCTGTATATATACTTCTTTACCTAAATAAAGCAACTTAACACAGTAAACATATTAACAAAAGTAAACAAGGTTTATTTAGTAGTGAATTGCTATGATTTTGGCATTGTTCTTGCTAAATGGACATTAGCAGTATTGCAAGGCGCATTGTGTTGCCATCATAAATTACATGCAAAGGAGTTCCCATGGTATTTTTTGTGAATAAATCCACGCCAAGTATTTTAGACCGCATTAAGCTTGTGGGCGGCGATGAAGAAAAGGTTTTGCTGCTTGTGGGTGACGGGGTGATTTTTGGTACTGAATTTTGGGAAGAGCAATTGGAAGAGATGGAAGTAGAAGAAGTTTTTGTGGCCAAAGACGCTGTGGAAGCTCGTAATCTTACCCTCTCGGATAATTGTGAAGTGGTAGACTATGACGCAATGGTCGACCTTTTACTTGATAATGATGAAAAAATTATTTCCCTTTAAGGGCAGTTAGAGGATATTATGTCAAAAACTCTTACAATCTTGCTCATGTCTGGGGCTGCAGAAAATGAAGATGCGGAATTTTCCACCAAATTGGCCAAGGCTGCTTTGAAAAAAGGGCACAAGGTTAATATGTACCTTTTTGGTAATGCCGTTAATCTTGTAAAAGAAGAAATTCCCATTGAAGGCGATTTGCACATAGCTCAAATGCTTCTAGAGCACATTGAGCCCACCAGAAATTTTGAGCGGTTTAAAGAATTAGGCGAACTAGGTGCAGATATTTCTTGTTGCCATACCAACGAACATGCCCGTGGCATTGAATCTCGCCCCTATGTGGGTACAGCCAAATGGGGCGATGTGGGCGGCACCTTTACTAAATATCTTATGACCACCGACGTGTTGTTGTCTGTGGGCCACTAGGAGGCATACTAATGATTAATTCGTTTATCATCATGGACTCAAAACCTCTTGGTGTAGAACTTTCTGCATTGGCCTTGCGTACCGCCTGGGCCTGCCACGAAAAAGGTTTTTCCGTCAAACTTGTTTTTACTGAAGAAGGCGTGTGGTGCGCCACCGACAAAAAAGGCTATCACGCTGAAATGATAAAGCGTCTCATTGAAGGCGATGGCGAAGTCTATTGTATGCGCTCTTGCATGGAAGCGCGTGGCATTAATGAAGACAGCCTCATTGAAGGTATTTCCAGTGTCGATGATGAAGAAATTACAGAATTTTGCGAAGAAGCCGACGGCGTTAACTATTTTTAAGTGTGTTGATGCAATCGAGTAACATCATAAACCCTAACAATATTGTTTATACATAAGGAGACAATCATGCCTGAGATTTTTTTTGAGCGTAACGTAGAAGCTGGCACCGACACCTATGATGTAGGTTCTGTTTTACTTCCCCAATTGGTGGTGGACATTAACAAAGTAACACAAGAAATGCGTAATGAAGACCATAGCGGTCAACGTCTTTTATGCATGGCTGCCATAGCCTGTTTTGTGAACACTTTTGGCAATGCTCTTAAACGTAATGGTGCAGAAATAAAGTATATTAAAGCTTCTGCTGATACTGAGAAACATAAGGATCATGCTTTACGCACTCGTTATGATGTACTCATTCTAAATATGGAAGTGGGCCTTGAAGAAAAATATCGCGAAGCCTACAACATTGCAGAACAAACCATGCTTGATGGCTCCCTTTTAACCTATTCTTTAGAAGCTGGCATGGAAGTAGAATACAATCTTGAAATGGTTGCCGTATAAATAACATTTGTACACATAATACAATACCATACAGCCACTTTACATGGCACCTCCAAAATTCAGGCGTCTTAGCTGAAGACACACTAGATAGTGTCGACGCAAGATGAATTTTTGTGTATATTAAGGAAGATAAATGGGCTTTGAGGGAGTGTATTCTTCTCATACTCAACCGAAAAAGCCCATGCAATCTGACGCAAAGATGCGCAAAAAGGCACTTGCGTCGATACTATCTAAGCTAAGACGCCATGCTATTATACGAGAGGAAAAAGAATTATTTATGCACTCCTACCTTCCGCAACATGTTTGCGCAAAACTCATTACCTTTGATCTTTCAGATGACCTCACGGTGCACGAGTTTTCTTTTTTCCGTGGATGCTCAGGTAATGCTCTCGGCATAGCAGCCTAGGTTGAAGGATGCCCCGCAGAAGAGGTTGTGACACGATTACGCGGAATACGTTGTGGACAAAAAA
Organism: uncultured Desulfovibrionaceae bacterium; assembly: GCA_964367875.1. Classification (GTDB taxonomy): domain Bacteria; phylum Desulfobacterota; class Desulfovibrionia; order Desulfovibrionales; family Desulfovibrionaceae; genus CAYJAD01. The sequence goes on along the minus strand of CAYJAL010000043.1, from coordinate 341 downwards.
ACACTTCTTGTTCAGACCAGTTAGCTAAAGCTCTTGAAGTGGCACTAAAAGAGCGATCGTAAAGTAAAAGCAGGTTTGTATCACATGATGCTATTCACAAAATATATATACTGTTCTCATTAAATACAGTAATATATATAAGAAATTTGTGATATTCTAAGAAAGCTTGTAATTGCTCACGGGCTTGATGGTGTAATTCTGTATTTTGAGACCTCTGCGCAATTCATTGCGTAGGGTCTCATGGAGCATTGACGATAGTCAATGCGACCAAAAATCAAGACTAGGCTTAGCTTTGCTTCGCCGTTAAGTCCGACCCAAAGGGCGGCAAAGCCGTTTGCGTT
>CAYJAL010000042.1:2690-16140 GCA_964367875.1 uncultured Desulfovibrionaceae bacterium | reverse complement strand
AATTGCCGCATTGGTAGCATGTAGATACCTTTTGGCCGCACTCTTCTTCCAACTCAGCAATTTCTTTGCTAAAGTCCATCTGGTGAAGTTTCTGCATTATACTTACCTCATTATTTGCCTTTAACTATAAAAAAAGCTCGCCCTATTGTCTTTAAGTAAAAGATTCACAAGCCTAGTGCGTTGTGGGGCTGCCCTTCAAAATATAGGCACCCAAGGCTATACATGAATACATGAAAAAAGCAAGCTTTTTAGCGTGTAGAATATATGAAGGTGTGTGCATATATTATAGTAGTATTTCAATATATTCTTTTTCGTGCCAGTGTATACCCCCTTTTTGTACGCCAAGTTTTTTCCATTCAGCCATGAGCTTTTGTTTGTGTCCCCCAAAATACCCCTGACAAGATTTTGGTAAAGTCATCTGTATAGGGAAAATAGTGTCTCTTTTTTCGGATGCAAGGGGATATTGTGAAATTTTACGCGAAATATAACTAAAAAGAGCCTCAGCTTGTACCATATTCCCCAAGGCTTCGTGGCGCGGGCCTGCGAGGATGTGCTCCTCCAATTCTGGCTGCGGTGCCAGCCCCATACGTATAACGGGAACCTTAGCTAAATGCGCCTTAAGCCAAGCTTCACTTAAAGCTGAAATACATTGCTCTAAGCTCCAAGGGCTATATTTTCCATTGCGCCAAAGATTTTCAAGCTCTGTACTGGCTATAACTTGGCAAGGGTAAAAACGTAAAAAGTGCGCCCCTTGCTCCAAGGCTTTTTGGACATCTTTTAGGAAAATGGCCTCGCTCACCCCCGGCATACCCGGCATGAGTTGTATGGCCAGTGTAAAATTGTTTTTATGTATGGCATCACAAGCTTGATAAATGGTGTCTTCAGTATAATGACGCTGGGCAATATTAAGGGCTGTATTGTCAAAGCTTTGCACCCCAAGCTCAATGGTATGAAAGGCGGCCTCCTTTAAGGCGGTGAGGCTATCATTAGTAAGGGCGTCGGGGCGCGTGGAGCAGCGAGCTCCGGTAATAAGGCCTTGACGGAAAAGCTTTTGGCTAAAGCTCAGGCAGAGGGCGAAATCTGCAGGGGCTAAGGCCGTGAAGGTGCCTCCATAAAAAGCCAGCTCCAGCGGTGGCAGGTTTTGTTCTTGCCTTGCTTTGAGGTTACGCTCGGCTTCATCTAAGGTCTTTTGCGTGATGTTGCCATGCTCGCAGGAGCTGTGCCCGCTTTGCAAGTGTTGCGCGCAGAAAATACAGCGCCGTGTGCAGCCTGCAAAAGGAATAAAAACAGGGTAGATGCGTGGGCTTGTACCCTTTAAAGAGGGCCAAAAAAGTTGTAGGCTTTTGTTTTGCATAGCTGTTTATTAGGTTTTATTTTTCGTTTTAAATTAGTGGGTTATGAAAATGGATACGCTTTGTGCCATAAAAAACTTTTGTGAAGATGTAAAAAAACCTTGCATACAAGGGGGATACAGAGTATACGGCATGAAAGGGCTTTACTTCTTTTTCATAGGCTTTTGGCGCCCATATGCGTTAGATATGTTAGGGCATGAAGTGCTTTGTGTCAAAAGAGAGTAAAGACAGTACAGAAATTACCGTGTGCAAAGATTCCTGTTCCTATACAGGCTTTGTATAGCATATTCTTTGGAGGATTTTATGGGGAAGACATTAACGAAGGCTGAAATTGTAGAAGCCATTTACGAAAAGAGTGATAAGAATCGCGCAGATGTTAAAGTTATCGTAGAAAAATTGTTGGACATTATGAAGGGTGCCATCAAACAAGACGATGCTTTGCTCATCAGCGGTTTTGGTAAGTTTGAAGCTTACGACAAAAATGCACGCAAGGGTCGCAACCCTCAAACAGATGAAACTATTACTCTTGCTCCTCGTAAAGTAGTTGTCTTTCGCCTGTCCCGTAAATTCCGTATGGAATTGAACGGTAACTAAGAATTTTTAGATTTTAAAACCCACCTAAGCCCATGCTTTTTACAGTGTGGGCTTTTTTGTGGGGAAGAAAGAATGTATACGACACAAAAAAAGCCGAAAGCGAACTTTCGGCTTATAAGTAATGTGTCGTTAAAAACTAGCGCACAAAATTTTCAAAATAGGCAATGGTTTTCACTAAGCCTTCACGCAAGGTAATGGTGGGTTCCCAATCTAAATTATTTTTGGCAATGCTAATATCCGGGCGACGCTGTTTGGGGTCGTCTTGGGGTAGAGGCTCGTAAATGATTTTAGAGCCGGAGCCGGTCATTTCTACCACGGTTTCGGCCAGTTCTTTAATGGTAAATTCGCCGGGGTTGCCCATATTCATGGGGCCGGTGAAATCTTCTGCCGAAGCCATAAAACGCACCATAAGTTCAATAAGGTCATCCACATAGCAGAAAGAACGCGTTTGCGAACCATCGCCGTAAATGGTGATATCCTTACCTTGTAGAGCCTGCATAATAAAGTTAGATACCACGCGCCCATCATTGGGGTGCATGCGCGGCCCATAGGTATTGAAAAGGCGACCCACTTTAATGGGAAGCCCATGCTGGCGATAATAGGAGAAGAACAGGGTTTCGGCACAGCGCTTGCCTTCATCATAACAGGCTCTGGTGCCAATGGGGTTTACATGCCCCCAATAGTCTTCTGTTTGCGGATGTATATTGGGATCGCCGTAGACTTCTGAAGTGGAGGCTTGGAAGATGCGCGCCCCTAAACGCTTGGCAAGACCCAAGGTGTTGATGGCACCGTGCACACAGGTTTTAATGGTTTGCACAGGGTCATGCTGATAATGTATAGGCGAGGCTGGGCAAGCTAAATTGTATATTTCGTCCACTTCCACGTAGAGGGGAAAGGTAATGTCATGGCGCATGAGCTCGAAACATTTATGATCAAGCAAATGTTCTACATTTTGTCTGGCGCTGGTGAAAAAATTATCCACACATACCACTTCATGGCCTTCATTCAGTAAACGCTCGCAAAGGTGTGAGCCTACAAATCCGGCGCCGCCGGTGACTAAAATTCTTTTACGTAAGTGCATATAGCCTCCAAAAAATACACGCAAATGCTATACAAGAAAGGCATAGAAAGCAATAGAAAATATGTGGCAAAGCGTGCCTTTTTCCTTGCGTAATGGGCAAGGCATTATTATGGTATGGCATGGGCAAATCAATAGCGCTTTTTTTACCTCCTTTACCTTCGCTGAGCGGAGGCGTCTTGGTGCTCTTGCAATTGGGTGAGCATTTGGCTCGCCTTGGGCATGAGGTGCGCTTTGTGGCTTTGGAAGAAAAATCTGCCGCGACTATGTACGCTGCGGTGCGGCAAAAAACCTCTTTACCTCTGGTGGCTTGGGAACAGGCACACATACAGGCAGGGCATGTTTGGATAGTGCCCGAGGGCTGGCCCAACGCGCTTATTTTAGGTTTACGCGCTCAAGCACGTTGCATAGTGTATATGCAAAATTGGGCCTTTGCCTTACGCACCTTGCCGGAAAATGTGTTTTGGCATCAATTGCCTGTGGAGTTTTTGTATGTATCGGAGCCGGTGCGCTACGCGGTACGCGAAATTACAGGAAAGGACGGCCCCATTTTGCGTCCCGGCATTGATACCAAGCTATTTTTTGCCGACCCTTTACGAGATTGCGCTGCGCCATTAGGGTCTGCTCCATTGAGAGCTGCTCCTGTGCGCATAGCGTGGATGCCGCGTAAAAATAAGGGGCTTGGCGGGCAAATAATGGATGCTTTTAGCCAGCGTATGGCTCGTTTACAGCCGAAACTCCCCATAGAATGGGTGCAAATTGCCAAAATGCCCCATGAAGAAGTGGGGCAGGTGTTGCGCTCATGTCATATTTTTTTAGCCACGGGCTTTCCTGAAGGTTGCCCCTTGCCGCCGCTGGAAGCCATGGCCTCTGGCAGTATTCCTGTGGGCTTTACCGGCCTTGGGGGCTGGGACTATATGCGTCAAGCCCTGTGCAAAGAAGACAAACCTTTTTTGGCGCAGCCTTGCTTTGATATGAAATCCGCCCCGTGCACTCCACCTACTCCAGTAGACATGTGCGAACCTGAATGCAAACTTGAAGGCGGCAATGGCTTCTTTGTGGAAGACGCCCATGTGCTGGCGGCAACTCTGGCCTTGGAAGAGGCTGTGCATTTGTTGCAGCAAGGCGGAGAGGCTTTAGCGCGCGTGCGCCAAAATATGGCCTTAACGGCGCACGCTTATGCCCTTGATAAACAATTCCAGCAAGTTCAACACTTAGAACCTTTTTTTATAGCGTGAGATATGTCTAGAAAACCTCCCATGGCGCCGCAATTGATGGCGCAAAATTTGGCCTTGCCTGCCTGCGGTGTGGATAGCCACGCCCATTTGGATTCCTCGCAATTTGACCGTGACCGTGAAGAAGTTCTTGCCAGAGCCAAGGAATGCGGTATTGCGCATATGGGCAATATATTTTTGAAACCCCATGAATTTACGGCCAGAGCGGCGTATTTTGACAATCATCCCCAAGTCTTTTTTGCCCTGGGTGTGCACCCTTGTGATGCCGAAGAATGCGACGATGAAGCCTTGCAGCTTATGCGAGAGCATTTTTCCAGCGAGCCGCGCTTGAAAGCGGTGGGGGAAATAGGGTTAGATTTTTATTGGGATGCGTGCCCCAAGGATGTGCAAATGCACGCCTTTGTGGAGCAGCTACATATGGCAAGGGAGCTCGCCCTACCTGTGATTATACATAGCCGCGATGCCACCGATGCCAGTATTGCCCTTTTGGAAAAAGAGGGCTTTAAAGATTATCCCTTGTTATGGCATTGCTTTGGCGGCAATGCGGCCGAGGCTAAGCGCATAGTGTATAATGGTTGGCATGTGTCCATACCGGGGCCTGTGTCCTATCCTAAAAATATAGAACTGCGCGAGGCCGTGACTCATGTGCCTTTAGATAGATTGATGCTGGAAACTGATTGCCCTTATTTATCGCCACAAGAATGGCGTGGTAAGCGTAATGAGCCTGCCTATACCGTGTTTACCGTAGATACGGTGGCCAAGGTAAAAGAGATGCCTGCCCATAAACTTTGGGAAATATGCGGTGAAAATGCACGCAGATTTTTCAAGCTAGGGGAATTTGCCTAGTATAAGAATGGGTTGGTTCTTGTGTAAGGTGTTGAATGTCGTTGGTTTTCATTTGCAAAATAGCTTCTTAAATGAAAATATTCTAGAAAAATATTCTGGGAATGCATATTTCTCGCACAGCTAAAACTTGCTCGTGCGCAAAAAAATACCCCCGCTCAAGAAATTCTTGGCGGGGGAAATTTCTATCCAAAATTGGATACGATGTGTGGCATATTATGCCAACAAGGCTGCCACGCGGGAGGCATCAAGGCCGCTGTGCACATGCAATGCTGAGTATGGATCTTCAACAATCATGTTCATGGTTTCATTCATGACGGCTTCCACATCTTCATCTGCAATGAGGGTGGGTTCCATATGTGCATTGGCGTTCACTTGTACGCTATCACCGGGTAAATTTTGCAGTTCTTCAGACTGAGTTTGACGAGGCTCAGTATGTGCATTTTTTACCGTATCCCATTGCATGGTTCCGAGATTACCGGAAATGTTAGAAATATTGCTCATAATATATCTCCTGACGGGTTAGAGAAATTTTTTCCTTATTAGGGTCTTGCTAGATGTTATGCACAAGCCATGCCAAAGGGCACTATTTACCCTTGGGGAATATTTTGGCTAATTTTACCCTTGCCCCTTGACTATACGCCAATATATTTTATTTTTACACATATCAATTTATTGAGGAGAGTTTTTATGTCTGAACAGGAACAAGCCACCCAGCATGAATTTCGTGCCGAGGTGCGCAAAGTTTTAAATATTATCACCCATTCATTGTATACCAATCGCGAAATCTTTTTGCGCGAACTTATATCCAACGCATCGGATGCTTTAGATAAATTACGCTTTCAGCAAAATAAAGGCCTGAGCTTTGCTGCCCCCGAAGAGCCTTTTGAAATTGCCATTAGCATTGATAAAGACGCTAAAACCTTGACTATTAAGGATAGCGGCATTGGCATGACTGAGGAAGAGCTTATTGCCAACCTTGGTACCATTGCTAAGTCCGGTTCTGAGCAATTTTTAGCAGATATTAAGGCGCAAGGTGATGGCGGCGAAAGCAGCGATGCTTCCAATATTATCGGCCGCTTTGGCGTAGGCTTTTATGCCATATTTATGGTGGCAGATAAGGTAGAAGTGACCTCACGCGCTGCCTTTGGCGATGGCTCTGCCTATACCTGGAGCAGCGATGGTTGCGGCGCTTTTACGGTGGAAAAAACCGAAAATGCCCCTTTGCGCGGTACGGTAATTACTGCCTATCTTAAGGAAGACGCGGCAGAATTTTTAGAAAAATACCGTCTGGAATCTACCATTCGTAAGCATTCGGCCTTTATTCCCTTCACCATCTTGGTGGATGGCGAGCATATCAATACCACGCCGGCTTTATGGCGTGAGCCAAAGTTCTCCATTACTAAGGAGCAGTACAGCGATTTTTATAAATTCCTCACTTACGATGGCCAAGAGCCCTTGGACACATTGCATTTTTCTGTGGATGCGCCGGTGCAATTTAATGCCTTGCTTTTTATCCCCACACAAAGCGTAGATATTTTTGGCTCCGGTCGTGAGCGCTGGGGGCTGGATTTATATGCTCGTCGCGTGCTTATCATGCGCGAAAATAAAGAGCTTTTGCCTGAGTACTTGAGCTTCTTTAAGGGCGTGGTGGATACAGAAGATTTACCGCTGAATATTTCGCGTGAAAATCTTCAAGAAAATGTAGTGCTGCGTAAAATTCAGCAAACCATTGTGAAGCAGTCTTTAACGCATTTGGAAAGAATGGCCGAAGGCGATGCAGAAAAATATGCCGAGTTCTGGCATAAGCATGGGCGCATTTTCAAAATGGGCTACCATGACTTTGTGAACAAAGATCGCGTGGCACCTTTATTGCGCTTTAATTCTTCCTTCCACGACCAAGCCGAAGGTCTTACCTCTTTGGATGAATACATGGGACGCGGCAAAGAAGGGCAGAAGACCATTTGGTATGTTTCCGGCGCTAGCCGTGAGGCCGCACGTTTGAACCCGCATTTGGAAGTGTTCCGTAAAAAGGGCTTAGAAGTGCTGTACCTTATGGAGCCCATTGACGAGTTTGTCATGGAAGGCATTGGCAAGTATAAAGAATGGGATTTGAAGGCTGTGGAGCAAATTGGCGACGATAGCTTGAAAGATTTTGCCGATACCGAAGAAAGCAGCGCCAAAACCAATCCCTTGGCTGAAGAAGATGTGGCCAGCTTTGACACCCTTGTGGCACGTATGAAGGATATTCTTGGCGAAAAGGTTAAGGATGTGCGCGTTTCTCAGCGTCTTGCCGATAGCCCTGCTTGCCTTGTGGCGCCCGATGGCGGCCTGACTTCTTCCATGGAAAAGCTCATGCGTGTGATGCAAAAAGATGACACCATTCCGCAAAAAATCTTGGAAGTAAACCGCGATCACCCCATTTTGCGCAACTTACTACGCATCCATAAACACGATGCCAATGACGGCCTTTTAACAGAAATGGTGGAAGCCCTTTTTGATACCAGCTTGCTCTTAGATGGCTATTTGAAAGATCCCCATGCCTTGGCCAGTCGTACCAATAAGCTTATGGAACAAGCCGGTGCTTGGTACGCAGATTTGAAGAAAATCTAAGCTTAGGCTTTACGTTTTATATACTTCTCTTTTAAAGTAAACTGTGAAAGCACAATCCCCTGCAAACCATCTTTGTTTTGGTATACAGGGGATTTTTTTATAAAGCTTGCTGAAGAGCGCGTATTAAAAGCTGGGCTTCTTCCATGCTGGTGCCCCAAGAAGTCACAAAGCGAATGGTATGCGTTTTTTCTTGGCGCGACCAAGTTTCAAAGGCATGGCTTTGCGCCAAATTTTGCACTGTTTCAATGGGCAAAATGGGGAAGATTTGATTGGTGCATGTGGGGGCAAGCAAGGGAATATGCATTTCCTTGAGGCTGGCATCAATATATTGCGCCACTTCATTGCCATGGCGAGCTAATTCCATATACAGATTTTGCGAAAATAAAGCTTCAAATTGCGCCGCCACAAGCCACCCTTTGGCCAGCATGGCGCCACGTTGCTTGCAAATATAGCGAAAATCCCTGTGTACGTCGGCATGCACAAGCACCAAGGCTTCACCAAAAAGCGCGCCATTCTTGGTGCCGCCAATATAAAAGGCATCACATAATTGCGCTAGGTCTGCCAGGCTTACGTCATTATCTTTTTGGCTTAGTGCACAGCCCAGGCGCGCCCCATCCATAAAAAGATACAAGCCTAATTTTTTGCAGCATTGCGAAAGGGCGCTGAGCTCTGCTTTGCTGTAAACGGTGCCAAGCTCTGTGGCTTGGGATATATACACCAAGCGCGCTTGCACCATATGTTCATTGTCATGCTCTGCGCACAGCTCTTCAATGTGCTCGGGGCGTAATTTACCATCTTCGCTGGCGGCGGTGAGCACTTTATGGCCTGTGGCCTCAATGGCGCCTGTTTCATGCACATTTATATGGCCGCTTTGCGCAGCAATAACCGCTTGATGAGGGCGCAAAAATGCGGAAATGGTAAGAAGATTGGTAAGGGTACCCCCGGCTAAAAAGTGCACTTGCGCGCTAGGGCATTGGCAAAGCTGCTGCAAAAGTTTTTCTGTACGCAAGGATATGGGGTCTTGCCCATAACCGGCGTATTGCGCCTCACTGGTTTGGCCAAGAGCTTGCAGTATGGCAGGGTGACAGGTTTGATTATAATCATTCTTAAATTTTTGTACTATGGCTGCTGACATGGGATTTTCCTTTGTAAAATACTCGGCTTGCCTTATGCGCTGTTTATGGCTAAAGTGCAAGAACTTTATATATGATGGGAAGTCTATGCCACATTTAGAAATCGCAAAAATATTGACTTTTTTACGTCACGCGGAAAATTTGAAAAATACCTTACGTTCTGCCACCACCTCTCAAGGTAGGGCAGAAAGCAGTGCAGAGCATTCTTGGCGCGTAGCGCTGATGGTGTTGCTTTCTAAGCAGGTGTTTCCCGAGGCGAATATGGAAAAAATGCTCAGTATGGCGATTTTGCATGATTTGGCTGAGGCTGTCTGTGGTGATACCCCTGCCCCGCAAAGAAAAAATAAAGAAGATAAACATCGCGTGGAAAGACAAGGCATGCTTGCCCTGTGCAAGGCTTTGCCTGAGCCCATGTGTGAAGATATCTTGTCTGTGTGGGATGAATACGAAGCAGGAACCACTGTGGAAGCTCAATGGGTAAAGGCTTTTGACAAGCTGGAAACCTTGTTACAGCATAGTCAGGGGCGCAATGGACAAGACTTTGATTATGCTTTTAACCTAAGCTATGGGCGCGAATACACCTCTTTGCATCCTTTTTTAGAGGAAATACGCGCGCAAATTGATGTGGAAACCCAAAGGCTTTTGGGAAAATAAGGTTCTTAGGGCTTTTTATCCACGCAAAATTTTTATGAGAGTATGCTGAGACATATATGCAAAAAAAATATTCTGTAAGCGCAGGGGCTTGTTTATGCCTTGCGTCTTTTATCTTTATAAGTGAACCGGCCAAGGCCGATGTGGTGCAAGATGTGGCTGATGAGGTGAGATCCCTTGTGCAAGATGGCGCCAATAGTGTGAATGAAGGTGTGAAAAATGTGCAACGTCAGGTACGTGATGTACAAAACTATCGCCCCTTTGGTGGTAGTAATCAGCGAAATGACGATGACGATGATGATCGCGACGACGACGACCGTTATGATCGTGACGATGATGACGATGATGACGACCGTTATGATCGAGATGACGATGATGACGATGACGATGACGACGATGATGATGACGACGATGATGATGACGACGACCGTTATGATGACGACGATGATGACGATGACGACTAACGACATAAGGCAATGAGGTAAAATATATGGAAAACTCTCCCACAAATACCGCTTCTTCTCTGCCTTTATCCCATAGCGAGCTAGCCATGGCTTCACAGCAAGAAGTGCAAGACGTAGCTAAAAGCATTAAGCTGGACGATCCTTCTTTAGATGTGACCTATGGCACCAAGACCATGCAGGAGATTTCTCGTTTTTCCGAGGATTTACTCTCCCGCGTGCAAGCAAAGGACGCCGGTGAAATAGGCGAAACCTTAACCTCTCTTATTAGCAATGTGAAAGATATTGATATTGCTGAGGTGGGTAAGGAGCCTAGTTTTTTTGAAAAACTGCCTGTAATCGGTTCGCTTTTCAATGCGGCAGAAAAAACTTTGTTAAAGTTTCAAACCCTTTCAGAGCAAATTTCCGTCATAAGTCAAAAGCTTGATGGCGCCATGATTGGTCTTTTGCACGATATTGAAGTGCTCGAGCAGCTCTATAAGCACAATGAAAAATTTCATGCCGAGTTAAGCCTTTACTTAGAAGCCGGCAGGTTAAAATTGCAAGAGGCCAAAACAGTGGAATTGCCACGCTTACAAGCGGAGGCTGCCGCTTTGGATAATGCTTTAGAAGCGCAAAAAGTACGAGACTTTGCAGAGCAAATCAATCGCTTTGAGCGCCGCCTGCACGATTTGGAAATTTCTCGCACCATTACTGTGCAAATGGCGCCGCAAATACGCCTTATTCAATCCAATAATAGAGCTCTTGCCCAAAAAATCCAAAGCTCTGTGCTCACCACCATTCCCATTTGGAAAAATCAAATGGTGCTGGCTTTGTCCTTGCAAGGGCAACGTAGCGCTGCTGCTTTACAAAAAGAAGTGGCCGATACCACCAATGATTTATTGCGTAAAAACGCCGCCATGCTAGAGCAAAGCGCTGTGACTACGGCGCGCGAAGTGGAGCGCTCCATAGTGGACGTGGAAACCTTGCGCGAAGTGCATGGCAAGCTTATTTCTACCATTGATGAAACCTTGCGCATTGCTCAGGAAGGACGTCAAAAGCGTGTTGCCGTGGAAAAAGAATTGGCTGACATGGAAGTACAGCTTAAAGAAAGCCTTATGGCTCTGGCAGCGCGTAAAGCCCAGCAAAGCGTGGAAGGGGCTTCTTCGTAAAATAGTCGACACTGAAAAATTATTTAAGTGTCAGTGAATATATATTTTTTTAGGTTGAATGCCTTAATAAACTCTGCCAGAAATTAACGTATGGAATACGTTTTCTGGCAAAGTTTAGGCATATGAAATACTTTTTTCAGATGTCGACGATACAAGACATGCCTGTGGCATGACTTGCCGCCACGTAAAATAAGCCAGAATTTACTTCTGGCGTCCCCGAAAGGGGTATTTGGAGTGAGCGTGCCTTTCTTAAAAACGTATGAAAATACGTTTTTAAGCATCAACTAACATAGTTTATTTAGCTGACACTTTATATACAAAAATGCCGAAAAGCTGTGCTAACCACACGCTTTTCGGCATTTTTTATACTAGCTGTATTGGCGCCTAGTTGCCTTTATCGACCTTTTGCTTGCGACTTATGCCAAGCCAGTATTTGAGCGAACTGTACAGCGTTTCCGGCACAATGGGCTTGGTAATATGGTCATTCATGCCATGGGCTAAGCTTATTTCTTTATCGCCAGTCATGGCGTGGGCAGACATGGCCACAATGGGTATATCGTTAAAGGCGGGCATTTCACGAATGGTTTTACTGGCGGTAAGACCATCCATAACAGGCATTTGAATATCCATTAGTACTAAGTCGTAGGATTTGGCCTGCAGCAGATCAATGGCTTCTTGACCATTATTGGCTGTGTCCACCGTATAGCCCACAGAGCGTAAAAGCTCTTCTGCTATAAGCTGGTTAATTTCGTTATCTTCCACCAAAAGCAAATGGCCTACACCTTGAATATCTGCCTCTTCCATACTGAGTTGCTCAGCCTCATGCAGGGCGTTTTCATCGCCAAGGCTAAAGACAGCCGTGAAGAAAAAGGTGGTGCCTTCTCCTTGCACGCTTTCTACCCACATTTCCCCTTGCATCATAAGAGCAAGGTTGCGAGAAATGGCAAGGCCAAGACCTGTCCCACCGTATTTGCGTGTAACGGAAGAATCCGCCTGTGAAAAGGCTGAAAACAATCTATCCATTTGGCTTTGGCTCAGACCAATACCTGTATCCTTACATGCAAAGCGGCAACGAATGCTGTCGTCGTGTCTTTCAAGAACTTGAGCTTCTAGGGATATGCAGCCCTCTTGAGTGAACTTAATGGCATTGCTGGTTAAGTTAAAGAGAATTTGCTTTAGGCGCAAAGGATCGCCCAAGAAAATTTCACTGCCGATTCCTTGCGTATCAAGTTGTAAATTCAAACCTTTTTCTTTACTTGGTACGGCGTAAAGGTCATACACTTCTCGGAATATTTGATCTAAGGTAAAGGGTGTGGCTTCAATTTCCAGTTTACCAGCTTCAATTTTAGAAAAGTCTAAAATATCGTTAATAATGCGCAATAAATTGTTGGCAGAAAAGAGAGTTTTCTGCACATAGTTTTTTTGATCATTTTGCAAGGGGGTAGCATTGAGCAAATGCAAAAGTCCCAAAATGCCATTCATAGGAGTGCGAATTTCATGGCTCATATTGGCCAAAAATTCACTTTTCGCTTGAGCGCTTTGTTCTGCCACATCCTTGGCTTGGCGCAAGTCTTTTTCTGCTTCGTGAATTTCTTTAAGCATGGCCTTAAATTCACGTAAATCACGCACATAGCTAATGGCACCATAAGCGCCCTTGTGCACAATGCGCTCAATGGTTACCTCCACCGGTAAAGGTTCTTGGGTATTTGGCATAATGCACATAAACTCAAAGCGCTCATGGCCGGACTCTAGGGCTTGCTTTAACCAAGCGCGCACCACTTCCACAGAAGGGCGTCCGTCTGGTTGAAATTCCGGTAAAATAGAATGGAAATTGGCCATATATTCTTTCTTGTCGGTAAAGCCGTAAAGCTTTGCAACTTCCATATTACAATCCACTAAGCCAAAGCTTGCATCCCAAAAATTGGCTCCCATGGGAAATGAGTCAAGCATAAGCTGGCTACGATGCTCTGCCTCGCGTGCCAGCTCTTGGCTAGCTTTAATTTGGCGCAGGTCTGTGGTAAAGCCCACAACGGCATCTTCGCCGCGGAAAGTGGTGCGTATAAGGCTAATTTCAGCCGGCATGGGGGTGCCGTCCAGCTTTTGGTGCATCCATTCAAAGGTGCATTTGCCTTCTTTAAACGCTATTTGAATATTTCTTCCGGCAATTTCTGCTGAGCGCTCTCCACTAGGTTGAAATTCTGGCGATAGTTCAAAAAATCTATCTAAATATTCTTGCTTGTTTTTAAGATCAAACAGGCGCGGCGCTGCGGCATTACACGCTATATTCTCCATATCCTTACTCCAGAAATTGGCGCATAGGGGCATGGTGTCCAGCATAA
>CAYJAL010000042.1:0-2590 GCA_964367875.1 uncultured Desulfovibrionaceae bacterium | reverse complement strand
GGGCATGGTGTCCAGCATAATTTGGCTTCTCTCTGTGGCTTCGGCAGCTTTTTCTTGGGTGGCCTTAAGCTCTCTTAGGTCACGCAAATAAGCCACTACGACTTCTTCGCCGCGGTATTGTGAACTCACCAAGGTTACTTCTACAGGTAAGGGGTTGCCTTGTATATCTTGGTGCATCCACTCAAAATTTGTATAGCCATCGCGGAACGCTTTGGTGATAACATCTTTAACGCTTTGTACCGATGGTGTTCCGTCGGGCTGAAATTCCGGATACAGCTTTTCGAAATGCGCAATTACTTCGCGCTCTGTTCCAAGGCCAAAAAGCTTTACCGCATCTTTATTGCAGCCAAAGAGCTTAAAATCTTTATTCCAAAAATTTACGGCCAAAGGCATGGTATCCAGAATAATATTACTGCGTTCTTCTGCTTCGCGCGTTTGCTCTTGGCTGGCTTTAAGTTCTCGTAAGTCTTGAGTATAGCCAAGAACAATATCCTCACCTTGATATTTGCGGCGAATAAGCGTTACTTCTGTGGGTATGGGATTACCGTGAATGTCTTGATGCAGCCACTCAAATTTACAATAGCCTTCGTCAAAGGCAGTGCGAACTTTATCATAGGCGGCGGTGATGGAAAGCTCGTTATTAGCTTGATATTCCGGCGAAAGTTCGTAAAATCTATCTAAATATTCTTCGGCATTTTTAAGGCCAAAAAGCTTAGCCGCAGCCATATTAGAAGCAATGTTTTTAAATTCTTTATTCCAAAAGTTTGCTCCCATAGGCATGGTATCCAGCATTATTTGTGTGCGCTCAATGGCCGCAGAGGCTTCTTGCTGGCTAGCTCTAAGTTCTCGTAAATCTTGGGTAAATTCTACAATTATTTCATCATCGCCAAGCTTAACTTTTTTTAAGGTTATAAGCACAGGTATTTCTTGGCCCTTGGCGTCAAGATGCGTCCAGTAGAATTGATGATGCCCATTACGAAAGGCTATTTCTAAGGCGTTTTTGGCAAGCTCGCTTGAGCGTTGGCCGCAAGGCTGAAACTCAGGTCTATAGGTTTTAAAATTTTGTAAGTATTCTTCCTTGCTTTCAATGCCAAGAAATTCCACCATAATATCATTGCAATCATACAAACAAAAATTTTTATTCCAGTAGCATATGCCCATAGGGGTGGCATCAAGAAGAGCCTTGGCGCGTTTTTCACTTGCATACTTTTTATCAAGGCTGTGGAGCAAATTTTGCGTTTCTGTAAGCTGAGCTACAATAACAGTTTGTTCTTGAATTTTTGTAAGGTGTAATTTGTATTCTACAAGAAGCTCTTCACCGCTGGGGAGCAGGTGAGCCCAAATGAATGTTGTGCTGCCATGGCGCCTAACCTTGCCTAGGTTTTCTTTTCTGTGCTCGTCAGAAGAGCGTCCATCAGGCTGAAACTGAGGTGAGTAGGTTGCATTATTGGTGCCAAGATCTTCAATACTAGGACATTGCAAGATGCGCAATATACTTTCAGAAGCATAGAGCAATTCGTCATTTTCACTCCAGCACGAAAGCGGAATGTTTAAGCTGCTCAATATTTGGATTAAAAAATCTTGCGACTGTGTATTAATATATTCTTTCATAGTAGCCTCATGTGCCTGATACCTCGAGCTATGCTTTTGGGTTTTGGCATAGACGTTTAGATAATTCTCAAGGCAGCGTTGTCAAGTTTGCTGTACAATAAAAGCTTAAAGCTAAGGCCGAAAGTTTTTCATCGTGTAAACAAGATCTTATATATGTTTTTTACGTCTAATCCCTTGTATTATAAAACAAGATTTTTATCAAGTTTGTAAAGAACCCCGCATATGACATTTTATGCTTATTAAATCAATAGTATATTTTATACGTAAATGTATTTTTTAGTAAAAGACTATGATTTAATGGGTATTTTCTAGGAGTATACTTTTTTCTTTCTAAGAGTAAGCAGAGATATTTTTAACGCAAAAAAAAAGGGGAAGCAAAAGCTTCCCCTTAAGAACTTAGCTAACTGAAACAGCTTTACTAAGCATCATGCTTTGGAAAATTATTCCCAAATGATCATGATGTCAGCGCGACGGTTACCAGCTAAAGTTGGGTAGTATTGGTTTTCACCAAAGCCCTTCAAGATGATAGCGTCAGCGTTGCAGCCCTTGCTTACGAGGTAAGACTTAACAGCCTTAGCGCGGTTGTCAGCAAGAGTCTTGTTGTAAGGAATGTTACCACGTACGTCAGCAAAGCCTTCTACGAAAACTTTGAGTTCAGGACGGGTCTTAAGGATAGCAGCCATGCGATCAAGACGCTCAGCAGCAGCCTTAGTGATGTTGTACTTAGCTGTGTTGAAGAACACAGAGCGGAGGCTTTCTACGCTTTCAGAAGGAATGGTAGGAATGTAGAAAGCTTTAGCAACAAAAGACTTAGCAGCTTCTTCAGTGTTGATGATGTCGCGTGCGTCTACGAGTAAGGAGTTGCTCTTAAGAGCAGCAAGTTGTTGCATAACAGCTTGACCCTTAGCAGTGTCAGCTACGGATACGAAGTGCATGGTGGTGCCAGGGTAAGCAGCATATAAAGCTTGCAAAGATTGAG
>CAYJAL010000041.1:0-16204 GCA_964367875.1 uncultured Desulfovibrionaceae bacterium | reverse complement strand
CCGGCGTGGCGGAAGTGGTGCAAAATGCCCTCAAGGTAGACTTTTGGGATGTGCGCTCCATGGCCAATAAAATTTGCGCCGTGCTTGAGCATCCGCGTTTGGCTGGTGAAATGGTGAAGCAATGCCGCGAAGAGTTGCAGCACATACGCTGGGAAAATGCCGCCAATAAACTTATTAACGTGTACGAACACTGCGCTAAAACGCAGTAATGCAGACAAAGCCAGAAAAATACCATTATTTTTCTTTTGCTTACAGACTTTTACAGAACAGGAATAAGTATGTCATCTATTTGCTTTTACTTCCAAGTGCATCAGCCTTACCGTTTGCGCCATTACACCGTCTTTGATTTAGGCCAAAATCACTTTTACGAAGATGATAAGGCCAATGGGGAAATTTTACAAAAAGTAGCGCGCAAATGCTATTTGCCCATGAATCAGCTTTTGCTGGAACTTATTGAAAAATATGAAGGGAAGTTTAAAATTGCCTTCTCTTTGTCCGGCGTAGTTATAGAACAGCTGGCCACATGGTCACCTGAAGTATTGAAATCCTTTCAGGATTTAGTAAAAACAGGTTGCGTGGAGCTTTTATCAGAAACCTATGCCCACTCCCTTTCGGCGCTGTATTCTCCCGATGAATTTAAGCAGCAAGTACGCATGCACGATGATATGCTCTTAGAGTATTTTAATGTGAAACCCCAAGTTTTTCGCAATACAGAGCTTATATATAGCAATCGCATTGCCAAAATGGTGGAAGAGCTGGGCTATAAAGCCATCCTGGCCGAAGGCGTTGATCATATCCTTGGTTGGCGTAGCCCCAATGTGGTGTATCAGCCCTCCAATTGCCTTGATTTAAAGCTTTTACTCAAAAACTATCGTTTATCCGACGACATAGCCTTCCGTTTTTCCAATCGCGGCTGGCCAGAATTTCCCCTCACGGCAGATAAATTCTCTCAATGGGTGCATACAGCCGGATTACAAGGGGAACTTATTAACCTCTTTATGGATTATGAAACCTTTGGTGAGCATCAATGGGAAGATACGGGCATTTTTGAATTTATGCGCGCCCTGCCTGAAAAAGTATTAAGTAATCCTAATTTTGGCTTTATTACCCCCACAGAAGCCGCTGAGCGTGTGGCACCCATGGCGCGTTTAGATATACCCGAAGAAATTTCCTGGGCTGACGCGGAAAGAGATTTGACCGCATGGCTTGGAAATGATATGCAATACGATGCCATTGAGGCTGTGTACCGTTTGGAAGACAAGGTACGCGCTTGCAAGAATATGGATATCTTAAAAACATGGCGTCGTCTGCAAACATCTGACCATTTTTACTATATGTGTACCAAATGGTTCTCTGACGGCGATGTGCATAAATATTTCAGTCCCTATGGTTCCCCCTATGACGCCTATATAAATTATATGAATGTCATAGCCGATTTTGAGCAATCCTTGCCCAAGGGAACAGCCTAAAAGCCTTACGCTTTCATTTTGTACAATACGTCGTTTTTTGACCTTTATTGTACTTTTCAGAAGATAATAGACGCATTGTGGTAGCCAAACTGCCACAATGCGTATTGTAATTTTGCCTTTCAAAAACTTAGTCTATGGTCATACAACTTTGAGGAGGATGTATGTTTACAGGTTTAGAGCAAGCTACAGCTTTTGAAGTAAGCTGGGAAGTATGTAATAAAGTGGGTGGAATTTACACTGTAGTAAGCAGTAAAGCCCTCTGCGCTGTGGATTTTTTTGGCGATAATTATTACATGCTGGGACCAGATCTTGGCAATAATGCCGAATTTGAAGAAACCGACGAGCCTTGCTGGGCACAGTTACGCCCCATCCTCGCCATGAATAATTTTCAATGCCGCTTAGGACGCTGGAATATTCCGGGTCGTCCTAAAACCATCCTTATAGATTTTAAAAACCGCATGAATGTGAACCAATTGCTTTTTGAGCTTTGGAACAACTATGGCGTAGACTCCATGACCGGCGGCTATGATTATGCCGAGCCTGTCATGTTTAGTGCTACCTGCGGCGAGCTTATTGCTGCCATTTATAAGGGCACCGTGGAACCCACAGGGCATAAAGCCGTGGCGCTCTTTCACGAATGGATGTGCGGCGCAGGCCTGCTTACCCTAAAGCGTCAAGCTCCGGCCATCGGCACCATTTTCACCACCCACGCCACCATGCTGGGGCGCGCTTTGGCCAGCACCGGTTGCGATATTCACAAGCAAATGCACAAGCTAAATCCTGCTCGTGAAGCTGCCAATCATAATATTACAGCCAAATGCTCCATGGAAAAAATCGCCGCCAGAGAAGCCGATTGCTTCACCACTGTGAGCGATATTACCGCCGCAGAAGCTGCCACTTTCTTGGCGCGTACTCCCGATGTGGTGACCCTTAATGGCTTAGATATGCGCGTTATTCCGGATTATTCCACCGATCGCAAAAAAGTAAAAGCTTATCACGCCCAAATGGGTGAAGCCATAGGTAAACTTTTGCGCCGCCCTGTACCTAAAAATGTGCGCTATATTCTTATTTCCGGACGCTATGAATTTAGAAATAAAGGCCTGGATGCTTTCTTGGAAGCTTTGGCCGGCATCAATGAAACCTTACGCGGTACGGATACTCATGTGGTGGCCATCTTTGCCGTTATGGGCGGACATACCGGCGCCAATCCCGACGCTGTGGGCGGAGATCCCAGCAAAAAGCCGCCGCGTAACGAACATTGGATTACGTCTCACCATGTGTACAATAGCCCCAATGATCCCATTTTAAATTCCTGCATGCGCCTTGGCCTTACCAATGCACCGGAAAATAATGTGCAAGTTATTTTTAACCCTGCGCAATTGGACGGTAATGACGGTTTCTTAAACCTTACCTATGATCAAGTGCTGAGCGCATGCGATCTTGGTGCCTTCCCTTCATGGTACGAGCCTTGGGGCTATACCCCGCAAGAAAGCGTGGCTTGGGCAGTGCCCACCGTTACCACAGATTTGGCAGGCTTTGGGGTATGGGCACGCCAAATACAAGCTAAAGAAAATTTCAGCGGCGGTGTGTATGTGGTGTCACGTCTGCAACAATCCTATGATAAAGTCTTAGCAGAGCTGCGCGAAACCACATTAAAAGCCATTACACAAAGCCCGAAAGAATTAGAAAAATCGCGCAAAGCTGCACGCCATATCTCTGATTACTTCACCTGGAAGGACTTCTTCCCCAAATATATTGATGCCTTTTCTCACGCTTTAGAAAAAGCCTTGGAGCGCAACAATAAAGCCTTTGGTTTTTCCGGTGACATTAAACATGTGCTTAAAACCACATCCTCGGTGACCCCTGTACTGCGCTCTTTCATGGCCATTTCTTTCCTTCCGGAGCGCCTAAAACGCTTGCGTGACCTCACAGAAAATTGGTGGTGGTGCTGGCAATCGGAAGGCTGGGAGTTATTCTCCTCCATTGATGCGGAATTGTGGGAAAAATGCGAACACAATCCCATAGAACTTTTAGCCAATGTGCCCGGTTCTCGCTTGGCAGAATTAAGCGAAAACTTAGATTTCATGAATAAAATGGACATATTGCTTGAAAGATTCGACAGCTATATGGGAGAACAAGCTCAAAATATAGAAGATGTGCTTTCTGAGCAAAATCCTGTGGCCTACTTTTCTACCGAATATGGCATTTGCGAAAGCCTTCCCATATATTCCGGTGGCTTAGGCGTACTCTCCGGGGATCATCTTAAATCTGCCAGTGATTTAAATATTCCCTTGGTGGCCGTGGGTCTTTTATATAAAAATGGCTACTTCCGCCAAAAGCTTACCCCAGAAGGCGGTCAATTGGCCGTATATACGGAAAATGATTTTGCCTCCATGGCTGTGGAGCGTGTGCTGCAAGAAGACGGTGAGCCTGTGGTGGTTACGGTGGACCTACCCGGCCGCCAGCTGCATGCTCAAGTATGGTTGGCCAAAGTGGGACGCATTAAGCTGTACCTTATGGATACAGATATGGCCATCAATACGCCGGAAGATCGCAAAACCACTGCGCAGCTCTATG
Source organism: uncultured Desulfovibrionaceae bacterium (assembly GCA_964367875.1). Classification (GTDB taxonomy): domain Bacteria; phylum Desulfobacterota; class Desulfovibrionia; order Desulfovibrionales; family Desulfovibrionaceae; genus CAYJAD01. The sequence continues at coordinate 12,158 of CAYJAL010000041.1, read as the reverse complement.
TGGCTGACCGTGATTGTCGCTTACGCCAAGAAATCCTTCTCGGCATGGGCGGTGTACGTATGTTGCAACAGCTAAACATTAGCCCTGCCGTCTACCATATGAACGAAGGGCACTCTGCCTTCTTAATACTTGAGCGTTTACGTAAGCTAGTGCACCAAGGCCTAAGCTTTGAAGTGGCCTGCGAAGTGGTGCGTGCCTCTTGTGTATTCACCACGCACACCCCTGTGGACGCCGGCAATGAACGCTTTAATCCTGATCTTGTGGAACGCTATTTCAGCGAATATGCCCAGCAAATGGGTCTTTCCATGCAGGATTTCTTAAATATGGGACGTATTATAGGCTCCAACCGTAATATGTTTGAAATGACGGTACTGGCGCTTAATTACTCCTTAAAATCTAATGGTGTCAGTCGCTTGCACGGCGATGTGTCGCGTGGCATGTGGCAAGCAGCCTGGAAGGGCTATTCCCATGCCGAAGTGCCCATTAAATCTGTCACCAATGGCATACATGTGTCTTCTTATGTGTCGGCGCCCATGCGTGCCCTACTGAACACAACCCTAGAGCCGGGCTGGGAAGATCTCCCCCCTTCTGCAGACATTTGGGATAAAATTTACTCCATACCTTCGCAAAAGATTTGGGATATTCGCCGCGGCGAAAAGGCAAAATTATTACAAGCGGTGGATAAAGGCCTGCCAAGCTTTTTCAAAACCTTGGATGTGCCCCCTGCCGTGCAACGCCAAATGCGCGCCGGCCTCACCAATCCCGACGCCCTTATCATTGGTTTTGCCAGAAGATTTGCCCCCTATAAAAGAGCGCATTTACTCTTTGCCGATATGGAACGCTTGCAAGCTATCCTCAGCGATACCAAGCGCCCCATTATCTTTATATTTGCGGGTAAAGCCCACCCTGCAGACCAGCAAGGCATTGACATTTTAAAGCAAATTGTCAAAAACACCTTGGATGAGCGTTTTGTGGGTCATGTGTATTTTATGGAAAATTACAGCCTTTCTGTTTCTAAGCTCTTAACTCGCGGCTGCGATATTTGGCTGAATACCCCCTGCAGACCCAATGAAGCCAGCGGCACCAGCGGCATGAAGCCTTCGGTAAATGGTGGCCTCAATTTCAGCGTTTCCGACGGTTGGTGGTGCGAAGGGTATAATGCAAACAATGGCTGGACCATTGGCCCTGTGGTTTCCAAATTACACGAAATTGACAGCCAGGCCGATTATGCCGATGCTGATTCTTTGTACAGCACTTTAGAAGAGCAAATTATTCCGCTATACTTTGAGCGCAATGCCCAAAATATACCGGAAAAATGGATGGATATGGCACGCCATGCCATGCGCACCCTAACCCCACAATTTAGCTCGCACCGCATGGTAAATGACTATACCCGTGATTATTATTTACCCACGGCCATTAGAAAAAATATCATGTATGAAGAGGACTTTGCCAAAGCAAAGCGTATTGCAGAGTGGAAATATACCATTGCCAACTCCTTCCCTTGTGTCACCATTGACGAAGTGATTTTCCAAGGCGTAGACAATGACACCTTATACGTGGGGCAAAAAATACATATCCTCGTAAAGGTAAACCCTTGCGAGCTGGATGCCCAATCCTTACGCGTGGAATATGTGGTGGGTCGCAGTGAACAATTTGATTTTGTGGAAAAACCGCAAATTCATCCGCTGAAATTCGCTGAGCGTTTAGAATCAGGGCAACTACTCTTTACAGGAGAATTTACCATTACCGAAAATGGTCATCACTCCTATGGCGTACGCGTAGTGCCCTTTACCATTGACCTTTTCTCCCCCTTAGACACACGCATGGTCTTGTGGGCTTAAGATTATTAATGTTTTTACTATAGTTTTTTGCTATAATTTTTACTGGGGAAACCTTTTTTGAAAAAAAGGTTTCCCCAAACTGCTCTGGCCCCTTCCAAAAAACTTTCATGGCGGCTATATGTCCTCCTTGAAAGAAAGACTAAGGCGCATGATGTCTCAAAATAAAATCCCATGGCTATGCTCATGGGATTTTAAATGCAGACAGTTCTTTTTCAACAGTTTACATAACGCTTGGTCGTACGTCCTGTACGACACAAGCTATCGCAAGCGTCGCCTGCGACGGAAGTGAATTCCGTCTTGTCTTTAGCTTGCTCCCCTGCGGGGCGAGGCCGCGTCCTGCGGCCTTATAGCAAACTGTCCTTTTTCAACAGCCTGTTATGTGTTATTTTTGCGCGTCGACAAGCCAAGACTCCCCTTGCGCCAATAGTTCCATAACCTTTTCTTTACTTAAACGCTGTGCATTGTAAGTTATTTCTAAAATACCTGTACTGCTCTCTAACTGAACACCCTTCACACCGGGATAAAATTTTAAAAGCATGGTGGCTTTTTTGGCAATGGCAGCATTGGTAAAAGCCTCATGCTGCACGCTAATTTTCCCATCTTCAAAAGAAATAATATGATCTTGTAACATAAAAATCCTATAAGGTATTAAAAGCCTCAATACAGGCAAAAGCTTCGTGATTATGTATGGATTCCATACTTTGCACTTCTACCCTATACCAAGACACTTGTTCATGCTTAGAAAGACAAATGGCCGTGGCGCGCACCACATCCTCCACAAAAGCCGGATTGGCAAAAGCCGCTTCTGTGACAAATTTTTCATCGGCACGTTTCAGTAAACTATATACAGGAGAAGAGCCGGCCTTTTCGGCAATTTCCACCAATTCTTCTATCCAAAAAAACTTACGCATACGCACAGCCATACGTATCAAAGTGCGCTGACTATGCGCCCCTTCTTTGCTAATGGCTTTGGAGCATGGACACACAGACATGACAGGCACTTCTACTTCTAACAAGAATTCCGGCTTATCTTCATCTTGCCCCATTTCCCCTGTAAGAATACATTGATAATTCATAAGGCCCAGGGCACCGGTAGCGGGAGCTTTTTTGCGTATGAAATACGGGAAGGCAAAGGTAATGCTGGCCTTTTGTGCATGCAGTCTGCGTTTTACATCTTGCAATAAGCGCTTTAAGGAAGGGTAATCCAGCTCTTCGCCAAAGCCTTCCAAAGCCTCCACAAAGCGGCTCATATGTGTGCCCTTAAAGGCAGAAGGCAGTTCCACCCCAAGGGATACTTTGGCCACCGTATGCTGGCGCCCTGCACTTCTATCCAATACCACCATGGGCAAAGAAAAGTTTTTAATACCAACACGATCTATATCTAGGGGCACCAAGGCCGGGCCCATTTGCACATCTTCCATTATACCAAATCCTGACCTGTTGTTGTAGATGAAAAAGCGCCATGTTTCACACCGCGAATGGATATGAGAGCATGCGCAAGGGATTTAATACGCTCAGCTTCGCCTTTAAGTATAAGAACTTCTAAGCAATTATGATGATCTAAATGCACATGTAAGGTGGCAATAATGCAATCATGGGCATCGTGCTGCGCGGCCATAAGCCTTTTAGAAATATCACTTTTATGATGATCATACACCAAGGTTAATGTGCCTGCGGCTTCTTCTTGCGCTGTATTCCAACTATCTTCAACCAAGGCTTTGCGTATGAGATCACGTATGGCCTCAGAACGGTTGGCATAGGAATTTTTTTCGCATAAGGCATCAAAGGAAGCGAGCAAATTTGTATCTAATGAAACACCAAAACGCGTAACTTTACTCATATAGACCTCGTTCTAAAAACTTAGCGGCGCAATTCCCACACTTGCACAGTAACGGGCACATCTTGCGCATACAAAGCCTCCACCGGGGCTTCATACACTCTTTTGGCTACCCACTTACGCCGTATAATTTCTGCCCGAAAATGCTCATACACAGAGCGACAAGGCTCTGCAACCCAGGCCACGCCATTTTCTGCCAAAACATGATCCATAAAATTAAGCACGGGGTGTACAAAGCCGCGCTCATACATAATATCCCCGCCCCATAAAAAATCTATACTGCCCTTTTGAAGTGCAGGCCTGCGCCAATCCATGACAGTCCATAAAGGCTGCGTAATGCCATTAACCTCGGCATTTTTATGAGCAAAGTGCAAAGCATCTTCTTCATAATCCATGGCTATAACCTTGGCGCCCAGCCATTGCCCCACCATGGCCGTAAGGCCAAGGCCGCAGCCCACATCAAGGCATCGCGCTCCGGTAATACGCGCTTTTTGGCTTTGCAACCAACCACATAAGGCCACCGAAGAAGGCCAAAGCTCTGTCCAATAGGGCAAACGCTCATCTTCTTCGAAAGCAGAAGGACGCACCTCTTTTGTCATGGCATCCCAAAGGCTTTCTAAATCGGCAGCGCGATGCAATTCAAAGGTCTTACCACACACAGATACGTGAATAAGAGGTGAATACGATGTTAAAGTTGTAGACATGTACACTCACTTTAAGAAATAACTTCCCTTTTCTACCTTCTCTTGCCAAGAAGCGCAAGAAGCAAAGGCCTGCTTACTGCCACACCTGGGAACATAATTTTTTACGCCACATAAACAGGGCTGCAAGGCATAAGTCCACTTGTCTACACAGCCATGTTTTGCTAAAAGGGAAGCATATCTTCAAGGAGTCCTTCATGGAATTTAGTTTTTTTGATATTTTCATTGCCATTATTTTTGCCTACTTCTCCATTTTCGGGCTTGTACGCGGTTTTTGTAAAGAATTTTTCAGCCTTGTGGGCCTCATTGGCGGCCTGTGGCTTGCCTATACCTATCATCCCATGCTCAGTGTCCATTTAACCCTCATTGATGGCGAATCTTGGCGCACCATTGCAGCCTATCTTTTGCTCTTTTTGGGTGCCAATATTGTGGCTGGGCTTTGCGCTGTCGTTATGCAATCCATATTAACCCTGGCTATGCTGCCTTGGGCAGATAAATTAGCCGGCTGCATTTTAGGCATTGCCAAGGCGACCTTCTTATGCAGTATAGTGATTCTTATTACAGAGCGCTTTTTTGGTCAGGCAGAATTTTTGCAAAACTCTTTTCTCCTCCCCTATTTAAACAATTTTATTGAAAGCATTCGTGCCTATATTCCGCACGATTTCTTTCAAAGCAATGCCTAACCTACTTGAGCTATAAAGGATATTTATGAAATCTTTGGAACGTGCACAATCTGTCTTAGAAAAACTCATTGGCCCTGATGGCTGCTCTTGGGATAAAGAGCAAACGCCGCTTTCTTTGGCAGATTATGTCATTGAAGAATGTCACGAATTGGTGGACGCCATTCGCCAAGGTAAAAGCCAAGATGTGTGTGAAGAGCTGGGCGACGTGGCTTTTTTGCTCTTACACATTGCCAAGTGCTATGAAAATAAAGGGGAATTTTCTTTAGAAACAGCCCTTACCATGAGCGCAGAAAAAATGATTCGCCGCCACCCCCATGTCTTTTCTGATACCACTTTTGAAAGCATGGATGAGCAGCTTAAAGCGTGGGAAGCCATTAAACGCAGCGAAAAGCAAGACGAAGAAGGTAAGCCCAAGGGCGTGTATGATTCTCTGCCCCGCTCCTTACCACCGCTTGTGAAAGCCTATCGCATTCACTCCAAGGCCGCTCGCGTAGGCTTTACATGGCCTGAAGAGCAAGAGGTAGAGCAACAAGTGGAAGCGGAATGGCTAGAATGGATTGACGTGGCGCAAGGCAACGATCAAGAAGCTCAAAAGCATGAGCTTGGCGACATGCTCTTCACCTTGGTGGAACTTGGCAGACGTAAAGGCATTAAAGCCAGCGAAGCGCTGGACTTTAGCACCATGCGTTTTTTACAACGTTTTGAGGCCATGGAAGCCTTGGCGAGAGAGAGAGGGCTAGACTTTGTCAACATGGAACTAGATGATAAAGACAGTCTTTGGAATGAAGTAAAAGAAGCAGAAAAGAAAAATTCTTAACAATATATAGTGCTGACAAGGTCGGCACTACCCAAAAAACAGGAGTAGGCGCAATTTATTTGCGCCGTTAAGCGATTGTTTTTTGTGCCTTTCCGCTTGGCAGCTTGGCTGACAATAGCGGCGCAACCACCGCGAAGTGGGGGTTGTCATTAATCTGAGGAGGCAGACTATTTCCTCCTCTTCTTTTTTACTTACCGTGCAGTTTTGGAGGAAGGTATGACCAAGGATACAAAACACAATAGAGAAGACACAGATCTTACGGCGCAAGAAAAAGATACACAGCCAGAAACATCACAACAAGACGCGTCACAGCCTGAGACCTCGCAGCCAGACGCGGCAAGCCCAGAAGTTTCACAGCCAGACGCATCACAACAAGACGTTGCCCCTTTTGAACAAAATATAGATGCGCCAAATTTTGTTATGGTGACGGAAAAATTACCGGAAAATTCTACAGAAAAAAGCGCAGAAAAAAGTACAAGCGTTGCTGAAGAATTAAAAGAACACACAGCGCCGCTGAATTTTAGCACTACGGAAGAAGACAGCACGGTGCCAAAGCAAGAAGCTGGACAAGAAGCTGGGCAAAAACCGCAGCCAAACGCTGCCCCAAGCGCTCCCGAAAGTGCTGACCAAAATGCTGGCCAAAGCCCTGATCAAAGCACTAGCCCGGTCATGGGTTTTGCTGCCAAAGCCTTTGCGCATATGAGCAAGCTGGCTCCCTTGTATTTACTACTGCTTTTTGTTCTCCATATTTTTGCCAGTATTTGGCTTCCTTCGGTCTATTTCCCTGTGGAAATGGCGCATATGGATGTTTACCAAAAAATGCAGGCCACAGGGCAATGGCTTATTCCACCAACCACTGAAGCTCTAACTGAAGCTCTAGGCGTTGTCCTACCCGGCTATTATTGGTTTATGGCCTTGGTGGATTTACTGCCCCTACCGGAGAGCATCTTTTTGCCTGTACTTTCTGCCTTGGCAGCGCTTATAGCCCTTTGCGGTGTGTATGCTCTGGGTCTGTGCACCAAAATGGGGCGTCATGCTAGCTTTGGCGGCGGCCTTCTGATCTTAAGCTGCCCGCTCTTTCTTATCTTCATGCACATGGTGGGCCCAGAAATGCTCACCGCCGGCTTTTTTGCTCTCTCCAGCGCCTTATTGTATCGCGGCTGGACAAAAGAGTCCGCGCCATGTTCCTTTATCTTTGGTTTTCTTTTCTTAGCCTTAGCCACCTTCACAGGCGGTTTTATCCCCCTTTGGACAACGCTATTAGCCAGTATCTTACTTATTCTTTGGCGCGGCACTTTACACCGTGCCCACCAATTGGATGCCGTCATCGGCTTTGGCGTTTTAGTGCTTAGCTTTGCCCTGTGGTTGATTATATCCATTCTTGGCAGTGAGCATGCCACAGCCCTTGATGCCATTATGCTTACGGCAGTGGCTCCCTTTATACCCCCCTACTGGCCCTTGCCCCTCCCATGGGCCTTGGTCTTTGTGCTTTTTGGTATTCTGCCTTGGCTTATTTTACCCATCTTTGCCTCATGGTTCAGCGTGCTTGCCAAGTCCTTCACGAATTTAAAGGCTTCTCGCAAAGAGAATTCCGGCCCCACATGGTTGTACTTATTGGCTATCATAGGCATGACCCTTATTGTATTCCAAAAAAACGATGCCCTCTTTAGCGCCTTTTTCTTAGTGCCCATCCTTGGCCTTATCCTTGCCAAAACCTTATGCAATCTCTCCCGCCTTGGCAGTAATATGTTTTTCTTGCTCTTGGCAGTGTGCTTGCTCCTTTGCGGCGTAGCCATTACCGTCATGAGCATTCCCGCCACGGCTCCCTATTGGACGCCCTATCTGAATGAAGACATGGCCAGAATACTCAGCGCCATGAAGGGCTTACCTTTGCTTTCCGCTGTGTTCATCCTCACAGCATTGCTATTGGTGCGCTTTACCCAGCGTTCTTTTTCCGAGGGAGCCCTTATGGTTATGGCGCTTTTCTTCGTACTTGTGGCACAGCCCATGACGCTTTTTGTGGCACCTTCTCTGGTGGGACATGCCGCCATGCAGCACCCCATGGGCGCCGGCCTTGGCACGCTGCCCCCCAGCATAGCACCGCATATGCCCACGCACCCTGTAAGCCATGAGCGCGTAGCTCCTATAGAAGGGGAAGAAATTCCGCAAAATCCTGAGCCTACGCCTGTTATTACGGCGCCAGAGCCTACGCCAGAACTTACACCGGAATCGGCACAAGAACCTACACCGGATGCAGCACCAGAAGTGGCACCAGAATCTACACCAGAAGCTGCGCCCACAACTGACGCTACTCCAGAGATGACTCTAGACACTGTACAGGAAGTCACCACGGAACAAAATAGTGAAGTGCAAAGCGAGCCAGTGCCCACTGAGCCGCAAGTACAACCTACTGAGCCAGCTGAATTGGCAGAACCGGCTACCCCCATAGAACCGGCTGAATCTACTGCGCCTACTGAGCCCGAAGCAGCCACATCACTCTAACAGTATAAAAATCACACAGGGGAGGAATTTTCCTCCCCTTATTGCATCCTATGAAAAAAATACTTTTCCCTTACGCCCCAATTTCTTTACTAGCCCCCTTGTTAATCTCTTTGCTAGTCCACCTCTGCATCTCCTTTGCCTACGCAGAGGAAAATACCTTTCACATCGATGTGCATTATCCCCAAAAAGTTCGCATAGGGCAAAGCACCCCCATAGAGATTACCTTGCCACCCTTTATGCCCGAAGGTTCCACCCCCACGGTAAAAATAGAAACCAGCACCAGCCCCCAAGAAGATTTTACCCTAGTGGAAGGCATGCCCACATCTACGCTTATTTTCCATAAAGCCGGCATGTATGCCTTCAGCGTTCATATAGGATTTAGCCTCAAAGATCTCTGAGGCGACGAAATGCACAATGCACTGGATGTGCAAACCATTATGATTGAAGTGTTACCCTAATTTTTGAGATAGAAAAAGTCTCACAAAAAGCGCTCTCTGTAATATAAGCCAATCTCCCAGCTACTCACCAAGTATTTTTGCCAAAATTTTCATAATTTGCGCCATGGATTGTGGTTCTATACCAGCATAATTTACCAAAAATTCTATACCTTCCCCCTTATTAAGAGGCGGCTTATCCATATAAAACTCTGATAAAAAAGACAGCTTTACACCATAGCCTTGCGCTAGCTGCTTTATTTCAGATTCTTTTTTGGTTGTCTTAATATATAAAACAAAATGCAAGCCCGACAATTCTTCCCGTATTTCAGCGTACTGCCCTAGCTCACTTTCTTGAATGCTCTGCAAAATGGCATCTCTTTGCTGTTTATATTTTTTGCGCATTCTATTGATATGTCTTTCAAAATAGCCTTTAGAAATAAAATTTGCCAAAATATGCTGCTCAAATCCACATACAGGGCACGAATGAAAAGAAAAATCCCGTGTATACTTTTCCATAAGCTTTGGGGGCAAAATCATATAGCTTATGCGTAATGTGGGCGCTAACGTCTTGGAAAAGGTATTCATATATATGGTTTTTTCATACATATCCTTAGAAAACAAACTGGGAAGCGGCTTACTGGCAAAGCGGAACTCACTATCGTAATCGTCTTCTATAATATAGCGCCCTTCTTTTTCTTTGGCCCATTCCAAAATATCCATGCGCCGCGCAATGGGCATAACTATACCCGTAGGAAAATTATGCGCAGGCGATAAATGCACAATATGCGCAGGGCTTTTTGCCAAAACATCCACAGACAATCCAGAACTATCTAAAGGGATATGCTTTACATCCAACCCTTCTGATGTATACACCGTCGTTATTTTGCCATAACCGGGATTTTCCACAGCCACAATGGCATCCCTGCCCAAAAGTTTAGCCAGCAAAGCGTATAGATATTCCGTACCTGCGCCAATTAGTATAGTGTTAGGATCCGCATATAAGCGCCTATTTTGTAACAAATATTCACTGATAGCTTTCCTTAAAGCCCACAGGCCGGCGGGGGGAAGTTTTTCCAGCAAAGTGTCTTGATTTTGCCGCATAACCTCACGCATTTGCTGCGACCACAGGGCAAAGGGAAAGCTCTTCTTATCCATAGAGCTTTGCGAAATATCAAAACGATAATACTTTTTTTCCGTATCACTTGCTGCGGCATTTAAACGTACTATTCTATTTTTAAACTCGTTATTTTGCTCCATTTGCGGTATTTCTGAAGCAAAATACCCCCTACGCTCCTGCGTATAGATATAGCCTTCCGAAAAAAGCTGTAAATAGGCATTTTGCACCGTCATAATGCTTAAACTATGATGCTCGGCCAAAGAACGCTTGGAGGGAAGCTTTTGATGGGCAAGAATATCACCACTTTCTATATCTTTTTTTATACATTCATAAAGCTGTACATACAGTGGAGATTTTTTATTTTTCACAAGATTATAGGTAAGCATAATTTTCTCTTAAAAAAATGGTATTCTATATTTATATATTTCTGGTATTTTTTATAATACCAAAAATTTTATACATAAAACAACTTAAAATGTAAAGATAATTTATTTTAGTACTTTTTTAATCTGGTATTATATACTATTCGCTGTCTGAGCATTTTAAGCATATCAATTCCTCTTTATACATTTTTAGCCACAGTGCAAATTTATCTTAAAAGGAATAAAACAATGAATACAGAAAGAATACAGCTTAATCGTCAATTGGCACAAATGCTCAAAGGCGGCGTTATTATGGACGTTATGACAGCAGAACAAGCAAAAATTGCTGAACAAGCAGGTGCCTGCGCTGTTATGGCCTTAGAGCGCATTCCTGCCGATATTCGCGCTGCCGGTGGCGTATCGCGCATGAGCGATCCCTTTATGATTAAGGGCATTCAGGAGGCCGTTTCCATACCTGTTATGGCAAAATGCAGAATTGGGCATTTTGTGGAAGCGCAAATCCTTGAAGCTATAGAAATTGATTATATTGATGAAAGCGAAGTACTTACCCCGGCCGATGATGTTTTTCATATTAACAAAAACACTTTCCACACCCCCTTTGTGTGCGGCGCCAAAAATTTAGGTGAGGCTTTACGCCGCATTGCTGAAGGCGCCACCATGATTCGCACCAAGGGCGAACCCGGCACCGGCGATATTGTGCAAGCTGTTACCCATATGCGTTCCATACAAAGAGAAATCAGCACCCTTGCTGCCCTTATGCCCGACGAGCTTTTTCATAAAGCTAAAGAATTGCAAGTGCCCTATGACCTCTTAAAATTTGTCTACGAAAATAAAAAACTTCCCGTGGTAAACTTTGCCGCCGGCGGTATTGCTACTCCAGCCGATGCAGCTCTTATGATGCAGCTGGGCGCCGAAGGCGTTTTTGTGGGCTCGGGTATTTTTAAATCAGATAATCCCGAAAAAAGAGCCGATGCCATAGTTAAAGCTGTGACCAACTTTATGGATGCAAAAGTTTTAGCCGAGGTTTCTGAAAATATCGGTAAGGCCATGGTGGGTATCAATGCACAAGAAATTGAGCTTATTATGTCTGAAAGAGGTATCTAATGCTCATTGGTGTATTGGCGGTACAAGGCGCCTTTATTGAACATCGAAAAATGCTCTATGCATTGGGGGTTGAAAGTGTAGAACTGCGCCAGAGCCCTCATTTAGAACACAGCATTGATGGTCTTATTTTACCTGGCGGCGAGAGCACCACCATGGGCAAGCTTTTGCACGAGCTTAAGCTCTTTAGCTCTTTACAGCAAAGAATTGCACAAGGTTTACCCACATTTGGTACCTGCGCCGGCATGATATTGCTAGCCAAGCATATACATAATGACGCGCGCCGCCACTTTGCCACCATGGATGTGGAAGTGACCCGCAATGCCTATGGGCGGCAGCTTGCAAGCTTTAGCACCAAGGCGCATTTTGCCGGTAAAGAAATAGAAATGCCCTTTATTCGCGCCCCGTATATTACGCAAATACTGGATGAAAATAAGGTGGAAGTATTAAGCGAGGTACAAGAAAAAATTGTGGCAGCAAGGCAAGATAATCAGCTAGTTACAGCCTTTCACCCAGAACTGACTACAGATAGCCATGTGCATGAATATTTTTTAAATATGGTTATGCAATATAAAAAGAAAAAAGCATCATAAGCTTACTGAGGGAAAACTTTTGTGCGGCAAAGTATTTCGTTTAAGAATACTACTTTGCCGCCATAAAAAGTTTTTGAGGGAGGGAACTTTTTTCAAAAAGTTCCCTCCCCAAAAAAAATTATATCTTCAATACAGCCTACGTT
>CAYJAL010000040.1:0-16586 GCA_964367875.1 uncultured Desulfovibrionaceae bacterium | reverse complement strand
ACTTAAGCTTTAATTCTTTAATGCGATTGCTTAAGCGATTTTCCACAAGATACTTACGGTTTTCCGCGATAAATATACCACACTGCTGATAAATAAAGTCGCGAAGTTGGACAAATTCTTCATCAGAAATTTTGAGCTCCTGTTTGAAAGGAGATGTGGGACGCTTGAATAATGAAGACATATGCCTAGCCTGCCTTTACTTTAGAGATCGCTTCTGTTGCTGCTTGTTGAATTTCTGCAATATCGCTTTGCACTAATTCAAGCAGCGCCTTAAATGCTTCTTCCCCGCCAACCTCTGCGAGAACATCAATAATTTTTAATGTCACCATGGGTGAGGCATGAGGAAGTTTTTCAAGAAGTATAGAAATGAGATTATTTGTGTGCAAAGCAGAAAGTGCTTCAATGGCGCGTATGCACACCCAATCATTTTCATCATCAAGAGCATTGATAAGATAGGGCTGGGCAGATGTATTTTGCGAGGCGCCTAAAATATCAATGATTGAGGTGCGCACTTCAGAGGCTGGGTCTTGCAATTTAGAGCATAAAATTTCTAAATGCTCTTGCAAGATAGAGCCTTGCTGACCAAAAGCTTCGACAGCTAATTGGCGCACCGTGAAGTTTTCATCATCTAAAGCACGTAAAATAACAGGGAAATTTTCTTGAATTCCAAAAGCGCCAAGGGCATACACTGCCATCATGCGTTGTTCTTCATCGCCATTTTCAACCCACTGCACAAAGTTTTCGCGTAAGGTAGGCGTGTGCAATTCTATGCAGGCTTCCAATGCAGCTTCTTTGATATCTGTGTAAGAATGGCTTAAGAAGGCAAAGACTTTATCTTGGGCTTCCATGTATTTTAAGGTTTTACCAAGGCAGTTGATGGCGCTTTTTAAAACGTTTTCATCTTGGCATTGCTCTAATATTTCCATAACAAAAGGCGCGTCTTCTTGTGAGGCATGAACAGATATATATTTCGCAGCTAAGCGTTGGGTATCTCTTTCCATGCGGAAAAAGATTTCTTTCATTTGTTTCATGCACTTATTGCATTCCATAAGCTGGGATGCCAAGGTGGCTAAGTGTAAGGTGACAGGATCTTCAAGGCGTATAAAACCAGCAAAGGTCTCATTATAGCCAATAGAAGCTAAAGCGGCGATGGCTGCCTGATAAATATCGCTTTCAGGCTTACGAACATTGGCTTTGAGCAAGTCCATAATGGCAGCTGAAGATATTTGGTCGCCCATGACGGAAAGACCTGACAAGGCAATAAGTTGCACATCATCATCTTCATCGCCAAGAGCTTCTTCTAAATATTTTTTAAGCTTTGCCTGCTCACTTTCGGCAATAAGGCATAATGAGTCTGGGCCTAAAATTTGTACAATGGTTTTTACGGTTTTATGGCGCAAAATCTCTGGGGCTGTTTCCACAAATTTCAATAATAAAGGTACAGCTTTAATGTTTTTAAGTTCACCTAAGGCGTCAATTATAATAGATGCCACAAGGGGAGAGCTGGTATGTAATGATTGTACAAATGTATTGATGGTGCTATCGGCGCCAATTTTAGTGAGCGCTTCTACTACAGAAAATTGCACCCACTCTTCATCCTTCATGGCTTGATGCAAGGGCTCTACCGCATCGGCAAAGGCCAAAGTTCCAAGGCTCATGGCAGCTTGATAGCGCACATTCACCTCTGGATCTTTAAGCAAAGCTTCGCATAAAGGCCCCACAGAGGCGCGGCTTTTGGTATGCCCCATAATGTCAGACATAAAAATGCGAATATCTGGATCTTGATGACGTAAAAGCGGGCAAAGTGAAGGTACATCGTCACAGCCAATTTCGCGCAAAATATCCATGGCAATATTGCGTAACGATGAATCTTCACTGTGCAAATAGGGCAGCATTTTTTCCACAACCTTGGGACCACGAATTTTACGCAAAGCGTATTCAGCGGCTTCTTGCACTCCCACATTACGACTTTTTATATGATCGCTGAGCATGGGGACTGCTTCAACAATTTTTTTATCCCCAGCTTCAAAAGCGGCACTGCGAACATCATCGCTATCGCGGCTTCGCAAAGATTCAATAATGGATAAAGCGTCAGCATTTTGTATTGCGCTCATAGACATTTCCTTTTTGGACAATTAACCTTTTATGGCTGTAATCAATGCCTCAGCCACGGCGTCTATTTCTAAAACTTGATCGGCAAGCTGGGCGTCTACAATAGCCTTGGGCATACCATATACCACACAAGAGGCTTCGTTTTGCGCCATTATATAGCCACCTTTCTCTTTTAAAACTTTAATCCCTTCTAGTCCATCGCTTCCCATACCTGTGAGTATAAGACCTAGAGAGCGTCGAGGCATGCACTTTGCCACAGAGCTGATGAGCTCATTGGCAGAGGGCTTGTATAAGGCGTCGGCAGGTGATTCAGAAACTTCTAATTCAGGCAAGGGGCCTTTCATGCGAAGGCGTAAATGCTTACCCCCAGGAGCGATATAAGCATGCCCAGCCTTGGGGCGTTCTCCGTCTACAGCTTCTGTAACAGTTATAGCACATGTGCTATCCAGTCTTTTGGCAAAAGGCCCTGTGAAAGCTGCAGGCATATGCTGTGCAATGAGTATGCTTGCCGAAAAATTTGCGGGTAAGGCAGAAAGAATTTTTTGTACCGCTGGCGGTCCACCAGTGGACACCCCAATGGCAATCATATCTCGCACACCGCGACAAGGTGTTGTGGTGTGCATTTTAGTATTACTTTTTGTGCTGTTAAGGCTGCTACCAAGGCCTCCTGAAAGACCAGTACCTTGCGCGCGGCGTTGTTCTTGGTTTTTCTGCATATTAAAACGTAACTGCATAAGAGGTTTCTTACGAGCTAAGACTTTAATCTTTTGTAAAAGTTCTGAAGCAAAAAGTTCTTGTGAGCTTTGCGATTTAGGCATGAAATCCAATGCGCCGGCATCCAAAGCTTTTAATGTGGTTTCTGCACCAGATTCTGTCAAAGAGCTAATCATAATAGTGGGCGTAGGCTTTATTTTCATGAGCTCTTGTAAAGCAGTGAGCCCATCCATTTTGGGCATTTCTACGTCCATGGTAATAACATCTGGATCGAGAACTTGTAACTTTTCTAGAGCTTCCTTGCCATTGTGCGCCATGCCCACAACTTCTACGTTCGCATCGCCAGAAAAAATATGTTTTAAGGCTTTACACATGAAAACCGAATCATCAACGATGAGAACCTTTATCACACAGAGCTCCTAAGTAGCGAGGTTACTGGCAAAATATGCTATTGCCATGCTTGAGACATATGTTATAGGGGGAGATTACCTTAGTGCAAGAAAATTTACAAGGCGAAATCAGCGACTGTCCTATATTTCCTAATATAAGGCTTTTTTTTGTTATGGAAAGGGCAAAATGTAGTATTTTTTATAAGTTACTATTTTTCTCTTTAAATGCTTTGTGGCAAGGCTTTTTTTTACAAAACATATCTTTTAAATTGAAAAAAAGGGGGAAAGCTTAAAGCCTTCCCCCAAAAAATCCTGACTAAGTCAGAAATTTGTTAATCTTTTTTTGTTTGCACACTGCTTAAGCGCTCATTAACCGCTTGTGAGCCTTCTGGTGTATTTAAGACGTGGGAGAGTTTTTCTACCACTTCACTATCGTAAGCATTACTGTTTTCGCGCAAGATATTTAAAGCTTTATCTATGGGAAGACCGTCGCGGAAGGCTCGCGGGCTCACCATGGCGCAAAACGTGTTGATAATAGCAAGCACACGGCCATGAATGCTTATTTCGTCTCCTTGCAATTTTTTGGGAGAGCCAGAACCGTCGAGTTTTTCGTTCATTTGTAAAATGGCAGCCGGTACAGGAATACCAAAGTCAATGGTGCTTACAATATTATAAGCATATTCTGGAATTCTACCAAGCTCTGCTTGTTCCTCAGGGGAGAGTTTTCCAGCTTTGGATAAAAGTTCGCGAGGTACAAATATTCTACCGATTTGTGAGAGCACAGCGGCAGTGGCAAGGGTGTCTTTATCCTTACCTTCTAAGGTCATTTCATCTGCGAGCAATTCACAAAGGCGACGCATAAGGCTGGAATGACCTGCAAGATAGGGGTCAACACGTTCAATGGTGCCTACAAGAGCTTCAATGGTGCTCATTTGCTGTTTATTACGTTTTTCGCTATTTCTACGGAATTCAGTAATATCTTGCATGGTTATAACAGCAGCTGCGGTGCTGTCTTCTTTGTCCAAAAAGGGGAAAAGAGTAGCGCGGAATAAGCGATCTTCGCCCTTAATATTAAGCACTAACTCAATGGTTTTAGAGTTTTCAGACTTGGCCACTAAAGATATGGCTTCTTGAACCTGCATGGCAGCTTTATCAGACATAAAGGAGTGCAGATTTTTACCTTGTAATTCCTCTGCATTTTTGCCCAAGATTTCGCCAAAAGCACGGTTGGCAAGGTGCAACATGCCGCTCACATCAGCCATTATAAGACCTACGTCTAAGGACACGTTGATGCTATCCAAAAGATGCTTTTGCTTTCTGATAACTTGGTACAGTTTTTTAAATTCTTCGGCCACAGCGCGTTGTTCGCGACCAATCATCATCCACCATACCAAGGCAAACATGAGCAAGACACTGAGGCAAAGGAAAATACCAGCGCCGTAGACAAGGTTAAAAGCACGGTCAAGTTGTTCTTCCACAATGCTGGCAGGGATTTCTTGTGCTACCATCCAGTTAAGTCCGTCTACGCGCGAGCCAATGGAATAGACATAGCCATTGCCAGAAAGGGTTTCGCGGCGTCCGAAAGGAAGATTTTTGGCATCTTTTGCCACCTGTAAAGACTCAGGAGCTTGCTTGGTACCGTCGGAGCGTAAAACTTGCCACTGCTCGTTGTTTAACTGCAAAATATTACAACGAATTTCTTGATTTTGTCCTGAGGTACGGCTGAGGAAGTTGGCTAGCTGTCCTGTTACAGGGGTGGTAATAAGAAAAGTAGCTACGGCTGTGCTGCTTTGGCCTTGTTCTGACAGGATAGGAGAAGCATAATCCAGCATCATGCCAGTGGTGGAGCTGCGCACAGGAGCATAGGTTGTGCTATTATTGGAGGCGGCATGTTTAATGGCTTCCAGCTGCGCTGGCGTAATGGGTAAGGGGCGCGGCGCTGAAGAGAGCAAGGTGCTGCCTTCTGCATTGGTAATACGCGCATCTTGAAGGCCATTATAGGAAGTAAAGTCCAAAAGAATATTACGCATCATGGGTAATTGTTCCGCAATATAGGCCATGTCTTCCGTTTGCGAAGAAACATCCTCTGCATCATTGAGCAATTTCATATCACTGGCATTCATGCTAGCAATATCTTGAGCAAAGAGGCGGAATAATTCGGATTCACTAACGCGTGCAGCTTGATTTTCAAGGCTAACGCGCCATAAACGAATACTTTCGGTGGTGGTGTCCACATTCAGTTGCAGACGCTCTTGCTGTGAAAGCAAGATGTCTTCTTTTTGTGCGGAATAAAATGTGTGGCAGATGAGTGCCGTAACACCGCAAAAAGCCAAAGCAACACCGGCAAAAAGAATCAAGCGTGATTTTTTGGATGAGGTTTGCACACTAGTTGTTGGCGCGTTTTGTTTTTCCTGGTACATGAGCATCTCCGTCTATTTTTTTTTGGGCATTACATGCATCCATCTATTTTTTTCATTTACAGAATACTGCGGAATATAGTTGCGTATTCTTGTATGTGAAAGCACGTTTTTTGAGAGGTTATCTAAAATATATATTTCGTCGTCCACATAGACAGCTAAAATGGCGTGGGCTAAACGTAAGATGGTATCTTTTACCACAACAATACGCATTTGTTCTACTGGAAAACCTGCGCTACGTAAGGTGAAGTACTTAGCAATGGCATAGTCTTCACAATCTCCCGATTTTTTCTTAAATTCGTTGGGGGTGGCCCAATAGTCCGGTGATTTGTATAGCACCGGGTCTTGCTTATACGGCCATTGATTCCAGAAGTTATTTACAATTTTTAATTGATCAAGAACGCTTTTACCCTTCATTCTACCTATCAGTTTATCCCAAGAGGTTCCGTGGTTAAGTTGTGAGCCTTCTTTTAAAATATCATTTTTATAATGTCTGTCTTTTACGCTCAGCCATTGTTTTAGACCTTTCATGGAACCTTTAAATTCAATGGATCCAAAAATTTTAGGCGCTGCGGCGGCATGTACAGTGGTGCTTTGGCCCCCAAAAAATAGACAAAATAAAAGAACCACACACCAAGAAGCATACCTATAAGACAAGGCATGCGGGGGTGGGGGTTTTAGCTGCGAAGATAAGAAAAAACTATAATAGTGCATATATTAATCGTGAGAGGTTTAGGCGTTTTTTGCCTTCCAAGCTGTGTAATTGTCTAAAATGCGTCCCACTGTTTTTTGGGTTTGCGTTAAGACATTATAATCTTTAGTAACACTTTGTCTAGCTGCCTTAACGATGGACTGCATGCTTTCTTTTCTCTCCAAAAGAGAAATAATCATTTCTGCTAGAGCCTTACTATCATTGGGATCATATAAAAAACCATTTTTTCCATGTTGAATCACTTCACTAATGGGACCGGAATCTCCTGCCACCACAAGGCATTCGCAGCTCATGGCTTCAAAAATGCCGGAAGACAATGCCATGGGCGCCGAAAGAAAAATATGTACATCCGACGCTTGTAGCAGTTTTCGATAATCTTTGTGAGGATGAAAGGGGATAAAATGTACACGCCTTTCATCAATAGCGTAATTATCACTTAACATGGCTTGCCATTTCTCTGTTTGCGGATTGTTTTTGGCAGCACTGGCAGACATAATTAAAATATGCGCCTTGGGGCGTTCTTCAAGCACACGGGCAAAAGAGTGTAAAAATGCGGGACAGTTTTGATTATTTTCAAGACTGCGGCCAGAAAAGGTGACTAACTCTTCCACATGGGAAAGATCGCACCCCTCAATGACAAAACGTTCACCGGCTAGGGGGTGAAAAAATTCTGTATCTACGCCTTCGTGCAGCACTTCTATATTCGAGGCTAGAGCCTCTGGATAGAGGGATTTTTGCCATTGCGTGGAGGTGTAGGCCATGTGGCAATCGTGCAAGGCGTTCCATTGGAAAAAGTTGCGTACGCGGTCTGGGGCAAAATCAAGAGAGGGCTGAGCCTTTCCCTTACTAAACAGGGTAAAGGTATTGCCTTGCTCGTGAAAACCTTCAGCATAAGCCACTAAGAAGGTTTTGGGGAAAATATCTTTTATATACATAGAATAGCCAAAGCCTGCATTGGCAATAACTATATCTGGGCTAAATCCTGTGCCCTTGAGGCGTACTAAAGCGTGAGCCATGTGCGTGGCACGACGTATGCCACGCACGGCTTCTAATTCTGACCTGTCTTGTATGGCAGGTACTGGGGGCTGATTAATAAGAATACGCCCCACACCGGGAATACGCACATCATTGCGCGAACGCCCACTCACAAAAAGTACCTTTGCATCTTTTTGAGCTGCAAGGCGGCTGGCTGTTCCTCGAAAGGGGCCAGGGAAATTGTGAGACAAAAACAGTACCTTCATACTTATGACCTAAGAGTGTACGTTCTTTCTTTGTAATTGTGCAATAAATGCCTTGCCTTCTTCAGTGGCAGAGTAGGCATGTAATGCTGCAATAACCTTGGGATCAAACATCTGTTTGTCTTTATCAAGCAGCATAAGTGTTTCTTTTAAGGTTTTTGCCTTACGCCATACACGAGGGCGTAAGATAGCGCAAAATACATTGGCTACGCCCAAGATACGTGGCAAGAAGGTAATGGCATCACCTTGTAATTGATGCGGATATCCCGAACCATCCATGTTTTCGTACATTTGGCGAATGGTGTCTTGAATAGGTAGACCAAAGTCAAAGTCAGACAAGATGGCACAGGTTTTTTCCACATGTGTATGCAGTAAAGCGCGTTCTTCGTCGGTAAGCGCCCCTTTTTTGTTTAGCAGTTCTTGAGGTAAACTCAGCATACCAATTTGGCTTAAGGACGCAGCAATACGTATGGTTTTAATTTCTTCAGAAGAGCATTTAAGATTTTCAGCTAATTTAACGCCTAAATCTCCCAAAGCTTGCGAGTGGCCGCAAAGGTAGGGGTTAACCAATTCAATGGCCATGGTCAGTACTTGGATAAGCTGATCCACACGCGCTTGCTCTTTTTCTCGTTCCATAAGCATCTTGGTAACGTCACGGTATACAGATACCACGCCGTCCACCTTATTATTGGCGCCAAAATACGGTGTACACACCGTTTGCAGATAGAACAGCTCGCCATGAATGGTCATCTTATCTTCAAAAGTATGCGTTTGTTCGGTACGCACCACTTTGTCTAATTGTCTTTGTAAGATGTCAGCAGCTTCAGCATTGATAATATTATTTATTTTATAGCCATAAATGCTTTCAAGATCGTGCTTTACCATTTTAGCAAAAGAGGTATTGGCATGCTGAATATTACCAAGGCTGTCGGTAAGTACCACACCATCAACCAAGGTAGCGTTAATACTATTAAGAATTTGTTGTTTAGTGTTTACATCTTCGTAGAGACGGCGAATATTCTTGGTAATATCCTTTTCACTACGGTGTACAAGGAACCACCAGCCAAGACCGCCCACAAAGAATACTAAGAATATGCAGCCAGCAACTAAGATGTACATAATAACTTTAAAATTATTATAAAACTCTTCAGCTATAAAGGCGGGCATTTCACGGCTTACCAAAAGATTTTTATTATGCACGGGCACGCCCATGGAGTATACTTCTTCCCTATTGGTGCCAAGGCGTTTTTCCAAGGGTAAAGCCGTGTTGGGTGGGGTTAGCCAGCCTGCTAAATAATACAAGCTGCCTTCTTTGAGATCGGCATATTCTAATAATTCTTCAGAATCTTCAGTCCATTGTAAAATACGGTAAGGCTCATTGGCATTTTTATCATTTTGCAAAATGGCACTTAACTTACTTTCTAAAGGAATAAAAAGTAAGGTAACGCCCACAGATGCTGTAGGGTCAAGATCGGTATAATCTGGTGGAAAAATAGGATAGGCCAAGTTTACCATAAGTCCATTGGGACTATCGTAAATGGGAGAATAAATGGGCTTATGCAATTCTAATGCTTTACGCATGACCCCATCTTGCACAGGGCTTAAATTGGCAAGATGCTCAGAAGTTAAGAAGAGTGGCTTTAACTCTGTATCCCAAATACCAGCGTCTACAACATCGTCTTCAATTCGCATAAAGTTTGCGAGTTCATCTTGTAAAGCTTGTTTCGTATCTTCAAGGTTTAACTCACCAGAACCACTTTGTTTTGCCCAAGAGGGGATAGCTCCGCTGTCTAATTGCTGATTGTGCACAAGGTATTCTGCACAGTAAAGGCGCAACATATCTTTATCAAGATAGCGTTTGGTTTCTGTTTCAATGCTTTCAAACCATGTAGCCACTTCTTCTGCTTTTTTGGATGCATCAGCGTCTAAGGTAATGGCCAGATTATGTTTCATATTTTCCGAGGCATGGCGCAAAGTATAGGTTGCAAATAGGGCGGATGCACCAACCACTATAAGCAAAACAACAACAATAAGCGCTATGCCACGGTTGCGTGGCGCAGAGGAGAATAAAGCGTCTGACATGAGATTCTACCTTTCGCGCAGAGCGTTTTGATGCGCTTTCAAAATAGGTTTCAAAATATAATCTAAAATGGTTTTACGGCCAGTTAAAATGTCAGCTGTAGCTGTCATACCAGGGATGATGGGTAAGGTTTCATCGTGATAGATAATACCATTTTTTTGCGTGCGCAATTTGGCAATATAAAACACTTCGCCTTTTTTATCTTCAATGGTATCCGCACTAATTTGTTCTAATACGCCTTCAAGGCCGCCATAGATGCCAAAGTCATAGGCAGAAAATTTCACCATGGCCTTTTGATTGGGGTGTAAGAAAGCCACATCAGACGGGCGCACACGTACTTCAACCAACAAAGTGTCATCCAGAGGTACAATATCCATAATAGGTTCGCCGGGTTTTACAACACCACCGATGGTATTAATATGAACCTGTTGCACTGTTCCATTTACAGGAGAACGCATCACTGTACGCGTAACACGGTCACTACCTGCTGAAATAGTTTCCTTTAATGAGCTAAGTTCTGTGCGATGCTTATTAATTTCTTCTGTGATGGCAGCATCAAGTTCTGCTTCACGAAAGGCAATACGCTGTTTTGCTTCATTGGCAGCTGCCTGCGTTTTGGGAATGGAAGCAGCAAGACCGCTCAGTTCACCTTCTAAATTGGCTACCTTTTGCTCTAAGTCCAAGAATTCTATGCGTGAATAGTTTTTTCGTTCCAAGAGAGGAAGTACAGTGTTACGCTGTTCAATGGCCAGCTCAAGATTACGCTCTACAGATGCTTTACGTGTTTCTTGCTCTTCCACTTCTTTAATACGCTGATCGTATTGTGACTCTAGCAAACGTATTTCACTTTCTCTTTGTAAAATACGCGCCTGCATAATGCTCAATTGATTCGTGATAAGCTGCGGCGAATTTTGCTTAATGTCTTCGGGAAAAACAGGTGTTTCTCCACTAAGTTCAGATTCCAAACGAATAATGGCAGCGCGACTCTCTAAAGATTTAGTAAGTGCGTCTCTATAGGTAGAGGCTGCCACTTCGTTATCTAAGCGAGCCAAAGGCGTTCCTTGGGTAATGATTTGCCCTTCGCGCACCAGCACTGCTTGCAAAATACCGCCTTCTAAGTTTTGAATGATCTGTGTACCTTGCGATGCAATAACCTTGCCTTCGGCACGAGTTACTTCATCCACTTCAGCCCAAGCGGCCCAGCCAATGAAAATAATAATGAATAAACCCGTAGCCAAAGAGAGCAGTCGTGCTTGTTTGGTTGGATTACGCTGTAATGCAGCCTCTACTACGTCAGCATAGACCAGCTCATCAGGAAGGATTTTGTCCTTGTCATCCACCTGCGGCATACTTTCTTGCAGGGGATTAGCCATGGGATTATGCTGTTCTTTTGCATTTTTATTGCTTT
Organism: uncultured Desulfovibrionaceae bacterium; assembly: GCA_964367875.1. Taxonomy (GTDB): domain Bacteria; phylum Desulfobacterota; class Desulfovibrionia; order Desulfovibrionales; family Desulfovibrionaceae; genus CAYJAD01. The sequence goes on along the minus strand of CAYJAL010000040.1, from coordinate 5,516 downwards.
CTATCATAGAATTTCCTCGATGTTACTCAGAGAAAGAAGCGGCTTTAAACGCCAAGTTCTTGTTTTTGTTCTGAACTCTTACCCACAGAAGAGGCACGTAATTTTTCAATGACAAGGTCCTTAGGCCCATCAGCTACAATACGTCCTCCATCCATAACCACCAATCTATCCACAAGCTTAAGCATACTCATACGGTGGGTAACAAGGATAAGAGTTTTATTTTTCATATGTTTCATAAGACGTGTTTGTACCGTAAGCTCAGAAGAGGTATCCATATTGCTGGTAGGTTCGTCTAAAATGAGCACTTCTGGGTCACGCACCAGAGCACGAGCTAGGCCAATGGCTTGTCTCTGACCGCCAGACAATGCCTTTCCTTGCTCACCCACTTGCGTACCAAAGCCTTCTGGCTTGGTGCGGATAAAGTCTGTAACGCTAGAGATGGAAGAAGCGCGAAGCATTCTTTGATCGCTTACAAAGGGGTCTCCCAAAACAATATTATCACGCACGGTGCCGTAAAAAAGTACGGTATCTTGCGGAGCAAAACCTACGCGCGTGCGTAAGTCTGTTCCCGCCATTTGGCGAATATCAATGCCGCCAAATTTCACTGCACCGTCGGTGGGTTGATATAGGCCTATAAGCAAGCGAATAAGGGTAGATTTACCCGAACCCATGCGCCCAATAACACCAACTTTTTCACCCGGAGCAATATGGATGGAAAGATTTTCCACAGCAGCTCTGGCTGCGTTGGGGTAGGCAAAGCTTACATTTTCCAAGGTAAAGGCAGGGTCTAAGGGGCCAAAGTCCACGGTGGAGTTGGTGTCTCTATCTTCAGAAGGCAAGGACATGAGCGTGTTCAAAGCATCTAAAGAAATACGTGAATTTTGGTATCTTGTAATAAGACCGGCCATTTGCATAAGAGGTGCCATGGCGCGTCCTGCCAAAATATTACTACCAATAAGGCCGCCCATGGTAAGGTCGCCTGCGGCAATAAGGTGCACACCCCAAACCACCATACCTACGGTGACAAATTGCGTAATAAATACTGAAAAGCCCACAGCTAAGGAACCGTATTTCTTGGTTTCAATATTGGCTTGAGCAGATTCTTCTACAACCTTTTCCCATAAATGCTGCATGCGAGTTTCGCCTTGGCAGCACTTTAAGGTTTCAAGGCCATTAACAATTTCTGTTAAGAGCGCATTTTTGTGCATATTTTGCGAATAGCTTTTTTCTGCGGCGCGCTTTGCCAGTGATTGTAATAAAATCCCCGCCCCAAACATAACCGGCATGGCTATAAGGGGTAAAATAATCAGTGGCCCACCAATGAAGCCCAAGAAGATTAAAAAGAGGAAGAGGAAGGGTAAGTCAATACAAGACAACAATGTGGACGATGAGAAAAATTCTCTTAAGGATTCGAATTCGCGAACATTATTTACTAATGCCCCTGTGGATTCCGGCTTATGATCTAGCTGCATGGAAAGCACTTTATCTACCAGCATACTGGAGATAACTACGTCGGCATTACGCCCTGCCGTGTCTACAAAGTGATTTCGCAAAGTGCGCAATAAGAAGTCAAAAAGATAAGCAAGGCTAATACCAATGGCCAATACCCATAAGGTATCGATGGCATTATTGGGCACAACTCTATCGTATACGTTCATGACGAAGAGGGGGCTGCCTAGTGCAATAAGGTTAATAATCACACTGGCAAAGGCGGCATGACGATAAATGGGGCCATAATGCTTGATGGCGTCCCAGAACCAGCGTTTACCTTGTGGGCGACGGAAAGATTCTATGCGTTTGTCACCATGGTTATCCACAGAGCCAAAAACAGCGTAACCCGTATATTCATTGGCAATACGCTCTCTATTTACTTGCTGTGGCTCGTCACCCAATTCAGGCAGAATAATGGTGGCTAAGTGCTGCGATAAAGCGGTGAGCACGCAAGAGCGACCATTTTGCAATATAAGCACACAAGGCAAGGTAAGGGGAGATATATCATTCAACGTAGGGCGCTGCATAATCTTAGCTTGCAAGCCAGAACGCGCAGCAGCGCGAATACACTCACCAGGAGTAACTTCGCCAATGCCAGCAAGGCCGGCATAAAGAAATTGCGGAGATACACTTTTGCCACGCAAGCGTAAAAGCGAGCTTAAGCTGCGTAAAAGCGGGGGTACATAGTCTACTTCTGCAGGGGCCACGGGCATAGCTTCTGGCTCATAATTGGGAGCCTTTTGATCTTGCTCTGTGGCAGGTTTCGTTGTGGCGCCAGCTGCATTATTTTGTTGTGTTCCCGCAACGGCCTGCCCTTGCGTAGTAGGGGCAGCGCCTGCTTGTTCTTCATTGGCGGTAAGATCATCATCTTCTTGCACAAGAGTGCTGGCAGGCACTTGCTCAGGCGACTTTGCGCCAAAGGTCGTGGGAAAAGTCTGCTTAGTCAGCGCTTGTGCTTTAGCCTCTTGAGTCATGGCCGGAGCAGGTTGTTGGGCTTGTGCGGCCTTAGCTGAAGGAGCAGAGGGCGTAGCAGGAGCAGATACTGCAGATGGAGCATCAGCAGTCATCTTTTTTTGCCGAGAGTCTGTGTCTTTTTTTTCAGTCATAGGTTTTTCTTGTGATTTGTACTCATGTATAGAGGTGTAATATATGAGGTGTATTGTATTTGCTTACATTAACAAAACTTTTTTGTCTGCAGTCCCATTTGCCCACATCTATAAAAAGTTTCTATTACTACAGGAGAATTTTATGCGCCAAAATTCACGGCGAACACAGAGAAAATACCAAAGCGTGTTCCAAAATTCAATATATAAAGTACGAACGAAAGGGCAGATTGTCAACCCAAAAAAAACTTTCCATAAGCAACTGATACAGTAACTTATGGAAAGTTTTAAAGATAGAATAAAGAGTTGTATGCTTTATTCAGCAGGCTTAATGAGTACTTGCTCAGCAGAAATGTTGAGTTCTGGTAACAAGAGACCAGCTAAAGCATAGAGGCGATAAGTGCTGATAAGCACATTGGCACGGGCTGTTACAGCTTGCACTTCAGAGTTGTAAAGCTCACTTTCAGCGTCAAGTAAGTCAAGCAAGGTGCGCTGGCCAATGATATATTGCTCCATGTAGGCATCACGTGTTTGAATGTTATACTTGATAGCTTCATTGTGGTATGCCAATTGTGTAATGGCTGTTTGGTAATCTGTCCAAGAATTTTGGATGTCTAATACCAAGTCGTCCATAAAGCTGTAAGCTGTTTGACGAGATTCACGTACACGAGCAGCAGCAGCTTTAGAAGCGGCTACGTCAGCGCCATTGTTGTAAATGTTCCAAGTCATGGTACCAAGTACATCAAAGCTATGATTCCACTCTTCACCAGCATATTGATAGCCATTGTTGCTGTAGCTTGGGCCAGCTTCAATATTAAAGGTAGGATGGAATACAGCGTCGCCCAATTCTTTGTTGGCTTGAGCGGTAACTACGTCTTCAAGGTAAGCAATAACTTTAGGGTTGTTTACTTTGGCAAGAGCCAACACTTCTTCAGGTGTTGTAAACATTTTTAAAGGTTGCTTTACAGAGCCAAGACCTTCAGGCACAGGCATTTCTGTAAGACGACGATAGGAATTTTCACCTTGGATAAGGGAAGATCTATTGTCTTCAAAGGTAGACAAGGCGTCAATGAGTCGACCTTGAGTTTGGGTAACACTGGCAAGCACGTCGGCGCCGGTGGATTCCCTATCTCTGGTAAGAGCTAAAATACGTTCGTGAGTTTGCACGTTTTTATCGGCAAGAACAAGGTTTTTTCTACGCCAGATTAAGTCTACGTGAGCGATGATGCCGTCCAGAGCCAATGTGGTTGCATTGTCTATTACACGTGAGGTTGTAGAGCGTAGAATGGACTCACTGGCGCGCACACGGCTACGTGTGGCAAAACCGTCCCAAATGGGCTGGGTGATAAGTAATTGTATTTGACCTGTGGCAAAAACATATTTGTCCTTACCTTCGGAGCGCGTGGTATAGGTGCTTTGATTGGTAAGACCCACATTGCCGCTAATGTCAACACGAGGTCCGTAGCCAGCTCTGGAGCTATCGAGCTCGTGGATGGCAACTTGACGGTTCTCTTGGATGACTTTTAAAGATTTATGATTTTTAAGTACGGCGTTCACCGTTTGAAGCATACTTGTTTGCACTTTGTCGCTATTACCTTCTTCAATAAGCTCATAGGGGCCACCAGTAATGCCGCCCCTTTGTGCAGGAGCTGCGATAGCTTGAGAGCCTACATGAGGAATAAGGCAAGACAGCAAAAGCGCTGCTGTAAGAGATTTACGTAACATGTGACAACCTTCCTTGTGATAGATTAACTTCATGGGCTTAATATAGTTTTTTTTGAGAGCTTTTACAAGAAAAAAAAATAAGTTTTTTCCATGAATAAATCTTTACATTTTAAAACGTTAGCGAGAAAAAAACTCTAGAAAATATCATGTAAAAGCTCTAGAGTTCGTCTAGAGTCGAGTTTTCTATATTTTTTTCCTCTGGAAGTCAATGAGTATTTACTACTGTTTTGGTTGATTTTAAAATGTAGTTATTTCAGATTGTTTTACTATGTTTTACGTGGGGCAGCATCTCTCAGTTTTTATTTAAAGAATACTTTTTTTCTTTTTCAGCCTTGTGTCTCAATCGTCCTTGTGTTATAAGAAAGATGCCTTACTAGAAAGTTTGTTTTCTCTTTTTTCATTTTTTTTATAATGAAATGAAGAAAGTGAAAAAAGTAACTTGACATGTTGTTAGATTTTTCACAATATGAACTTGCATGGAATTTTTATGGTTCGTGCCAGTTAGAAAAGTTTCATGCTCAACTAAACACAAATTTTTTTGGAGGTTTCACGATGTCTAGATTGGTTTCTCCTCATGGTTCTAAAGGTCTTGTTTGTTGTTTGCTTGAAGGCGCAGCTCTTGATGCTGAAAAAGCAAAAGCTGCAAGCTTAAAGCAAATCGAAATTTCCTCCCGTGCCAAGGGCGACCTTATCATGATGGGTATTGGTGGCTTTTCGCCACTGAGTGGCTTTATGAATAAAGCTGACTGGAAAAGCGTGTGTGAAAATATGACCCTTGCTGACGGCTGCTTTTGGCCTGTACCTGTGACTCTAGATATTTCCAAAGACGATGCAGCTTCCATTAAAGTGGGCGAAGAAGTGGCTCTTGTACGCAAGGGTGAGCTTATGGCTACTTTGAAAGTGGAAGAAGTGTATGAAATGACTGAAGCTGATAAAAAATGGGAATGCGAACTCATCTTTAAGGGTGAGGGACCTGACTCTGAAAAATTCTGGGATGTGGCTTTAGAAGATCACCCTGGCGTGAAAATGGTTATGGAACAGCAAGAATTTAACCTTGCTGGCTCTGTAAAAGTACTTTCCCAAGGTGATTTCCCCACTAAGTTCCCTGGCGTATACTTAACACCAGCTGAACTTCGCGCAAAAATGGATGAGCGTAATTGGGGTAAGGTTGCTGCATTACAATTGCGTAACCCCATG
>CAYJAL010000039.1:0-16758 GCA_964367875.1 uncultured Desulfovibrionaceae bacterium | reverse complement strand
GAAGTATACACTTCCGCGTCGGGATACATAGTCTATTTATCTAAGCCATGTCAAGATTATGGGCGAAAAAATTTGATTTTTTTCTAATCCGTACACAGTAGGATAACGCTTCAAATACACAATAAAACGTAGCCAGCTCGCGTATTGTACTTTGATTTTACATCATAAATAAGCCTTTATACCACTAAGACAGTACAAAGGCTTATTATAAAAATATGTTAGCAAAATAATTCTAAATTATTCTTCCGGCATAAGCCTTTCACACAAACGCGTATAGCGCTTATGGGTGCGATTATTCTTGATGGCCATATGCAAAGCTTTGCTTTCTCCCACCAGCACCACAAGTTTTTTACCGCGTGTAATGCCTGTATAAACTAGATTACGCTGCAAAAGCATATAATGCTGCATCATAAGGGGAATAACCACAGCCGGATATTCCGAGCCTTGCGATTTATGAATGGATATGGCATAGGCAGATACAATCTCATCGAGCTCTTCAAATTCATACAAAACATTGCGTTCATCAAAGCGTACTGTAAGCTGTCTTTTTTCCGCATCTAACACAATAATACGCCCAATATCACCATTAAAGACATCTTTATCGTAATTATTGCGTATTTGCATAACCTTATCATGCAAATAAAAGGTTTTTTCACCGCGCTGTATCTTCTCCCCTTTGTGTGTCATAAGGGTAGATTGCAAAATTCCATTCAAATTTTCAGAGCCCACAGCGCCTTTGTGCATGGGCGTAAGCACCTGAATATCTTCAATAGCATTAAGGCCAAAGCGACGCGGAATATGATTTTTAACCAAATCCGCCACCATGGCCGCCGCTTGTTCCGGATTATTTTGTCGTATGAAATAAAAATCCGTCAGGGTTTCTTTGTTGGATTCTAAGCAAGGAACTTCCCCATGGTTAATAAGGTGAGCATTACGAATAATTTCACTTTGTGCCGATTGGCGGAAAATTTCCGTCAGCTCCACCACCGGTAAGGCTTTGGAAGCAATAATATCTTTCAGCACATTGCCCGGCCCCACCGAAGGCAATTGATGCACATCGCCCACCAATACAATGGTGGCTCCCATGGGCGCGGCTTTAAGCAAATGATAAAAAAGCATGGTGTCCATCATGGACGCTTCATCCACAATAAGTAAGGAGCACGCCAAAGGATTATCTTCATTGCGCGCAAAACCATCCTCACCAGGATTATATTCCAGCAAGCGATGTATGGTCTTGGCCTCTTTTTCTGTGGCCTCTGCCATGCGCTTGGCCGCTCTACCTGTGGGCGCCGCCAATAAAATCTTGGCCTTTACACTGGAAAAAAGCTGAATAATGGCTTTAATAATGGTGGTTTTCCCTGTACCTGGGCCACCTGTAAGTACCATAATTTTCGATTGCGATGCCATATGCACCGCTTCTTCTTGCTCTTCAGCCAAGGTAATAGAAAGCTTGTCTATAACATCTTGCACAAGGGCGGCGGTATTTTCAAAACGCACCGATTTGGGTGACATAAGAATACGTTTTAAATAATAGGCAATTTTACTTTCATAATGATAATAGCGCGCTAAAAAGACCCCCATTTCTCCCTGCATCTCTTCGCATACAATGCGCTCTTGCTCTTGTACGGAAGCAATGGCTGCTTCCACCAAGTCGTAAGGGATTTCAAGACTTTCAGAGGTCATGGCCACGAGTTTTTCTTGCGGCATAAACACATGACCATCGTCATTGCATTTGGTAAGGGTATAAAGAAGACCTGCCTCGGCGCGTAAGGGATGCTCTTTAGTAAAGCCAAGTTTTTGTGCGGCATTATCGGCGGAAATAAAACCAATACCGCGTATATCCATGGCCATGCGATAAGGATTTTCTTGCACAACACTCAAGGCTTCAGAGCCATAATGTTTATAAATGCGCACGGCATAATTGGCCGTTATACCATGGGGCTGTAAAAATATCATAAGCTCACGAACGCCGCGATGCTCAGCCCAGCCCTGCACTATGACCTTATAGCTCTTTTTGCCAATGCCTTTTACTGTGAGTAAGCGTTCCGGATCTTCATCCAAAATTTTAATGGTATCCACACCAAAGGCTTTTACAATGCGAGCGGCGGTGGTCTCCCCCACCCCTTTGAGCAATCCGGAGCCTAAATACAGCCGAATACCTTCGGTGGACGCCGGCATCACTTCATCAAAACTTTCCATGTGCAACTGACGCCCAAAGCGCGCATTATTCACCCACTTGCCCGAAATTTTTAATTGCACCCCAGCTTGAGGTTCCAGCGTATGCCCCACCACGGTGATGCCGTCTTTGGCTCCTTGCGGCATAACCTTGAGCACAGTATAGCCATTTTCCGCATTATGAAAAATAACGCGCTCAATGGCGGCTATAATTTGTACCGCATCATCATCTTGTAAAAGGGGCATATCCATGCTTTAGCGCTCCAAGCGTTTTTGCATGAGCAAGGCATCAGCCAAACACAAAGCTGTCATGGCCTTCAGTACGGGAATAACGCGCGGTATGGCGCAAATATCGTGACGCCCCCCCACACGTAAAGAGGTAGCACTACCATCGTGGCGCACGGTGCGCTGTTCAAGAGATATGGAAGGTATGGGCTTAATGGCAGCTGTAAGCACAAGATCTTGACCGGAAGAAATGCCGCCCAAAATACCGCCGGCATGATTGCTGGCAAAAGAAGGAGGATTGCAACCTGTAATGGCATCATTATTCTCAGAGCCCAGCATACGCGCCGCCGCAAAACCGGCGCCAATCTCCACGCCCTTTACCGCACCCACGCTCATAAGCGCTGCGGCCAGCATGGCATCAAGTTTTTGGAACACAGGCTCGCCCAAACCGGCAGGCAAAGAACGCGCTTCAATGCGCACAATACCGCCAAGGGTATCTCCGGCTTTACGCACAGCGTTCACCCGCTCTTCCCACAAGGGCACAAGCCCCTCATGAGCAGCAAAAAAGGGAAGCTGCTCCGCCCCCTGCATATCTAACGCAGAAGAATCCAGCCCTGCTTCGTGAAAACCTATGCCCCCCATTTCCACAGCGGCAGCAAAAATTTCTATGCCGGCCGTGGCAAGCACAGCTTCGGCAATGGCGCCTGCAGCCACGCGAGATACCGTCTCACGCCCGGAGGAACGTCCGCCGCCGCGATAATCTCTCACGCCATATTTAGCATCATAGCTTATATCAGCATGGCCGGGACGATAGGTATGAGCAAGGTCACCATAATCTTTGGAGCGCTGATCTTCATTATAAATCATAAAGGCAATGGGTGTTCCTGTGCTTTTGCCCTCAAAAACCCCAGAAAGTATTTTAATTTGGTCTTTTTCCTGTCGCTTGGTACCAGCAAGAGCGTGAGCTCCTGTTAGGCCGCCGGGTCTGCGCTTATCTAAACGCTCTTGAATAAAAGCCTCATCTATGCAAAGACCTGCAGGGCAGCCATCTACAATGCCGCCAAGCCCCACGCCATGGGATTCGCCAAAGCTGGTAAGGCGAAAAATGTGCCCTATACTACTTCCTGTCATGAATAATCCTTTGCAGCGCACATTTTAAAATACCTAACTATACGCCATAATGTTTCAGCGTGGCAGTATATATTTTTTCTGTAACTTCTGCAATGGGAAGAGCCGCGTCCACAATAATATGCGCACAGCTTTCATACAGGGGTAAACGCGCAGCAAGAACGCTTGCCACTTCCTCTTCTAAACTTTGGCCGGTTAAAGAGGGGCGCTGCTCTTCTTGAAGATTGGCTTGTAAACGCTGTACCAACAAAGGCACAGGCACTTGTAAAAAAAACACCAAGCCATGCTCTCGCATATACAAACGGTTTTCTTCCGCCAAAACCATGCCACCGCCGGTACCCACCACCAAGGGAAAATCTTTTGCATCCTCTGTGCAAAAATGCAAGGCGGCGCTTTCTGCTTTTCGAAATGCCTCCCAGCCTTGATCTTCTACCATGGCCGCTATGCTACACTTGGCTTTAGCCTGTACCACAGCATCGGTATCGCTAAATGACCATGTTAAAAACTCTGCTACCTTTCGCCCCACAGAACTTTTTCCACAGCCTCGCGGTCCCACAAGATAGATAATTTTTTTCATAGCTCCCCTATACTATCAAGTTCATTTTTTTTGCCCTAGGGTATGCGTATATATACTTACCGCCAGCTTTTGCGGATCAAAGGGTTTGGTCACATAATCTTGCATACCCTGCAAATCTTCATTCTTTTTCATATCTTGCTCACTATGTGCAGACATGGCAATAATGGGAAGAGTATCAAAACGCGCATCGGTACGTATTTTTTTGGTGGCCTCATAGCCATTCATGCGCGGCATTTCTAAATCCATTAAAATCGCGGCATACTCTTTCTTTTCAAGACAGAGCAAAGCCTGCTCCCCATCTTCGGCCACGTCCACAGTACAGCCTAGGCTTTGCAATACTTCCGTAGCAATAAGGGCATTGATTTCATTATCTTCTGCCAAAAGAATGTGTAAACCTTCAATGCTGACATCTTGCCCAGCATGGCTTATATCTTGCGCAGCAGCAGGCAGTGCATCCCGAGTACCCACATGGAAAGGAATAGTACAGGTAAAAACCGAGCCCTTGCCCAGATCACTATGCACCTTTAACTCGCCGCCCATAAGCTTCAATAAGCCTTGCACCAAGGGCAGCCCCACTCCGGCGCCGCCTTGATGGCGCGTTAAAGATTCATCCACCCTAAAGAAAATATTAAATAATTGCTCTATATGCTCTTGGCTCATACCAAGGCCTGTATCACTCACTTGCGCAGACACAGTACATAAGGAACTATCTTCCTCTTGCGCGGCATTTATTTCCAAGCAAATATGCCCGGATTCTGTATACTTAATGGCATTGGAAAGGAGATTGGAAAGAATTTGTGAAAAACGCAAAGCGTCCCCCACCAAAACCTCGGGCAGGGAATGGGCAGGAAAAAAGTGCAAGGAAAGGCCTTTTTTCTCCGCCTCGGGCATAAACTTTTCTTTTAAAGCGTCAAGCACATCTTCTGTGGCAAAGGCGCAGTGCTCTATATCCATCTTTTCAGCTTCAATTTTCAAAAAGTCCAAGACATTATTGATAACCGCAAGCAAGATTTGAGAAGAATATTGTATTTTTTCTAAATATTCCAAAACATGACTATCAGTGCTTTGCTTCACAGCCATGCGCGTTATGCCCATGATACCATTGACAGGAGTGCGCAACTCATGGCTCATATTAGCTAAAAAGCGTGCCTTCATCTTGGCAGCTTCACGGTCAAGTACCTGCTCACGCTGAATAAGCAAAGAGTCTGTAATGTCCATAAAAGCCACAGCATGGGCTTCTTCTATATCGCCCCAAGAAATTTTACTGGCTATAATAGTAAAATCCGTATGAAAAATTTCATTATGATGCTGCCAAACCTTGGTACTTTCACAGCTTTTCATCTGCGCTATGCCGCAAAACTCACAGGGAGCATGAAAATCATGCAAAATAGTATAACATTTCCCCATGCAAAGACGCTCTTTGCCTACAAAATTTTCAAAAGCCGTATTGTATAAAAGCAGCTCATAATTAAGAGGATCCACCACATAAAAAGGAATGGGCAAAGCATCCAGCATTTGTTTCGCAATTTTTTCTTCTTGCTGTAAAACATATTGCGCCGCAAAGTGCGCCTTGGCATTATTAAGCAAATGCCCCATGGTTTCAGCAGCAACCACATTATCCGCTGCCCAATGAGGTATATCTTCACATTGATCTATGCCAAAAATCCCCATAAATTCTCCGCCGCAAAATAAGGGAATGGCAATAAGACTTACAATACCTTGATCAGCAAAAAAATCTTTCTCATCTTCGGGAATAGCATCTATATGCTCAATAACTTTTAACTCTCCCGAAAAAAACGTTTCCATGGTGGCTTCAAGCTGTTCTATATATTCCAGCACCACACCTTGAAAAAGATGCTGTACCGAATGCACACCGGGCTTTACCCATTCAAAAGTATTATACCAAAAGGGCTTTTTATAATCAAAAACATACACCCGACTGGCTTGAAAGGTGGTGCCAATATGCGCCAAAGCCGATTCCATAAAACTTTCTTCGTCGGGCATTTCCACCATATTTTTGGAAAGAAGCAAAAATAAATCTATCACACTCAACTTTTGCCCTACTGCTGCTTCTGTATGTGCATTCATAGTATATTTCCTTATGCCTTAACCTACAAAGAAGGTGGCGAAAAACAAAAATCTTGAGAGACAAAAGTATAAATGATTTTACGCAACTCTTCCGGTGCAAAGGGCTTGGGCACATGCCCCTGCATACCCGCTGCACGGCTTTTTTCATAATCTTGTACCATGGCATGCGCCGACATGGCCACAATGGGAATATGATCATAGCGCCGTATACTACGTATAAAATCTGTAGCTTGATAGCCATCCATCACCGGCATTTGAATATCCATAAGGACAATATCAAAATTTTCCTTTTCCAAAGCTATAATGGCTTCTTGGCCATTTTCTACGCTAATTATCTCACAACCATAAGACATAAGCACTTCACAAGCTATAAGTGTATTGATGGCATTATCTTCCACAAGCAGAATTTTCGTGCCCGAAATATCATACATTTCTTCTAAAACAGCCTTGGAGTGATGTTCCTTTTTCAGGGCTTGCTCTTGCATATCAACAAGGTGCAAAGGAAAAACACAAGAAAAAGTTGTGCCTGTGCCAAGCTCGCTATGCACGGACACTTCCCCCCCCATAAGCTCCACAAATTTTTTAGAAATGGAAAGCCCTAAGCCTGTGCCCCCAAAATTTCTTGATGTGGAAGAGTCTACTTGAGAAAATTCTTGAAAAAGCTTTGCAGATTGCTCTTTTGAAATACCAATACCCGTATCAGAAACATCCAAACGAAGCCAGTATTCTTGCGCCTGTGCTTTTTTTCCCGCCAAAGGGGCACAGGGGCGTACAGACAAGGTCACCTTGCCCTCAGAGGTAAATTTCACCGCGTTGGAAGCAAGGTTTAAAAGTATTTGTGATAAACGCTGGGCATCGCCCAAAAGATGTGTGGGAATACCAGCATCCAAAACCACGTCCATACTTATGCCTTTGCGCTCTACTTCCGTTTGCAATAAAGCCTGCGCACCCACGAGCACATCCTTCAAAGCAAAGGGGCGCATGGTTAGCTCCACATGCGTATCGGTGATTTCAGACAAATCGAGGGTTTCGTTTATAACGCCCAGTAAGTTATTGGAAGAAAATTGAATTTTCCGTAAATAGTCGTCCACAAGGGGATCGGTATTGGCTTGCGATGCTAGGTAAGTAAGACCTATAATACCATTTAAGGGCGTGCGCAATTCATGACTCATATTGGCCACAAAATGCCCCTTGGCCGCGTTAGCTTCCTTTTCCAGCACATGCTCACGCTGCAAACGCAAACTTTCTGTAATATCTAAGGCTATGGAAAAACGCACATTTGCTTTGCCTTCCCAATGAACAAGACTATCTACAACTTTATAATCAAGCCCAACTAAAGCATTGTGATGATGCCACACATGAGGCTGAGCGCCATATTGTAAACAGCTATTGGTGCAAAATGGGCATGGTGCGTCTAGATTTTGAAAAAGTTCATAGCATTTTCTTTGCTCAAGGTTGGAGGTATCAAAATTATCATGAATAAGCTTATTACAAAAATATACGGAATAGTCTTTACAATCAGACACATAAATAGGCATAGGCATGGAGTCAAAAAGCGATTGCAATTGCAAACGCTTTTTCTGCACCATGCGCTTTCCGGAAAAGTAAGCATGGGCTGCATTCATAAAAGAGCCCAAGGCCACCACGGCATCCAAGGTATTATTTGTCCACTGGGGCATCGTTTCACATTGGTCAAAACCAAAAAAGCCCACTACTTTCCCTTTGTCAAATAAAGGAAAAGCCACAATGGCAGCTACCCCTTGCGAAATAAGTTCTTTTCGTAAAACAGGATCTTCAACTTTATGTACATCTTCCACAACAAAGGCTTTACCTTTAGCAAGCTGTGGCAACATGCTATCTTGTGGCATAAGGCTCATATCTATATGCTGCAAAGAATCCATCACCGATAAAATTCCGGGAGCCACCCACTCATAGGTATTACTCCAAACCTGTTCTTTCAAGCTAAAGACATACACTCGGCTGACTTCTAAGGCTTGCCCTATGTCCGCCAAAGCCTTTTGCATAAAAACAGCTTCATTTTCTACATCCATCATAAGTGTAGAAATACGCGTAAAAATACCTAGGATACTTTCTTTATGCGTACTGTGTTTTGTGGGAGCGAGGGCTTTATCCATCATGAAAATTCCTATTTAAACACTTTTAATTACAAAGATAAAAATAAAAACAACTTTATGTAAGCCTAAGATATGATGTAAAAAAATAGTATCTTTTTACAGTATTGTCAAATATGTATTCCCCTTAAAACACACATTTGCATTTATTTTTGCAGTAACACTTACCCCTCACGCCCTCTCCCACAAGGAAAAACTTTTTTACCAAAGAGCATAATGAGCCATTTTTGCATTTTTTTGATTTTTTTTCTCAAAAACACCTATTCTTTTATTTACGAAAATCCTAAATAACGTTAAAGTCTTTCTTGCGAAAATAGACATTTTTTCAAAGCGCAGATGGCGCCCTACACAGAAAAATATAAGGCTTTAAGAACATATGCAAAATACTTCCCCTCTTACCATTGGCATTGCTGGTTATGGCACTGTAGGCACTGGTGTTGTTCGTACTTTAGAAGAAAGCGCCGAGCTCATCACCCAGCGTATTGGGCGCCCTCTTATTATTAAAACCATCTTGGTACGTGATATACATAAGAACAGAAATTGCCCCTTGCCTGCCACAGCTACCTTGGTAAACGATGTCAAAGCTCTTACCGACGATCCTGAAATTGATGTTATTCTAGAGCTTATGGGGGGAATTGAAGCTCCTGGTGCGCTTATTTCTCGCGCTTTAGATATGGGAAAAAATGTGGTCACAGCCAATAAAGCCTTGCTGGCAGAAGCAGGAGAAGCTCTTTTTCGCAAAGCAGAAGAAAAAGGCCTTGCCTTATTGTACGAAGCCAGCGTAGCCGGCGGCATTCCCATAGTGCAAACCCTTAAAGACAGCCTCGCCGGTAACAATATCCATTCTTTCATCGGCATTCTCAATGGTACCAGCAATTATATCCTCTCTGAAATGACCACAGAAGGATTAGATTTTGATACGGCTCTTGCAGCAGCACAAGAATTAGGATTTGCCGAAGCAGACCCTACCCTTGATATTGATGGACACGATGCTGCGCACAAATTGGTTTTACTCATACGCCTAGCTTATGGCGTTGAATACCCCTATGCTGAAATGCCGGTACATGGCATTAGACATATGGATAAAATGGATATAGCCATAGCTCGTGAATTTGGCTATCGCATTAAATTATTGGCTCAAGCTCGTTGTATTAACGGCGCCATAGAAGCCGGCGTTTTCCCCACCTTGGTGCATCACAGATTTCTTATGTCCAATGTGGGCGGCGCTTATAATGCCGTGCGCATTGAAGGCAATGCCGTAGGTTCCCTCTTTTTACACGGACGCGGCGCCGGAGATATGCCCACAGCTTCTGCTGTAGTGGCAGACCTTTTAAGCATTGCTCGCGATGCAAAGCACAATAATACAGGTTTTATAAAACAAGTTCTTGAAAGGGCACAAATTCTTGACCCCAGCGAGGCTACGTCCAGCTATTATGTACGCGTTATGGTAAACGACGCCTCCGGCGTATTACGTGACATTGCCGGAATTATGGCCGCACAAGACATCAGCATTGCACAAGTAATCCAAAAACCAGAAGAAAACGGCATCGTGCCTCTCATTTTTATGACACACACAGCCAAAGCTTCTTCCATGCAAGCTGCCATTGCCAGCATCAATGCAAAAAGTTTCTCCTTGGCGCCGGCAGTATGTTATGGTGTTTTGCATTAGTAGACATCTTTAAAAGAAAAGTTTACTAAAGTTATATGCGTTTTAAGCGTGGCTTTGTATAGACCGCGCAAAGCTTTACAAGAACAATACCCCTTAAAGAAGTATGAAGGGTCTAGCATGCAAGAAAATTTTTTAACGAAAATCAGTCATGAAGTTCGTACCCCTATCAATGCCATCATTGGCCTTGGCTTTTTATTCCAGCAGACTAGGCTGGATGATCAGCAGCGTAAATATCTTTCCACTATTATTGACTCTGCACAAAACCTCTTGCAAACCTTCCAAAGTATTTTAGATTATACCACTACGGAAGACAATTCCCTCGTTCTGCAAAATTTACCTTTTAATCTTGAGCTTTTACTTGAAAATGTAGCTAAAACAATACAATTGCGCTGCCAAGAAAAAGGACTATCCTTTCATATCAGCACAGCCGAAGGTGTTCCTCCCATCCTCATGGGTGATGCCATTCGCATTTCTCAAATTTTACTGAATATTGCCAACAATGCTGTAAAGTTCACTACTAAAGGCAGTGTGCAAATTTTTGTTGATATGGCAGATAAAGATGCAAATCTTGTGCGTTTTTCTGTGCGAGATACAGGCATTGGCATTGCTGAAGGTTATGAAGAAAAAATCTTTGAGCCCTTTATGCAGGTGGACAACTCTCATACGCGTACCTTTGGCGGCGCCGGCTTAGGCCTTGCCACCTGTGCACAGCTTGTAAAGCAAATGCAAGGAAGCATTAGTGTTAGCCCCAATACCCTTACTGAGCAAGGCGGCAGTATTTTCACATTTACTCTCCCCTTGCCGCAAGCAGAACAAAGTGCTCTTTTACGTGAAGGCCCCTTACAAGGCTCTAAAGTTTTGGTAGTAGACCATCAAAATTTACGCCAACAAGTGATTGCCAATACTATGCGTAATTTTGGCATGGAAGTGGATATTACTGACGATGCTGAAGCAGCCATTAAAATGATTGCTGCAGCTGATGGTGATGATGCTCCCTACAATTTTACTGTTATGGCATGGCAAACCCCTAATGTAGATGCCATTGAAGCCGCTGATTATATCAATAAGCTTCCCCTGGATCATCCTTCGCCTTTGCGCCTTCTTATTTCTGATTATCAATTGGAAGAAATTGAAAAATTGGCTCACGATGCAGGTTTTTTTGCTTTAGTGCAAACCCCAGCCGATGCAGAAGCTTTCTATGCCCCCATGGTAGAGGCCTATGAAGCACAAAAGCAAATGCTTGCGGATGAGGCTGCTGCCAAAGCACAAAGCGAGCAAGCAGAAGAAGAGCAAGGCCCTGTGCGCATTCTCTTGGTGGAAGACAATGAAATTAACCAAGAAATTGCCTATGAAGTTCTCACTTCGGCAGAATATAAGGTAGATATTGCCAATAATGGGCAAGAAGCCGTGGACGCGGTTGAAAAGCATAAATATAGTTTGGTTCTTATGGATATTCAAATGCCTGTTATGGACGGACTTGAAGCCACCAAGCGCATTCGCGCTCAGGGGCATAAGCTTCCCATTATTGCCATGACAGCCCACGGTATGGCCGATGATAAAGAAACTTCTTTATCTGCCGGCATGAATGCCCACTTAACCAAACCATTAGAACCCATGGCTCTTTTTGCCACCATTACTTCTTTGCTTCCCGCAAGCATAGCTGTAGCCCCTGCCAAAAAAGAGCCTGTCGCCAAGGAAGCAGCCATGGTGCGTCGCGAAAAGCTGCCCAATAGCCTCAGTGGATTTAACCTTGAAAAAGGTCTTGCTGCTGTGGCCGGTAATGATGCGCTGTACATCAACTTATTAAGAAAATTTGCCGACAGATACGCCACCATCAATAAAGATATTGCTGACTGTTTACAAAATAATGATATGGAAACGGCCATTCGTCACGCTCACACAGTGCGTGGTATTGCGGCAAACCTTGGCGCAGAAGCTCTTTCCAGCGCTGCTGAAGGCCTTGAAAAAGCCATTAAGAACGCCCCAGCCATGACCACACCTTTATTGCGCACCCTGGTGGTTCGCTTAACAGAAACAGTGAATGCCATCCACGAATGCTTTGGCTCTTCACAAATAGATGTAGAAGTACAAACATCTGTAAAAATAGAAGATTGCTTAAACAATGCTGAACGCGAGCACGCTCGCCATGTTCTTGACCAAGCCATTGTACATATGGAAGAAAATTGGGGACATGCCACGGATACTGTAGCATATTTGCTAGAGCGTTTGCATGATACTCCGGCAGAGCAAGATCTCTTGCGCCTTAAGCAAAGCATTGAAGATTTTGAAGTACAAGCAGCGCAAAAATACAGTCACTCAGTACAAAAGCTGCTTAAAACATCTTAAAATAAGAGCGCCTGCAAAGGCGCTTTTTTACTTTAGGGCTTTGCCCCTTATGTGAGTCTTGTATGAAACCCAGATTTCTTTATAAAGAGTTTATCGAAAAACACCATAAACTTGTGGACGCCTTTTGGGCTTGGGTGGGGTCATCACTATGCCTACTCTGCATTGTCCTTTTGGATAATTACTATTTTCAAGCTCAAGATATTGACTTACTTATGGCCTCCTTTGGAGCCTCAGCCGTATTGGTATTTGGAGCTCCCACATCGCCCTTGGCACAACCGCGCAATGTTATGGGTGGGCAATTTATTTCTGCCATTGCAGGAGTCACCTGTCAGCTCTTACTCTCCACACATCCCACATTGGCAGCCTGTACGTCTGTTTCCTTAGCCATCTTGCTTATGACTATAACCAAGACTTTGCACCCTCCAGGCGGCGCTTCTGCCCTACTGGCGGTGGTAGGTGATGCTTCCATTAAAAATTTAGGCTACACCTATGCTTTAGTACCCTGCCTTTTGGGAGCCACCATAGTTGTGGGCATTGGCGCCCTTTTAAGTTACGTCACAGGCAGAAAAAAGTACCCCCAGCAATGGTGGTAATATTTGCTAAGCACAAAAAAATCCCTTTCACTGCATAAACAGCGAAAGGGATTTTTTTTAAGATATAAGCTCTATGCTTATTTAGCACCCCAAATGGTAGCTAATTGCTCATCGGTATAATGGTAGCGCGTACGCATGCACACTTTAAAATAATCATTGCTGGTGGGATTAAGCGGATCCACTGTGGCATTGGTCATATCTTGAGCTTGCTCAAAGCATTCAGCCTTAGCAGCTTGAATATCACTGGAAAGCATGCTGCCTTCTTTAGCAGCACAAGCGCTTAATGCTAACATCATGGTTATAGCTAATAAAGCCAGACGAGTTTTTATCATTATTTATCTCCTTATTTTTTTATAGTATACCACTTAGGTATTAATAAAAAACATATTTCTGCCGCCAGATTTTGCCTTATATAAACATTGATCTGCTATGGCCATGGGCAATTTAATATCAGCGCTTTCATGGCCGGCATAAATACCTAAACTTATAGTAAGGTACAGTTTTTCTGTACTAAACACATAAGGTGTTTTCTGAATATGTGTGCGAAAACGCTCCGCAGCAATTTCCGCTTCCACAGGCGTACAGTGCGGCATCACGATAACAAATTCTTCCCCGCCCCAACGAAAAAGCATGTCTGCCGTACGAATTTGCTTTTTTAATTCCGCAGCTAAATGCTTTAAAACCTCATCGCCAAGATCATGTCCAAAAGTATCATTAACACGTTTAAAGTGGTCAATATCTAAAAGCACCACAGCATAGCTTTGCCCTGCACGCTGCGCATTTGCCATAACCCACTCTAAAAATTTATCAAAATAGCGTCTATTGCCAAGGCCTGTCAAAGCATCAGTCAAAGAGGTTTGCCCAATGTGCATAACAGCATTTTGCAAAGCTTTATACGTGCTTGAGCGCGCATATTCTATGCATCCCACCAGCATAAAACTCCCTGCCATACAAATAAGCAAACGTAATTGCGTACCAAAATCAATGGGATTAAGCACTATATTGCTCAAGGGCGTAAAGAAAAGCATCATTAAAAGAGCCAAAAAGCTCAAAAATAAGATGCTGCCCATACGTAAACCCATGGTCAAAATACAAATGGGAGGGAAAATATTCACCCAAAGCAAAGAGCGATGGTCAGGGCTTTGGTCAAAAATGACAATAAACAGCCCCAGCAGCATAAGAATAACCCACAGAAAAACAGATATATATATATCTTTACATTTTCCTGTTACAAGAAGGAATAAAGCAAGGAGACTTGCTATAAGCACAGCAAGAAGAGGATACAAAAAAACAGAGTCCTCTTCAAATAAATTCATAAAAAAGCTTAAGCCAGCACACGCACATACCATGCCATTAAGAACAAAGGTACGTACACGTTCAAAGGTATTTTCACTCAAACTTACCGGAAGATTTCCCACATTTTTGCCTTCGGCCATGGAGAAAAAGTCCGCAATATTATATGTTTTACCCATTTCAGATGAGTCATCATGCAACATAATTGCTCGCATTGTAAAAAATTGTATCAATAGTATTGATAGTACAGAAAAAAATAATTTTCATTTTTCTCTGTTAAAAGCAACGTACATAAAAAAGTGGTTACAATTTCTTCACTCTATCTAGCAGATTATGCAAAGCAAGTCTAGCATTCTTATGGAGCATAAGGGGCATAAAAGACTAAATTATACCCCTTTTACACACTTAATAGCGCATTTGGCGAATTTCTTTTGAGCTATACCCATAGCGTGTTTTCATGCACATGGTAAAATAATTATCCCAGTGCATATTATAGCTGGCATGCGGGGGATCCACTATGGCATTCGCATCTTCCTTACAATCTGCTATAGATTGCTTCATGCGCACTTCTGTATAGCTTGGCCAAGCTTCATCTTTTTGCGGCTGCGCGCAAGCGCTTAAAAGCAGTGTCATACAAAAAAGCAAACATATTTTCGGTAGCATGGCGCTTCTCCTTTTTTATTCTTGTTCTATAATAGTTGACGCTCACTCCAAACACCCCTTCGTGGGTGCCGAAAGTAATTTTGGCTTGTTTTACGTGCCTTGCGTAGTCAACATCTAAAAATACTTTCTATGTCTAAACTTTTTCAGTGTCGACTATAACAGTTTGGATGGGAATATGCGTATTATAGCCTGTCATGGTAGCTATGGCCACCAAAACACCATCACTATCGTACACACGCACATCAAAGGTTCCCAAGGTTTTTCCAACACGTATTTTCTTGGCCTCAGCGCGTAAGGGACCAAGGCGACCCGGTTCCAAATAAGATATGGACGATTGCGAAGTCACAAAAAAGGTTCCGCTGGCATGAGCAGCGGCGGCAAAAGCCATATCCACCAAGGTGTAGATGGCTCCTCCATGGGCATTGCCCAGTCCATTACGGTGCTGCGGGCTCAATGGCATGGATGCCACGGCAAAATCTTCTCCCACGTCCACAATAGAAATCTCAAGCCCTGTGGCAAAAGAATCACTTTCGTGAAAATATCTGTTCAAAGCCTCTGCATCAAGGGTAGAAGAATGCACCATACTATTTTCCTTACAATTAACTATAATGAAGGGAAGTTTTCTTCCGTATACATGATAAAGCCGGCCTGAAGCAACATGTGCGCCCAAATGCCCTGCCCTACCACTAAGGTTTTAGAAAAAGAGCCATCATAGACGTGTCCATAGCCGCACGATGGTGAGCGGCTTTTCACTATAGCTTTACTACACCCCGCCTCTTGTGCCATAGCTAAGGCCTTTTGCGCTCCCAGCACAAAGGCTGCGGTAACATCTTCCCCTTGCTTATTAAGTACTTTTTTTTGCAAGGGAAAAAAGCCTTCAGAAGACGCAGGACAAAGTTCACAAGGAATACGCGGTGTACCTAAGCCTCCCAAAACTTCGGGGCATACAGCTAAGGCATTGCCTTGCTCTACCAATTGCCGCACCGGCAAAAAGAGATTGCTTTTTCCGTCATAGCGGCAAGCCTCACCTGCCAAACAGGCACTTACAATGTATTGCATAGCAAAAAGGTACAAGAAGCAGAAAGTTTATGCAAGCAAGGACTTGAGGGTAAAGATTTCTTTTCCACTAAAAAAGGCATGAAGTCAAAACCCCCATGCCTTTTATTACTTACTGTATTTCTATACTATCTTAATGCGTTTTTTCCGAAGAGCTCTCCCCTTTATCACGTCGTAAAGACATATATAAAGGCGTAGCATGACTGCGTCCGCTAAAGATTTCCTCCGCTGTGGCAGCCAAAGCATGGGGTAAAACTTCATCCACATGCTCCACAAAAATCACCTCTAAATCGTGTAAGACTTCTTCCGGAACTTCCTTCAAGTCTTTTTCATTATCACGAGGCATAATAACTTTTGTAAGGCCAGAACGACGCGCTGCCAAAAGTTTTTCGCGTAAGCCACCAATGGGCAGCACACGACCACGTAAGGATATTTCCCCCGTCATGCCCACATCATTGCGCACAGGAATGCCCAATAAGGCCGAGGTAATGGACGTTGCCAAGGTTATACCGGCAGAAGGGCCATCCTTAGGTGTTGCTCCGGAGGGCACGTGTACGTGAATATCCACCTTGCGATAAAAACGAGGAGAAAGCCCCAAAATGTCAGAGCGAGAGCGCACATAGGAAAGAGCCGCCCTAGCTGATTCTGTCATAACATCGCCCAGCTGCCCCGTGGTAGACACATGGCCGGAACCCGGCATAAGGCTGGTTTCCACCATAAGAATATCGCCGCCACGTTGATTATAGGCAAGACCAATGCACACACCCACTTGCGCTTCTTTTTCGCGCTCATCGTGACGGTATTTTTTCACGC
>CAYJAL010000038.1:0-16798 GCA_964367875.1 uncultured Desulfovibrionaceae bacterium | reverse complement strand
ATAGACAGCCGCGCAACAATGATTATTTAAGGATGTATGAGGAAAATATGACTGAGCTACGAATTATACCTGTGGAGACAGCGCAGCAAGAGGAGCTTTTTTTCACGCTTCCTTGGGATATTTACGCCCATGCGCCCTTGTGGGTGCCGCCCTTGCTCAGTGAAGAAAAAAAATTGCTGCATGTGCAAAAGCATCCTTTTTGGCAAAAGGCCAGCCGACAGCTTTTCCTTGCTTTACGCGGAGAAAGGCCTGTGGGGCGCATTGTGGCCATAGTGGATGCGGCCTATAATGAACATGCCGGGGAGCGTTGTGGCGCCTGGGGTTTTTTTGAGTGCTTTGACGATACCGAAGCTGCTCACGGCCTTTTTGATGCCGCCGCCGCATGGCTCAAAGAGCAGGGTATGGACTTTATGCGCGGGCCTTTGAATCCATCTACCAATTATACCTGCGGTATGTTGGTGGGCGGCTTTGAGCTTTCGCCTTGCATTATGATGCCGTGGAATTATCCCTATTATCCTGCCTTGGCAGAAAGCTGGTCCATGCGCAAAGAGCAAGATCTTTTTGCTTATGAAATGCGTAAGGATGCCTTGCACTTGCCCGAATGGGTAGCGGAACAATTACACAGCATAGAGCAGCGCAAGGAATTTACTTGGCGCACAGCCTCCAAGGCCACCATGACCGAAGATATTCACACCATGTTGGATATTTTTAAGGAAAGTTGGGCCAAAAATTGGGGCTTTACGCCCATGTCCTTGGCAGAGGCAGAAAATCATGTGCACGGCCTTAAAAGTATTTTAGACCCAGACTTTTTCGTCTTGTTTTATCATGGGGATAAGCCCGCCGGTGGCATGCTTGCCTTGCCCGATATGAATCCTTTACTCAAGCGCCTTAATGGGCGTTTGGGCTTGCTCACCCCTTGGCATTGGTGGCGTACTCGTAAGGAAATTCAGGGTACCTATCGCATGGTGCTTTTTGGTATTCGAGAGGAATACCGTATGCTTGGCCTACCTTTATTGCTTTTTAATTATATGG
The DNA here is from genome assembly GCA_964367875.1 of uncultured Desulfovibrionaceae bacterium. GTDB lineage: Bacteria > Desulfobacterota > Desulfovibrionia > Desulfovibrionales > Desulfovibrionaceae > CAYJAD01. Next base: position 15,766 of record CAYJAL010000038.1, on the reverse strand, counting down.
TGGAACAAGGGCGTAGATTGCCCCATTTCAGCTCTGTGGAAGGCTCTTGGACGCTGGAAGATAATACCATGATTAACGATATGATGGAAGATTTTGGCGGCGTTATGACCAAGCGCTATCGCTTGTATCGCAGGGAGTTAGTGTAAGATGGCAGAGCAATGTGCAGTGCAAGGGTGGGAACACCTTCAAGGTAAACGTATTTTACTCACCGGCGCCACCGGATTTGTGGGTCGTCATGTGGTGCGTGCTTTAGCCCCCATGGCAGAGGCCGGACAAATAGAAGTAAGCTGCCTTGTGCGCGCTTCTTCGCGTCGTAATACCTTGCCGTCTTTTGTGAGATTTTTTGAAGCCGATCTTGCCAGCGGAAAGGGCTTAGAAGATGCCTTGCAGGGTCAGCACATGGTGGTGCATATGGCGGCCTTGCTGTTTGGCGCACGTTGGCAGGATTATTTGTCCAATGTGCAAGCCTCCTCCATATTGGCCAAGGCCATAGCAGAGCAACAAGAGCAAGGGCATTGCCAACGCGTGCTTTTGGTGTCCTCCTTGGCGGCCACAGGTTCTTGTGCCAAAGCGCCGGGCGTGGGAGATGATGCTTTGCCAAAGCCTATTTCTGCCTATGGATGGTCTAAATATTTGAGCGAAGAAGCCATGGGTCGCCATTGCGGCAAAAGCCTTGTGGTATTGCGTCCGCCCATTATTTATGGCCCCGAAGATAAAGGCTTTTTCCCTTATTTTGCCATGGCGAAAAAAGGCCTTGTGGTGAGCCCCGGTATGGGGCGTGATTTCCCTGTGTCCATCATGCATGTGCAGGATGTGGTGCAGGCCATCCTATGTACCTTAAAGCCTGAAGCGCAGGGGGTCTATCATTGCAATGATACTTCTGTGCGTACCATACGCCAAGTGGGCGAAATTATGGCTGAGCTTATGGGTAAAAAAGCGCGCTGCATACACATGCCCTTGGCTATTATGAGTGCTACTTCATTGCTCAGCACCGCATGGGGTATACTGACTCAGCCTTTTGGCTTGCGCGCCCCTTCATGGAATAGAGATAAATACCGTGAGGCAAGGGAAGCGGGCTGGCTGTGTGATAGCTCTCGCTTGCAAAAGGAACTGGGTTTTGAGCCGATGTTTTCTTTACGCCATGGCCTTGAGCATAGCATTGATGCCTATAAAAAGGCTGGCTGGTTATAATTGATAAATATAGTATAAGATATGAAAATTACATTACAAGAAGTATCAAAATATTTTGGAGGGCGTACCATTTTGGACGCCTTTTCCTTGGATATAGAATCGGGCGTGCGCTTATGCGTCTGCGGCCCCAACGGTACAGGTAAATCCACCTTGTTGCGTATCATTGCCGGCATGGAATCCACCGATGGCGGACGTGTGCTTTTGCCACGCGGCGCGCGCATGGGCTATGTGGAGCAAGAGCTGGACGAAGAAAGCTTGCAAAAGCCCTTATTAGCCTATGTGCAAGAGGCCTTACCCGATTGGCGTGAATTTTGGGATGCCTGGGAAAAGGCCGTGGCCAGCGGCGATGAGGCGGCTTTAACACCGCTTATGGCTAAGCAGGCCGAGCTTGAGGCCGTGTATGGGTATAATCCCGAACACCGCGCCCAAGCCGTGCTTAGCGGGCTGGGTTTTGCGCAAAATAAATGGGCCATGCCCTTAGATAAACTTTCCGGCGGCTGGCGCGAAAGGGCTAAGCTTGCTCGCGTGCTTACGGCCGGAGCGGATATTTTGCTCTTAGACGAACCCACCAACCACTTGGATATTGAAGCCGTGGAATGGCTGGAAAGCTTTTTGTTAAGTTTTAAGGGCGTACTGGTTTTTGTGGCGCACGATAGAATGTTTATGGATAAAGTGGGCACGCACGTGTTGTATTTGGGCATGTCGCGGCCTTTTTTCCGCAAAGCTAATTTCACACAATTTTTGCAATTACAAGAAGAGCTTGAAGCGCAAAAAGAGCGCGAAGCCAAGAGCATTCAAGACGAAATAAATCGTAAAATGGCCTTTGTGGATCGCTTTCGCGCCAAGGCTACCAAGGCCAGACAAGCAGGCTCGCGCCAGAAAATGGCCAAGAAGCTGGAAAAAGAGCTGGAAAATTATCAACCGGAGCAGCGCCGCCGCTCTTTAAACTTTAGTTGGCCGGAAGCCGCCCGCACAGAAAAAATGGTGCAAGGGGTGGTGGATGTGGATTTTGCCTTTCCGCAAGATGGCAAAAGGCTCTGGCCTACCTTGTCTTTCAATGTGTATCGTGGGCAGCGCATTGCCCTGGTGGGGCCCAATGGTTGCGGTAAATCCACTTTGCTGAAAATTTTGGCCGGCCGTTTGGAAAAAACCGGCGGTGTGGTGCAAAATGGCTCCTTGGTGCGTTTAGGCTATTTTAGTCAGCATCAATTGGATATTTTGCATGCCGAAGGCTCAGTATTAGGAGAAATCCGCCGCTTATCAGACCCTCGCACCACCGAGGAAGAGCTCATGAGCGTATTGGGGCTTTTTCTCCTTGGGCAAAATTATTTTGAGCGCCGCGTAAGTTCTTTGTCCGGCGGTGAAAAAAGCCGCCTTATGCTGGCCACACTCTTTTTGTCACGCAGTAATTATTTGGTACTGGACGAACCTACTAACCATTTGGATTTAGAAAGCCGTGAAGCGCTCATTGCTGCCCTAGATGCCTTTGATGGCACCTTACTTATGGTGGCGCACGATAGATGGCTTTTATCGGAAGTGGCGGAAGAAGCCTGGGCTTTGTCTGATAAAGGCATTGTGCGCTACGAAGGTGGTTTTGCCGAATACGATGCGGCGCGCCGCGCTGAAATTGCGGAAAAAGACACCAAGCCGAGGGAAAGCGCAAGTGCGCAAAGCGCCGATAAAGTAAGTCTTTCTCGTGATGAACTCAAGCAAATAAAGCGCAAACAAGCGGAAGAACGCAATGCGCTGTATAAAAAAATGCAGCCCTTGCAAAAAAAATATACGGCGGCTGAGGCGCAGTTGGAAGAACTTATGCTGGAGCAAGATGAGCTTGAGCAAAAACTTGCCGACCCCGACATCTATGCCGACGCGGCGCAATCCACTCCTCTTTTACAGCGCTTTGGGCAGGTGAAGGAATTGGTGGAAAATTTGATGGAAGATATGGCTGTGCTTGAAGAATCTTTGGCTGTCTTTGAGCAGGAGCGTAAAATGCTCCTGGGTGACGAGGCTTAAACCATGGCCTTTGTGGAGGTGGTAGCCGCCATCATATGGCATGAGGGGCTTTATTTGGCAGCCCAAAGGCCGGAGCATGCCTTGCACGCGGGTTATTGGGAGTTTCCCGGTGGTAAGGTGGAGGCCGGTGAAGAGCTGGAGGCTGCCTTGGCTCGAGAGCTGCGCGAAGAGCTGAGCATTGAATGTTTGTATTGTGAACTTTGGAAAACGGTGGAACATGTCTATGCTGAGCGACAGGTACGGGTACACTTTTTTCATGTAAGGGCTTTTACCGGCCAAGCGCAAGGGCTGGAGGGGCAAAAAATACAGTGGGTATATCCTGAGCAGGCTTTGCAATTGTCATTTTTAGAGGCAGATAAAGCCTTGGTGCACGAGCTTCACGAGCAAAATTCCCTGAAAGCTTAGGCTTCTTTACTTTTGAGTGTGGACACTTTTCCTTGAAAAAGGCAGAAAAATTTTTTAGTATAGGGTGTCTAGAGTAGTTTTTCCCCATGGAGGGTTTATGCGAACATATGTTTGGAATGATCACTATTCCGTAGGGCATGAAGATATTGATGCACAACATAAAGCCTTGTTTGTGGCTTTACGTGAGTTGCAATTGGAAACCTATGGTAAGGTAGAGCCTGTGCTTGTGGTAGGCAAAATCAAGGAAATGCAGAACTATTGCCTCTATCATTTTGCTTCAGAAAAGGCTTTTCTAGAGCCATATAAAGATAAGTTAGCTTTATATGATGAGCACATGCGTCAGCATGATATGTTTGTGGAGCAAACTAATGCCTTTGCCCAGCGTGCAGAAACAGAAGGCGGCGCCCTTGTGCAAGAGATGTGCGATTTTTTAAGCGATTGGCTGGTAAAACATATATTGCATATGGATAAAGAATGCTTTGTTGTCGTGCAAGCTTTGCAAGAATAGGTGCTTAACAATAAAAAATTAGCTAGAATAGATAGTCGACGCTGAAAAAATACTTAAGCGTCGGTGAATATAGATTTTTTTTAGTTTGAATGCCGTAATAAACTTTGCCAGAAATTAACGTATGGAATACGTTTTCTGGCAAGGTTTAGGCGTATGAAATACTTTTTTAAGCATCGACTAGATAGATTTTGCTTTAGCAAAGGAGTTCTCGCTTCGGCTCCTGTTTAGTTTGAGTTTGTAGAAAATGCCTTATTGTTGTTTTATCGAAAGGTTTAATGCTAATCAAAACTAAGGAGGATATATGCGTACATTTGCTTGGGATTCAAAGTATTTATTGGGTATTCCTGAATTAGACAATCAGCATAAAAAGCTTTTTATCATTTTGCGCGAATTGCAATTAGAATGCTATGGGGACACCTCCATGGAGTTTTTAATAGAAAAAATTACAGAAATTCAGTGTTATTGCTATGAGCATTTTGCCGCAGAAGAAGTGCTTATGCGTACGCATAGAGCCAATTTGCCCATGATGGAAGAGCATTTGGCGCAGCATGCTAACTTTATAGCTGTGACCAATGGCTTTGCCTTACGTGTAAAAACCGAAGGGTCTAAGCTTGCGCATGAGCTTTGCGCTTATTTGGGGGCGTGGTTGGTATCGCATATTTATACCATGGATAAGCGTACCTTCAGTGCTGTACGTGCTTTGGAAGATTCTAATCCTGTGGCCGGTTTTGAAAGGGGCTATGGTTTTGAATCCGAAACAACGCTAGGGTATCAAAATACCCAAGAATCTGTGCAAGATGCCATGCACAGAACAACAAAATAAAATATATAGGATTATTGGGGGAAATATATGAGCCAAGAACTTCGTGTAGCCGTTGTGGGTGCCACAGGCGCTGTGGGGCGCGAAATGTTGAAAACATTACATGAGCGTAGCTTCCCTGCCACAGAAGTAGTGCCCTTTGCCTCAGCGCGTTCGGCGGGTACGGTGGTTTCTTATGGCGATGATGAATTGGTGGTAAAAGAGCTTAAGGAAGATGTTTTCGAAGGTTTTGACATTGCCATTTTTTCCGCCGGCGGTAGTACCTCAGAAAATTTTGCTCCCCATGCAGCGGCGGCAGGTTGCGTGGTTATCGATAACTCTTCGGCATGGCGCATGGATGAGCGCTGCCCCTTGGTGGTACCGGAGGTTAATGCCCACGCTCTGGAAAAACATAATGGCATTATTGCTAATCCCAATTGCTCTACCATTCAAATGCTGGTTGCTTTAAAGCCCTTGCATGATGCCGGAAAAATTAAGCGCGTTATAGTGTCTACCTATCAAGCTGTTTCCGGTACAGGGCAAAAAGCCATTGCGGAACTTGAAACGCAAGTGCGTCAAATGTTTAATTTACAAGAGCCAGATGTGGAAGTGTATCCGCATCGCATTGCGTTTAACTGCTTACCGCATATTGATGTCTTCCTTGATAATGATTACACCAAGGAAGAGATGAAAATGGTGCATGAAACCGTGAAAATTTTGGAAGACCCTGAAGTGAAGGTTACAGCTACTTGTGTGCGCGTGCCGGTGTTTTATGGGCATTCTGAATCCCTTAATATTGAGACAGAAAAGAAAATCACCGCAGCTCAAGCTCGCGCCATCTTGGCTCAAGCGCCTGGCGTTCAAGTGTATGATAATCCACGCGAAAAAATGTATCCCATGCCCATCGACGCCGCCGGTGAAGACGATACCTTTGTGGGACGTATTCGCGAGGATGAAACCATTGCCAATGGCCTGAATATGTGGGTTGTTTCCGACAATATACGCAAAGGCGCGGCCTTAAATGCTGTGCAAATAGCCGAAGTTTTGCTGGAAAAAGATTGGCTTGGCGTAGAAAATAGAGCTGTGTTCTTACAAAAATAATGTCTACATCTTTAGAAATATTAGAATCTTCGCAGTATCTTGAAAAAATGCTGCAAGTACCACGCCCAGGCGCGCAGAAGGTTCTGGCTTTTTATGAGCATAGGGTGGGGGGCATTTGCAAAGATGCCCACCTTATGTTGGCGCCCCTTGATGACCACCTATGTCATAGAGGGGATGGCGTTTTTGAAAGTATTTCTTATAGAAATGGCAGATTGTTTCAATTGGAAGCCCACCTTGAGCGTATGCAAAATTCCGCTCAAGGCTTAAAGATGCAGCCGCCTTGCTCGTGGCAAGAGCTGGAGTCTTATATTTTGCAAGTGGCCAAAGCGGCTGGGCATAGCGACGGCGCCATACGTATTCTTATGGGACGCGGCCCCGGGGGCTTTGGTATTTCTCCTGCGGAATGTCCGCAAACTTCCTTGTATATTATAGCCATAGAGAGCAAGGTTCCCAGCGATGATTGGTATGCAAAGGGGCTTAAGGCTTGTCGTTCTGCTATTCCTGCCAAGCAAAGTTATTTGGCAAAAATAAAAAATGCCAACTATTTGCCCAATGTGCTTATGGCTGAAGAGGCTTTGAGTCGCGGTGTGGATGTGGCGTTTTCTTTTGATGCGCAAGGCTATTTAGCCGAGGCGGCCGTGGCCAATGTGGCCTTGGTAAATCAAGAGGGCGTGTTACTGTGTCCGCATATGAATTATGCCTTGTCTGGTACCACGCTTATGGCGGCGCTGGAAGTGGCTGAGGGGCTTTTGCCTGTGGCCTTTGGGAATATTGATGAGCAAGATATTTGGCAAGCGCGTGAAGTTCTTCTCTTTGGTTCTAGTCCTTTATGTGTTGGGGTAACCCATTATGAAGGTAAAGCCATTGCCACAGGACGAACCGGCCTCATTTCGCAAGCTTTACGCCAAGGGCTTATGCAAAAATTATGGCAAGAAGGGACAAGCTTTTGAGTAGCAAAGCGAAAAAAAATGAAGATACAGCTGTGAAAACAGCAGAAGATTCTTCTTTAGCTCAGGTTTCGTCTGCTCCAGCTGCTTCTGGGCCATCTACCCCTGCGCCATCTGTTCCTGTGCCTTCTCCTGCGCAAGAGCTGCAAATACTTTTGATGGATCATAGCCATGATTGGTCAGGGGGGCAGCAAGAGCTTTTGGCTGTGGCGCAGCATCTTTATGGTCTTGGCTACGCAGTGCATATTTTTTGCCCCAAGGGTAGCCCGCTTATGCAAAAAGCAAAGAATTTAGAGCTGCCCGTGCTAAATTATGGAGGACGCATTTCTTTGTGGTGGCATTTTAAGCGCCAAAAACCTTTGCTTATGCACTCTTTTTCGCCGGAGTCGGCTCTTCTTGCGGAGAGTTTTAGTCGTTGGCGCCTTGAGGGCACCACCCTTTGTGTGCATAGCTTTGCCGCCTGCGCCTTGCAAGCTGAGCTTGCGTCCACTATGCCGGCTCTTATGCAGGTCTATACGAAGCTGCATCGAGGCGTGTATTCTTCTGCCACTGCCAAAAAATATTGGGAAAAGCAGGGGTTAAACCTTAGCCATACACATACTATTTATTCCGCGCTACCTGCACAGCCCTGGATTGAAGGGGCACTAGAGTCGCCCCAGTCGTCCCAATCACAAGGGTCGCAAGAAGGGAAAAAAGCGAAAAAGACGCTAAAGGCTTCTTACGAGCTTACGCACAATCGCTGCCTTTTTGTGGTGGCGGCGCATTTATACGCTCATGGCGGCGTGAATACAGTATTAAAAAGTATGGCGCGCCTTTTGGAGCAAGAAGAAGAGCAGTGTAATACTTTTGAAGTGCGCATTGTGGGTACCGGGGAAAATTTTGAAAGCCTGCTTACAGACGCACGCGGCCTTGGCGTAGAAGGGCGTTTGGCCTTATTGGGCGAGCAAGACCTTGCCGAGGTGCTGCCTTGGGCGCATGCGTTGATTTTACCGCAAGAGGATGCAGAACAAGCGGAAAAATCTTTTATGGCCTTGCTTGCCGCCTATGGCACGGCTTTGCCTGTACTGTGCAGTGATGTGGCGCCATATAATGAATTGAAACAGGGCAAAATGCTGTTCTTTGCAGCGGAAGATGACGCTGCATTAGCGCAGCATATGCTAACCATTATGAAAGACAGCGCTTTGCGTAAAACACAAGGCGCCTTCTCAGCTGCTATGCGAGATTTTGCCCTTATGCCACGGTTGCAACAGGAGTATGCACGCATGTATGTGCAATGCTTAGAGCAAAAGGGTTGGGGTTTTTTAAGTAAAAAAGAGTGTAACTCTTAGGAAATATATATGAAATGTAAAGTTTGTAAAGAGCCGGCAGTGGTGGCCCTGCGTAGTCATCATGCCGGATTTTGCGCCACATGTTATTTACAATTTTTTAGCGGGCAGGTGGAAAAAGGCATTCGTAAGCAAAAGCTTTTTACCCACGAAGATAGAATTTTAGTAGCCCTTTCCGGCGGTAAGGATTCCTTGGCTCTTATGCTGGAATTGTCGCGTCAAGGCTATGATGTGACAGGCCTGCATATAGACCTCGCCATTCCGCAAAGCTCTGCGGCCACCCGCGCTGTGGTGGAGCGTTTTTGTGCGCAGCATGGCTTTAAGCTTATTATAAAGGATATGGCTGCCGAAGGCCTTGCCATTCCCGACGTAAAAGCCAAATTAAAGCGCCCCATATGTTCGGCTTGCGGTAAAATTAAGCGTTACTTCTTCAATAAAGAGGCCATGGACGGCGGCTATACAGCACTGGCCACAGGGCATAATTTGGATGATGAAGTGGCAAGATTGTTTAGTAATACCATTCGCTGGGATTTGGCCTATCTTTCTGATCAAGGCCCCAAGCTAGAAGCAGAAGATGGCTTTGCCTGCAAGGTAAAACCCTTGTGGCGTCTTACAGAATTTGAAACGGCCAACTATGCCTTTTTGATGGGTATTGAAAATCACTATGAATCTTGTCCCTATAGCCAAGGCGCCAGCTTTACACAGCATAAGCATTTATGGCAGCAGCTGGAAGAAGCCATGCCGGGGCGTAAGATAGATTTTTATCAAGGCTTTTTAAAGCGCGGGCGTCCTATCTTCTCTAAGCATGAAGAAGAAGCCGGCGTTGAGGTGAGCCCTTGTGTGCGCTGTGGCTATCCCACTTCGGCTGAAGTGTGCGGTGTGTGCCGTATTAAAGAAGTTGTGGCGGAAAAATAAGGCTTCTTTTACTGACAAAGTCTACTGGTGGGAAACCTTTTTTGAAAAAAAGCCCCCAGTCTAAGTTGGCCCCAGACCCGCTTTGCTCTCGATTTGCGTATTTGCTCGTTGCTCGCAAACGCAAACGCAAACGGCTTCGCCGCCCCCTGGGTCGGCCCTTCCAAAAAACTTTCATTGCGGCAGCAAATTTCCCTTGGAACTAGGCTTTTGGCGCCATGTAAATTTTATAATGATTGTCTTTCTGAGCTTCTTTTTAAACATTAAATTTTAAACATTTAAGCTTATGTTAGGCGACACTGAAAAACTAATTAAACATTGATGAATATAGAGTTTTTTACTTTAAATATCGTAATAAACTTTGCCAGAAATGAACGTATGGAATACGTTTTCTGGCAAAGTTTAGGCATATGAAATACTTTTTTTCAGATGTCGACGACACAAGACATGCCTATGGCATGGCTTGCCGCCACGTAAAATAAGCCAGAATTTACTTCTGGCGTCCCCGAAAGGGGTATTTGGAGTGAGCGTGCCTTTCTTAAAAACGTATGAAAATACGTTTTTAAGCATCGACTATGTTATAAAAAAAGCTAGGATCTTTCATCAAAAAACCCCGATGCTTTCACATCGGGGTTTTTTGTTAATCTTTTTCCAATAAGGGATTGTCGGGGAATATACCGTCTTCCCTTTCCTGAATAAGGGCCAATGCGCGGCGTGCCAAGTAGGTGACTTCTGGCTTAGATACTTGATCGTCAGCGCCTACTGTTTCTCCCTTATGGCGTAGCTTATCTGTAATAAGCGAGGAGAAAAGAATAACCGGCAATTGGCTTAAGAATTTATCTTCTTTAATTTGCTTGGTAAGGTTGTGACCGTCCATCATGGGCATTTCAATGTCAGACACCACAATTTGCACAAAGTCCGTAATGGGGCGTTCTTCTGCTTCGGCCTTGGCTTTATAGGCACAAAGCTTATCCCACGCTTCGGCGCCGTGTGAACAAATAGTCACTTCAAAATTGGCTTTTTCTAAAAGATCGCGCAACATTTCGCGAATAAGGGCAGAGTCATCCACCACCATGGCGCGGCGGCGAACAGCTTGGCTCCATTCCTCATCCATATCTTCAAAGCGTAGACCAAGGGCTGGGTTTAGTGACGCCACTATTTTTTCAAGGTCTAGTAAAAAGACAATGCGATTTTCTAGGTGCACAACGCCGATAACGGTATTGTTGGAAATTTTAGATACATAGGGGCTTGGAGCCTCTACTTCTTCCCAAGAAATACGGTGAATACGATTAACGCCAGATACCTTAAAAGCCGTGGTAACAGAGTTAAATTCTGTTACAATGGTTTTAGGCTCTTCGGCTGGGTCAGAAGGTTCTTTGTCTAGCCACATGGCAAGGTCTACCAAGGGGATAATGTGCGAGCGTAGGTTAAAGGCTCCCAGTACGCAAGGGTGCTGCACTTCGGGAAGCTCCGTAGCCTTGGGCATACGGATAATTTCTAATACTTTAGCTACGTTAACGCCATAATATCCGCGGTAACCATGGGGAAGGGGCGTTCCGTCATCATTGACGGCTTTTTCATCAATGTAAAATTCTACTATTTCAAGCTCGTTGGTACCGGCTTCAAGAAGTATATTGGTTTGTGCCATACGCTCTCCCTGGTGGCGTCTAATATGTCCCAGAAGGTTTTGTTATGTTTTATGGGGCTAGAGGCTTTCCAAAAAACTTTGTACATCATCTATAAGTCTTTTCGGCGTAGATGCGCCAGCCGTTAGACCTAAGCGCGAAAAAAGTGTAAAATTTTCTTTTTTCAGCTCATCAGCCGTTTCCACATGCCACGTGGGCTTGCCTTGGGAAGCAGCCACATCTGCCAATCTGCAGGTATTGCCGCTGGCTTTACCACCCACAACCACCACAGCATCCACCGAATGGGCTATGCTCATGATTTCTTCTTGTCTTTCGTGGGTAGCGTGGCAAATGGTAGATAAAACAGGAATATTTTCTAATTGAGTCCGTAGATATTGTATCATGGCTTCAAAAATTTTCCCTTCCTGTGTTGTTTGGGAAGCTATCACGTAAGTAGCGGAAGGAGCAAGCTTTATTGTGCGTAATTTTTCAAAAGAATCAAAGACTATGGCGTCATGGGCTGCATAGGAGATAAGCCCTCGCACTTCGGGGTGATTTTCTTCGCCAAAGAGCAGTAATGTTTTTCCATCTTGCGTGGCCTTAGCTATGGCCAGTTGCGCTCTTTTTACCTTGGGGCACGTGGCGTCTATGATCTGAGCTTTGCTTTGCACAAGGCGCTCTTCTTCACCTTTGGGTATGCCATGGGCGCGCACCACAACACAGTCAGAACTCAGCACCTGCTCCACAGAATCCAAACAGTGCACGCCAAGTTTTGCGTATTGCTCAAGCACTTGCGGATTATGAATAATGGGGCCAAGGGTGCAAATGCGCTTGGCATCACCTTTTTGTATGGCAGTATCAAGCTTTTCGAGGGCTAAGGATACGCCCATGCAAAAACCCGCCGTTTTGGCGCGTACAACTTCCATTGTTACTCCTAAAGGCTATTAAAGTCTGTTTGTGTCTCTTTTTGCGCTACATAAGCGAAAAAACGTTGTAAAAGATCGTGCAATTCTTCAAAGGAAGCGCAAGAGGCCATCTCTTGGCGTAAACGCTTTACCCCCGGGAAATGATGCACATAGCGCGGTACAAAGGTGCGCATTTTAAGTAAAGCTACGCGCTCTGAGCTATAGGCTCGCGCTAGTTCCATATGCCGTGCAATGGTCTGCATCAGCTTGGCCGCGTCCGTTTGCGGCTCTTGCCCATGTTGCCATAAGGCCGTGTGCTGGGCAAATATTTGCGGATTTTGCATGGCTCCGCGAGCGTACATCACCGCGCTGACGCCGGTTTCTTTGAGGCAGCGCACACCGTCTTGGGGGTGAAAAAGGTCACCGCTGGCAATGACAGGAATACGCACCAATTGCGCCAAAGTGGCTAAATGCTCCCATGCGGCCACGCCGCTAAAGCCTTGCTTTGCCGTGCGCGGATGTAAGGTAATCCATCCGGCGCCAAGCTCTTGTAAGGCCAGCGCCAATTCTTGCCAAACGTGCGTGTCATCTGTCCAGCCAAGGCGAATTTTAAAACCCATGGCGCCCTTACCCACAAGAGTAATCATGCTTTTGGCTACGGCAAGGCTATTGTCCAAATCCTTCAACATGGCAGAACCGCAGCCTGTTTTGTTTACCTTGGGTACAGAACAGCCCATATTAAGGTCAAAATACTGGAATCCTTGATGTAAAAGTTCCGTTAAAGCTTGCTCTAAAAAGGGTACTTCATTACCAAAAAGTTGCACCACCAAATAATTTCCTTGCGCTGTATCAGAATCTTGCGGCGTGGTGGCTAAAAGATCTTGTGTGCCATGGCTTTTATATACCAGCCCCTTGGCGCTGACCATTTCTGTGCAGGCTATGCGTGCGCCATGCTCTCGGCAAAGCAGGCGAAAGGTAAGATCTGAATAGCCGGCTAAGGGCGCCAGCCACGGCGTGGCAGGGTTTATAGGTAGAGGAAGAAGATTTTGCGTCACGATAATGCCTTGTATGGAAAGAGATTATGAAAAATAGGGGGCGCTAGCAAGCTTGTGCAGGGCAAGGCTTCCATTATGCTGACGCACTTCAAGGCCTAGGCTGCGTAAAAATACATGCACCGGGCGTCCTAAAATGCAGGGCAAAAGTTCTGCGTCCATGCCGCCTTTTTCCGTACACAGCTCGCGAAAAGCCAGGTCATAACGCACCGTATGCAAAATGCTTTGTTCAAGCTCTTGTTTTTCTTCAGTAGAGTGCAAAGCGTCATGGTATAGGCGCTGCGCTTGTGCCACCAGTGGGCGTAGTGGACATTGCTCTTCATGGGCTTCGGCTAACTCCAGCCAGCCGGAATGCAGGGAGAAAATATCTGCGCGTGAGGCTCTTTCTGCATGGTACATGGCGGCCAGCTCTGTGGTATCGGTGCAGAAAAGCGCTTTGCATTGCGCCGGACGTAGGGGGTGTAAAGCACAATCTTTGCCCTTGTGATACACGCAATGCCAAGGATTATTTTGCTCTTCGGTACCGCGAATTTTTACGGCTTCTTCTTCAAGGGGGATAAGCTTATTGTACACAGGGTCAAAGGCCAACTCTGCGGCGCGTAGGGTAAGCAATGAGGAAAAATCTACAGAGCCTTGCTCCCAAAGGGGGGCATCTTCTTTATGAAGAAGGGGGCCGCCTTTTTGGCAACAAATGCCGCATTGTTTGCACTGAAGTTCTTGCATGGCTGTTACATAAGGAAAAAGGAGGCTAGCGTCAATAAGGCTTAAGGCTTTGGGGAGAACGTGCTTTCATTAAATAATAAAAAAATCCAAGCCACCTACGCAACTTGGATTCTCAAAACAAACAAAAGGCTAATTTAGCTTTTCTTGCTAATGGCAACCTTGGCCGGGCGGATAAGGCGCCCTTTAAGCTTATAGCCGCGCTGCATGACGTTGCTCACATGGTTTTCTTCCATGTCATCGCGTGTTTCAAAAATTAAGCCTTCGTGAATTTCTGGGGTAAAGGCTTCACCCACGTCACCCACAGGCTCAAGGCCATGGGTTTTCACCGCTTCTAAAAGCAATTTGCGCGTCATATCAATGCCCATGAGCATATCTTTGCACGCTTCATTCTGCCCGCCGTATTGCAGGGCAAGATCTAGATTATCTAAGCTTGGCAATAAGCTAGAAAGCACTTTTTCAGCCGCATAGGTGAGCTGTTCTTCATGCTCTCTGGCCAGGCGTTTTTTATAATTTTCCATTTCCGCCAAGGCTCGTAAGCGCGTTTGATCGGCATCTTCCTTAACGCTACAGCTTGGGCAAATGTGCTCAAGGCAGAGTTCATTTAAGTTTTCAGGTACCTGAGGGATAATACATTCCTCTGGGGCTTGGTCAAAAATTTCTTGTGCGTCCATATCTTGTTGGGCCGCTTTATAGGCATCGTGTTGTTTTTTGGATGACATGAAAGACTCCTTCGTAGGCCTTATTTTTAAGCAAGCCTTGCCCACCTGTCAAGACCCTTTATGGTAAATTTTATTTTAAGGTAGTAAAATGTTAAATGAAAATTTCATAGCTTTACTGCCTTTTTCATGGTGTAAAAAAGAGCCGCTTCTGCGGCCTAATTATATAAAAGTGTTACTTTCGTTTCTTTGGCTGTGCGGGCTAAAGGTAGGCATAAAAGCTCGACTTTTTAGAACACTTCCTGTAACATGCCAAAGCTATATATGAGATGAAGGTGAAAATAGAGAGATTTTGGCCGCATCTTTAAGGAGAATTTATGTCCTGTCGTATTATTACATGCGCCTCAGAAAAAGACTGGCCCACCCTTGAGGCTATTCTGAAAGGCCGTGAAGATACAGGCGAAAGCGTCGATGGCATTGTGCAAGATATTTTGCACAATGTACAAACACGTGGCGATGACGCCTTATTAGAATACACTAAACGCTTTGATTGCCCCGAGGCCGATGAAAGTTTTAGCTTGCGCTTAGACGCTGCTGAAATTGCCAAGGGAGCTGCGCAAGTTTCCGGTGAAGATTTAGCCATCATTGCCGAAGCTGCCTTGAATATACGCACTTTCCATGAAGCTCAGCTGGAAAAATCGTGGTTCTTAACCCGCGAAGACGGCACCATCTTGGGGCAACAGGTGACTCCGGTGGACCGTGCAGGCTTGTATGTGCCCGGCGGTAAGGGCGGCGATACGCCTTTGCTTTCCAGCTTGCTTATGAATGCCATTCCTGCCCAAGTGGCTGGAGTAAATCAATTGGCAGTGGTTACACCGCCGCGCCCCGATGGCAGTATTAATCCTCATATCTTAGCTGTGGCGCATTTGCTGGACATTGATGAAGTGTACCGCATGGGCTCTGCTTGGGCCATTGCAGCCTTGGCCTTTGGTTCCGGTTCCTTGGCTCCCGTAGATGTTATTGTGGGCCCAGGAAATATTTATGTGACCACCGCCAAGCGCATGGTGCAAGGGCGTGTGGGCATTGATATGATAGCCGGCCCCAGCGAAGTGTTGGTCATTGCCGATGGCAGCGCCAACCCTGCATGGGTGGCGGCAGATTTGCTTTCTCAAGCAGAGCACGATGCCTTGGCCTCTGCCGTATGTATTACCGATACACCCTTTATGGCGGAAGCCATTCAGCGTGAGCTAGATACACAATGCGCCGCTTTGCCCCGTGCTGATTTGGCAGCCAAGGCTTTAAAAGATTGGAGCGCCCTTGTGGTGGTGCCCAATATGCGCGTGGGTATTGCCCTGGCCAATAAGGTGGCTCCTGAGCATTTGGAATTGTGCGTAAAAGAGCCTTGGGCCATGTTGCCACATATTAAACATGCCGGCGCTATCTTTATGGGCTCGCATTCTCCCGAAGCGGTGGGGGATTATTTTGCAGGCCCCAATCATGTGCTTCCTACCATGGGCACAGCGCGTTTTTCCTCTGCCTTGTCGGTGCAGACTTTTTGTAAGCGTTCCTCGGTGGTGGCGGCTTCGTCTTCCTTTGTGCAAAAG
>CAYJAL010000037.1:0-16993 GCA_964367875.1 uncultured Desulfovibrionaceae bacterium | reverse complement strand
AAGTTTCCTTCCCCCTCCCCAAAAAACAAAAAATCTAAAAAATAAAAACTAACCCAGTGCGGAGGCTTCGTCTACAATCCAGATAAGTTCGCCGAAGGTGGGGCGTACTTTTTGCGCTGGGAGAGTTGGCGGAGCCAGTAAGTCCAGAGCTTTTTGGAGGGCAGGGTGTTTTTCTTTACCGGTGAGTAAGAACATGCAGCAGCGGGCATTGTTTAGTACGGGTAGGGTAAGGGTTATGCGATCTGCTTTGCGTTCGGGCACGTATTGATCGATGCAAAGGCGCTTGGTTTCCACTAAGGCAGGCGAGCCGGGGAAGATGGAGCCTGTGTGCCCGTCTTCTGCCATGCCAAGGAGGATAAAGTCAAAGCGCGGGATTTCTGTAGGTGTTTTAAAATGCTCGCGTAGCATTTCTTCGTATTGCAGGGCGGCGCTTTCGGGATTATTTTCGCCGCGCATACGATAATAGTGCGTGGCAGATACATGCGAGAGCAACTCGCGGCGAGCCATGCCATAATTGCTGTCGGCGTGATCCGGGCCCACACAGCGTTCATCAACCCAGTAAATATTGATATTATTCCATGGCAAGCGTTCGGCCCAGTCGGGGCTGCTGAGCAGTTGAAAGAAGGGGATGGGTGTGGTGCCGCCGGAAAGGGCTACGTTAAAAACTCCGCGATCGGCAATGGCTTCTTCACAATGCTCGGCAAAGATATGCGCAGCGCGTTCAGCCATGGTGGCTTCGTCTTTGTGCACGTGAACAGAAATGTGTGTGGAATGGCTCAGCGTATTCATAAGGTCTCCATCTATATTGTGATAAAAATATGTATAATCTAAACATCACGCTGTCAAAATGACAATAGTGTGACTTTTTTCGCAAAGAAAACTACCATAAAGCATCATTTATGGGAAGAGTAAAATGTCTTTATTTCTTGGGTAAGGGCTGGGTTATGCTGTTTTCATCTTCCTCTAAATGCAGCATGGCGCCATTGTCTAAGGTCATAAAAAACACTTTGGCCGAGCAGGTTACTTTTTCTGCTCCCAGTAAGATTTTTGCTTCGCGGCTTTCTGTTTCCAGCTCAAGGGTGTAGGAATCTTCCAAATTGGTTCCCACAGTGAGGCGCGCTGCCGTATTGATACGTTGTTTAAAGGAAAGCTCTGCATCGTGATTCTCTACATTGATGGTGGTATCGAAAATCATATTACGAATGGTAAAGGGGCCTTTGTTATAGCCTTCTACGCGCACCATAAGCAGGGGGACTTTTTGTCCGCGTGGCTGGTGAATAAAGGCTGTACAGCCTTCTACCATAAATTGCTTTTCAATGCGTTTGCGGTCTTGTTCTCTTTGTTTTTTATATACTTGCTTGCGGCCGGCTTCAATGGTGCTGTCTTCGGTGATGTATTTTTTGAGCAGATTTTCTGCATTGGCCACACGGATAACACGCCACTCTGGCACTTCTTTTAAGTAAAAATAAAAGGGTAAATCCAGCTTAAAGCGTGGATAGTGCAGCTTTACCGAGGCAATGGCGCCATTGTCCATACGTGTTTCTAAGGTGAATTTATTATTTATGATTTGAGAGATGAAATCCACAGGCAAAGGTTCTAAGGGGTCAAGAGAGTTTTCTTCTATTTCTTCCGTGGGCGCGTCTTTGGGGTCTTTAATATTTTCTAAGAAAAAGGTTTGCAGCTCTTCGGCCAAAAGGGGGATTTCTGTTTGTTTGGGCGTGCTATATTCTGAGGGCATGGGCTGTGCTAAGATGCGTTTGGCCATATCTTCACTTAAAGAACGAAAATCCACCAATCTAGCAAGGCTTTCTAAGTCTTTGGCAGCCATGGCGGCATTGAGCTGGTCTAAAAAGTATTCCGGACTTTGGGAGTGAGTATATTTTTGCCAGCCAAACCAGCCCCCACCGGCAAGGGCAAGAGCCAAAGTGAGGCCAAGAAGGTGAAATTTTTTCTGTATGATGAATTCTTTAGCATTTTGGGCAAAGGCCATGGTATCCTCTCGGTTTAGGGATTTTTTGTGGTTATGGTGGTGTCGGATGGTGCTTTGGAGGCGCGCCGAGGCATATTTTTTGTTCTGCGTTCTGCTACGGGGGCCGCTTGCAATGTTTCTCCGGCAAGGGGTTTTACATAGAGGGGGATATTGCTCATAACGCCTTGGTCTTTAAAAGTTAAACGTACAGCCATGAGCGCTCCCGTAGGCAGCGGTAGAGTAAGATTATACATTTTCTGAAGACGCCCGGAGGCTTGCCAAGCGCGCGTAGGGCCAAGCAAGGTACTAAAGGTGCGTAAAGTGCTGGCATGAATGCCCCTTTGTTGCGGATGTAAGCTACGCAAAGTGTGATAAACTTGGCGCCAGCTATGCCAATGGCAAGCTTGCATATAAGGGGCTAAAGAGCTTTTGCAAGTTTTGCGCTGTATACCTGCTAAGGAATAGCTATTCCAGCCTTGAAACAGTACCCCTTTGGCGGCAATGCGTAAGGCTTCGCGTAAAATATTTTTAAGGGCTGGGTAAGGGCGCTCTGCCGGAGGCAAAGATACAATGACATAATCAAAGCTATTATCGCCATAGGAAAGATGGTCAAAGGCAGCCGGTGCGCGGTATTCTGTATCAATGCATTGGCGCAAGGGGGTGTTTAGGCTTTCTAGTACGTGGCTAGAGCTGCATAGGGCGCTGACGTCAAAACCGCTTTGCCATAAAAATTCCAAACTACTGCCATGGTCAAAACCCATTTGCAAGATGCAATGCCCGCGCCTATGCCAGGGCGCAAGCGCCTTTTGGGTTACGTGTAGGGCGCCTTGCAATGCCCCTTGCCCTTGCGGGCTTTGGTACCATTGTTCGCGAAGCGAGGAGAAATCTTTTTCCGCTGTCATACATTAAATATAGGTAGGGGGAAAGGTGTTGTCAATATTTGACAGTAAAGCAACGGCTCCCTATGATGCGAAACATTGAAGAAAAGGAGTTTATATGCACCAATCTATTGAAAAAGCATTAGAAAGTATCCGCCCAATTTTACAAGAAGATGGCGGCGATATTGCCTTAGAAGGCGTGAGCGAAGAGGGCATAGTCACAGTACGCCTTTTAGGCCGATGTACGCACTGTCCCAATGCTGACCAAACGCTTAAAAATATAGTGGCCAAAACCCTTATGAAAACTGTGGCCGGGGTGCGGCGTGTAGAAGCAGTATCGTAGTAGAAGCTATATCTTAAGCGGCCTAGGTCTTTGCCCTATGTTGCCAAGGGCGCACAAATGGGCTACATAGGCCGCACAATATACAATATTTTTTGGGAGAATCCATGTCCACAGTAAAAACACGCTTTGCCCCATCCCCCACAGGGCATTTACATATTGGTGGCGCTCGCACGGCGCTTTTTTGTTGGTTACTTGCTCGCCACAATGGCGGCGAATTTTATTTGCGCATTGAAGATACAGACCTTGAGCGCTCCAAGCAAGAATACACCGATTCCATTTTAGCCTCCATGCGCTGGCTGGGCTTGGATTGGGACGGCGAGCTTGTATATCAAACCCAGCGTACTACAGAGTACAATGCTGCTGTGGATAAATTATTAACTACAGGCCACGCGTATTGGTGCTCTTGCACTCCCGAAGAAGTGGACGCCATGCGCGAAGAAGCTCGTGCTAAGGGCGAAAAGCCACGCTATAATGGCTGTTGCCGCGAAAAAAATGTAGGCCCGGGTGAAGGGCATTGTGTACGCTTGAAAACTCCTGTTGCCGGTAAGGTGAGTTTTGACGATATGGTCAAAGGGCTTATTGTGGTGGATGTGAATGAGCTTGATGATATGATTATTCGTCGCTCTGATGGTATGCCTACCTACAATATGGCTGTGGTGGTGGACGACCACGGCATGGGTATTACCCATGTTATGCGCGGAGATGACCATATTTCCAATACGCCACGTCAAATTTTAATTTATAATGCTTTGGGCTTGGAGTTGCCGCGTTTTGGCCATGTGCCCATGATTTTAGGCCCTGACCGCCAAAAGCTCTCCAAGCGTCATGGCGCCCGTGCTACCATTGAGTATGAACAAGACGGCCTTTTGCCCGAAGCCTTGGTGAATTATTTGGTACGTCTGGGCTGGTCGCATGGCGATCAGGAAATTTTCACCCTTGAGGAGTTGGTGCAACTCTTTGATGGTACCAGCTTAAATGCTGCTGCTTCGGCCTTTGACCCAGATAAATTGCAATGGCTCAACGCACATTATTTACGCGCTTTGTCCCCTGCGGATTTGGCAGCGCGCACCTTACCCTTTGTGCAAAAGCTGGGCTTTACTGAGGTAAGTGCAGAAAACTTAAGCGCCATGGTGCCGCTTTTTGCCGAGCGCGCCGCCAATTTGCTGGAACTGGCTGAAGCCTTGCGTCCCTTGCTGATTTCTTCCGCTGAGTTGGAATATGCTGAAGCGGCCATGAAAAAAGCCCATTCAGCTGAGAGCGCTGCTCTTGTGGCGGACTTGGCTACCATGTTTGCAGGACTGGAAGATTTCACTGCCGGCGCCACGGAAGCTGCACTCAATGCCTTTGTGGAAGAGAAGGGGCTGAAGTTTAAACAAGTGGGGCCGCCTTTGCGTGTGGCTTTACTCGGTTATATGGGCGGGCCGCATTTGCCGGAGATTATGGCTGTGCTGGGTCAAGCTGAAAGCGTGGCGCGTATGCAAAGATTTGCCGCTGTGTAATTTTTGCTTGTTGCAAGATGATTTCCCCTTATGACTTTGGTCATGAGGGGATTTTTTTGGTCATGCAGAGCTGTAAAAAGAAAGAACTATTGCCTTAATTCAGCATGCAACGCAGATGTTTTATTGAGCTTCTCAATGACATAGCATAAAAATACTGGCATCAACTACGGCGATGCCAATTGTATTTTTATGCTATGTCATTGAAAAGCTCAATTATGCATACCGCATAAGGTTGCGGATAAATAGTGGAGGTATTTTAATGGTATGGGGTAGATATGCACCTCTAACTCCCTGTAAGTAGGGAGTTAGAGGTGCGCTGAATTGGTATGCTACAAGCCTATTTTTGCATAAGCTTTTGCAATTGGAGTTGTAACTCTGCTGCCATTTCTGAGAGTTCATGCACAGCTTGCGAAGCTTCATTCATGCCTGTGGCGGTGGAGCTGGCAATGTGATTGATTTCATCAATGGAGCGGTTAATTTCTTCCGAAGTGGCAGATTGCTCTTCGGCGGCGGTGGCAATGCCGGAAATGAGCGCCGTATTATTATTGGCTAAATCGAGGATTTCTTCCAAAGCAGCGCCGGAAACAGCGGCTAATTCCGTAGCCTTGGCGGCAAAGGTGGTGCTTTGGCTTACGCGCTCAATATTCATGCCGGTAGTTTGCTGAATACCACGAATGCTATTGCCCACTTCTGTGGTGGCGGTCATGGTTTTTTCTGCCAATTTACGCACTTCATCAGCTACCACAGCAAAGCCGCGTCCTGCTTCGCCAGCTCTAGCGGCCTCGATGGCGGCGTTGAGTGCCAGCAAGTTGGTTTGATCGGCAATGTCAGAAATCACATCCATAACGCTGCCAATGCTTTCGGCTTGCTTGCCCAGCTGCTGCATATTTTTTTCTAATTCTAAGGCCACATCATTGACGCTCTTAATGGCGCCCACCACTTGATGCACAAGGTCTGTACCTTCGGTGGCTTTATTACGCACATTGTCCGATTGGCTATTGGCCTCGCCGGCATTGTGTGCCACTTCCAGAACCGCTGTATTCATTTGTTCCATGGCGGCTGCTGTGGAGGTAACGCGGTCACGCTGGGTTTCGGCGCCAATGGACACTTCATTCACCTGCGCAGAAAGCTCTCTGGAAGCCGTCGCCATACGCTCAGAAATATCTTGAGCATTGGTAGCCACTTCTACAATGGTGCGCTCGGTGGCTTTTATTTCGGTTAAATCTGTAATGAGTTGTAATACAGAGGCTAATTTGCCATTGTCATCAGTGAAAGGAATGGCAGTATAGGCTATATCACGAGCCATGCCGCGCGGTCTGGCAATGGTGGCACCGGAGGCGGGGCGTAAGGTAGCCACAGCCTTATTAAGGGCATCGCCGGGCGTACCAGAATCATCACGATTCATAATTTCTTTACACGTCTTGTTTTTATAATCAGATCCTACCACTTGCTGACACACATTGTTGGCATACACAACGTGCAAGTTTTTATCGAGCACGACTAAGGGGGAGGTGAGATTATGTAAAATGCTTTGGTATTGCGCCAAGGTGGTGTTAGTGCCATTGACTAGATCGGCATAGGCGCCAGTAAATTGCGAAGCGTCGCCTTGTACGAGTATTTCACCGTGTTGTAAATTTTCTTTCACGCGTTTGTATTCGTGCATGATTTTATTTAAAGATTCCGGTATGGATCGCAAGGCGTTGGCAAGATTGCCGATTTCATCTGTACGCTGTACAGCAAGGGTACCATCAAGCTTGCCTTGGGCAATGGCTGTGGCAAAGTCTGCGCCCTTAGCCACGGCGCTGACCACAGGCCGTACAATGATAAAGGCCACAATAGCAGCGATAAACATGGCAACAATGGTAGCCATGAGCGAAAGATTGCGAATGTCTGTAAGGTTAGAGAAGATATCTCTTTCTTCAGCGCGAGCTATGATGGTCATGTCAGAGCCTTTAAGCTTGGTGCTATAAGCAATAACAGGCTGACCAAAAAGGTTTACGTAGGTATGCATACCATTGCCGGCTTGTGCAATACGACGCATGTCTGGGGTGATGCTTAAATTATCTTTTAGCAGCACATCTTTATGCCCATCCAGTACTACGCGACCCTGACTGTCAATGGCAAGGGCGTAGCCTTCGCTACCCACGGTAATGCCTTTAATCACAGTTTCGTATACTTGAGCGAAGGAAATGTCGCCGCTCAGTACGCCCACAACGTCTCCTTGATTATTCCTTACCGGAATTACCACCGCTAAGAGCACTTCATTGCTAATGGTAGACATGCGCGGTGCTGTTTCGGGAATGGTACCCTTTACGGCCGTTTGGAAATAATCGCGGAAAGAAAGGTCGGTGCCCACTGCGCTGGGGTTAGAAGATGCAATGACTATACCCTTAGTACTTATAAGGTTGAAGCCGCTAATCATTCCAAGCTCAGAGGCTCTGGTTTTGAGCCATGTATTGGTAGTGTTAATATCTTCTGAACTTATTTCATCTTTTTCCATAAGGCTGACGATGAATTTTCCTGTGGCGGTGATTTTTACAAAGGTTTTAGAAGATGCAATGGTGTAATCCAGCATGCGCTGCATGGATTCTGTAGTCACCTGCATGGTATTAAGCGAGGACTCTGTTAATGACTTAGACGCTTCGGTATAAGTCAAATAACTCAAAACACTCATACAGAGCATAATGATCAGAGTAATAGGCAGCAAGATTCTCTGCATCAATTTCATAAATGATCTCCCGTTTGAAATGTCTAGTATAGTAATTTTATCGGCTAAAATTAAAAACCCATTAGATATACCAGAGAAAAATATCATAGTAAAGCACTGTTAGGGGATTTAGAAGGGAGAATGTGTGTTGCTATGAGCGCGCAAAGTTATGTCATGGGTTTTTTGTTAAAAAAAAGAGCGCCCAAGGACGCTCTTTTGCAAGATTATGTACGTGAATTCTTAGAAAGTATAACCAATGGAGAAGGAGTAAATGTCCGCGCCCACATTGGAGGAATTACCGGAATAGGTAGTGCTAGATTGGCTCTTGCTGTAATCCACTTCATGGATCCACAAGTGTGCATAGGCAAGGTCCACAGTCCAATTTTCATATTTAAAGCCTACACCCAAGGAAATGGCGTCGCGGCCATTGGTGGGCATCATATAGTCAGCGTATTTATCGTCGGTTACGTCGGTTTCATGCCAGTAACCGGCACGAAGGGTTAACCAATCCAGAGGGGCGTATTCTACGCTGGCGTTAAAGTTCCAGCCATCGCGCCAATTTTTTTCTGTAATGGAGTCACGAAGTATGGGGTCGTCAAAATAGATATTTAGGTGATTGAAAGTAGACCAACGTGTGTATACGGCGCCCACTTCAAAACTTAAATTCTCTAAAGGCTTGTAGGTGATACCCAAGGCTAAAGAATCGGGTAGCTGCATGGTGCCGTGGATATCGGATTTGTTGGGGATAGCGCCAGTAATGCTACGCCCAAATTCAGCTTCACCAGATATATTTTGTGTTATTTGGCTCTTATAGGCTAAACCGGCAGACCATTGCTCGTTAAATTTAGCATGTAAACCTAGGTGTACGCCAAAGCCCACACCGTTCCCAGTTAATTGTGAAGAATTGTCTGGTTGCACGCCTGCTATAGGGTGGACTATCGGTATAGCATTATTCATGAACATTTCCATGTACATGATTTCCACACCCAAGGACACAGAGAACATATCGTTGATTTTATAGGCAATGGTGGGCACCGCAGACACAGTGGTGATACCCACGCCATGCACATTGTATCGGCCTTGCCACTCATCAGCATAGTTATTGCCAAGGCCAAAGCGGGTGAACATGCCAAAGCCTAACCATACGTCATCGTTAAGCTGATAGCTCATATAGCCGTGCATGGGCGTCCAAACAGCGGTTTTGGTTTTGGATGTGTGGCCGCTATCAAAGTTGATGCTACCGTAAGGGGCCACAAAGGAAGCGCCGCCCATAATGTGAATGCCGGGAAGCTGGGTAATACCGGCAGCATTATAAGCAAGGGTAGATACATCATCGGCGCGACCCACCATACCACCGGCAAGGCTGAGGCCACGAGCAGACCATTCGGTCATGGCGAAGCCTTCGGCCATGGCAGAGCCGGCCATACATAAGGTCATAAGTGTAGAAAGTGCAAGAACACGAAGTTTACGCATAAATATCCTCCAAAAAAAAGTACAAGGGGGGTGTAGTGCCGCTATGAGAAATAGCGGTGTCACTGTTAAGTAGCGCTCCTAATACATATTAAGTGGGTCAAGGTCAAGAGAAAGCTTCATATGCTTTTTGTCGGACAATTCTAAAGCTTTTGTATATAATTGGCGCATATTTTGCCAATTATGCCCTTTTATTAAGCAATGGAATCGTTTTTGACCACGCAAAAAAGCCAGCGGCGCCGGAGCTGGGCCAAGGACGTTTAAGCCCATTTCATGACCAAGGCGACGTAATTCTGCGCCCATGCGCAAAATGTGAGCTGGGCCCTCGCTAAAGTCTAGCCCAAAGCTCATGCGAATAAGAGCCAAATGCACAAAGGGCGGATAACGCCTTTTTTCGCGTCTGGTCATTTCTTCGGTGTAAAAGCCTTCGAAGTCGGCATTTTGAATGTATTTCCAGCAATAATGGTTTACATCGCGGGTTTGTATCAGTACTTTTCCGGGTTTTTCGCCGCGCCCTGCACGCCCTGCAGATTGTACCAAAAGCTGAAAAGTGCGCTCTGCAGCGCGATAATCGGGGGTATTGAGGCCAAGATCTCCATCGGCTACTAGGGCTAAAGTCACTTGCGGAAAGTGATGCCCCTTAGAAAGCATTTGTGTGCCCACCAAAATTTGCGCTTCTTCACGTCTAAAGGCTTCCAGAATTTCTTCCATGCGTCCTTCGCGGCGTGTGCTGTCCTTATCTAGGCGCAAAACCTTCCCTGTGGTGAGGGTGGCTAAATGCTCGCTGAGTTTTTCTGTACCTTCGCCCATGGGTAAAAAATGCATCCCTTTACAATGGGTGCACAGTGCCGGAAATGGCACCGCATAACCGCAATAATGGCAAATGAGGCGCTCGCGCCCTTTATGATAAGTAAGGCCAATTTCGCAATGAGGGCAACGTGCCACTTCATTACAATCAAGGCAATACATAAGGGGGGCATAGCCACGCCTGTTTAATAAGATAACCGCTTGTTCGCCGCGGTCAAGGGTTTCTTTTAATGCCCATTCGCTTTCCGGCGCTAAAGTGGCTTGCGAGCCTTTTTGCCCACTAATATTCACTAAAGAAATTTCCGGTAAAGTGCCCCCGCCTACGCGAGATGGCAGACTTTGCATGGGTAATTTGCCTTGCTTGGCGGCATAGAAGGTTTTTAAATCCGGCGTGGCAGAGCCCAGCACCAAAAGCCCCTTATGCTGTGCCATGCGAAACCAGGCCACCTCTTTGGCTTGATAGGGTAATTTTTCATCTTGCTTAAAGGAACTATCATGCTCTTCATCCAGCACTATGGCGCCCACCTTTTGCAAGGGTAAGAAGAGCGCAGAGCGTGTGCCCACCACTATACAGGGCTCTTTTCGCGCTGCCATTTCACGGAAAAGTTTTTCGCGGCTGGCAGGTGTTTGGTAGCCATGGTAGAGAAAAAGCGCTTTATCTGGCAGGGCGCGTGCCACATCGCGGCGCAATTTTAAAGCCAGTGCCACTTCCGGCGCCAGCAGTATACACGATAGGCCGCGTTCATAGCATTTTTTAGCCAGCTCCATATATACGGCGGTTTTGCCGCTGCCGGTAATGCCGTAGAGTAAATGGCTTTGGGCTTGGCCTGTGCTTTGCGCCGTATGGAGGGCTTTTTCAAAGGTGCTCACAGCTTCTTCTTGCGCCGCGCAAAGGCTAAAGGGCGCTTCGGGTGGTGGCAATAAAGCCATATTGTCAGCTTCTACCTGGCTTTGTTCCATGGCTTGTATTTGCACATGGCCTTGCTTTACGAGGGCTGCCAGTGCCGGCGCTGTGCCTGTGCCTATAATGCGCAATAATTGGCGGCGCGTGGTGCTGCCATGGTCGTGTAAGTGATCTAATATGGCCACTTGTTTTAAGGCCATGGGGCGTACAGGCCATGGGGGATCCACTTGCAAAACGCAGTTTTCTGTGGCGGCGCTGTCGCTGGTGGGGGGTAAAATATGTGCGCTGCCTTGCACGAGCTGTTGCGCTAGGGCGTGGCCTTGTTTTTGGTCAAGGTCTGCTAGGCCGCTTATACCAAAAATTTTGGCTTTCCCTTTATCATGTTCATGGGCAAAGCTGCGTATTTTTACCTTGGTCATGCGCAGGCCGGCGGGCAGTATTTGCCCCAAAATATGGCCTTCGCTGCGGCCTTGGCGTAGAGCCAACTGACGCATGAGGGTGAGGTATTCTGGGTCTAAGAGGCTTTGCATTTCCAGAGGTGATGCCATGGCTTTGACAGTGACCTCTGGGGGCAAGTCGCTTTTTTCTTGGCTGCTGAGAATAATACCCACTCGCAGGCCTTTGCCAAGGGGAATGGCCACGCGCATTCCGGGGGTGAGGGCATGGGCTAAGGCGCTTGGCCACCACTGGGGCAAGGTGTAGGTGAGGGTGCTGAAGGGCGGAGAGAGTAGAGCGACGGTGTAGAACATGGTAGATGTTTTGTTGTGTGTTAGTGGAGGGAGACAATACATGGGGGGGATTTATTTGTAAAGGGAGCCGTGGGGGTGGTGTGGAGTTGGGGGGGATGTTTTGGGTGTGGCGTTTTAGGTGTGGGATGACTTTTGCGCCCTGTATCCAAAATTTATCTTTTAAGCGCTCGCTACATCATCGGCATAAAATTGAACGCGCGTACCTAAGTACGCTCTGCCTTCAATTTTATACCGCTTCTTTGCGAGCGCTTAAAATCTGAAAATTTAAATACATTCCCCAAAAAACAACCAGTCGCGCTAAGGTCGGGGATTTTAACAACAGGCGCTTAAAATACACCCTCGCTATGAAAAACCTAGGAAATCAATAAAAAACAATTAGCATTTGAATAATTCTTTGAGCTTTGCTATATAAAGAGCATGAAAAATACTTTAGCAAGTTTCTCCTCCTTGGCAAGGCTTTGCCCTTATACGCTTTGTGTGCTCTGTGTGCTTTGTTTTGCAATATTATCATGGAGTATACCATATTATGCCCATGCCGAAGTCGGGCAATATGCTATGGTGGAGGCGCTAGAGCTAGAGCAACCCTTATTGGTACCCATTTCGGCCTCTGCGGCTAAAAAGCATGCCCTTGCCTTGCAAAAAGAGCGCATGGGTTTGCAATCGTGGACGCAATTGGCTGAACCCCTTGCGCACGCACTGAGCTATGCCAAATCGCAGCCCCAAGCTGCCAAGGCGCTTATACATAACGATTGGTCGGTGAGTTGGGCGGAATTTGTAGCCTCTTTGGAACTTTTGCAAAAACTTTTGCCACGCTTAGATAGAGAACCTGCACTGCTCTCTCAGTATTTTACGTGGTATCATTTAGCGCCCAAAACACATTTTACTTCGTATTTTTCGCCTGTTATGCAGGCCAGCCGTGTGAAAAAAGAAGGCTATACCTATCCTTTATATCGCGTGTCAGAAGAAATAGCGCCGCATTTGGCCGCTTGTCTTCCCACGCATACGTGCCCCGAAGAGGCTTTTGTGAAGGTTATTCGTCCGGATCCGCCCTATTATAGCCGCGCAGAAATAGATTTGGACGGCGCCTTGGCCGGAAAAAATTTGGAAATAGCTTGGATGCCCCATATTGTGGATACCTATGAACTTATGCTGCAAGGCTCCGGTTTGTTGGCCTTTGAAGATGGTAGCACCCAAGCCATTCTTTTTGCCGGGCTCAATGGGCATAAAGGAAAAAGCATGCTGGGCTATCTTATGGATGCCAAGGAATTGCCACGTAAAAAAGCCACCATGCAGGGTTTGCGTGAATGGTGGGATGGCGCCAACATGAAGAAAAAGCGTGCTTTTTTAGAAGCCTCTACAGGCTATGCTTTCTTTCGTTATGGCGCGCCCAAGCCTCAAGGCACCATTGGCGGCCCTTTGACTCCTTGGGTGAGTATGGCTTCAGATCCGAGAGTCTTGCCATTGGGCGGTATTTTAGCCTATAACCTCCCCACTATGGGCAAAAGTAAGGCCGGTGTGCTCAAGGGAAATACCAAGAGCCTTAATGGTTTGGGCTTTGCGCAGGACACCGGAGGCGCCATTCAAATGCGACGCATCGACTTATATGCCGGAGAAGGGCAAGAGGGTCATGATAAAGCCATGAGTGTGTACACCAAAGGGGATATTTGGCTATTGCTAAAGAAATAGTTATTTAATTTTTTGCCTTATATACTAAACAGTAAAGATAATAAAAACACCGCCAGGAGACAATATGCAGGAAAGACTTTTTGGTACCGACGGAATTCGCGGCAAAGCCAACATCCATCCCATGACGGCGGAAATGGCTTTACGATTAGGCCTTGCGGCAGGCACCTATTTTCGTCGCGGCGAGCATCCCCATAAGGTGCTTATAGGTAAGGATACGCGTTTATCCGGCTATCTTTATGAATCGGCCTTGGCGGCAGGTTTTTGTGCTATGGGTATGCACGTTATTATGGTGGGGCCTTTGCCTACGCCGGCCATTGCTTTTTTAACGCGTAGCATGCGCGCGGATCTTGGGGTGGTTATTTCTGCTTCGCATAATCCTTATTATGATAATGGCATTAAATTTTTTGATGCGGAAGGCTATAAATTAGCCGATGAAACCGAAGATGTTATTGCAGATCTTGTGCAAAATACCCAGAAATGGGATTATCCTCAGGCTTCTAAAATTGGCCGCGCCAAGCGCATAGAAGACGCCAGCGGTCGTTATATAGTGTATACAAAATCTTGCTTCCCTGCTCATATGTCCCTTACGGGCTTACGTGTGGTCATGGATTGCGCCCATGGCGCTGCCTATAAGGTTGCTCCCTTGGCATTGGAAGAGTTGGGCGCAGAGGTTATTACCATTGGCACCAGTCCTAACGGGCTTAACATCAATGATGGTGTGGGCTCTTTGCATCCCCATCGTGTGGCTGAAAAAGTGCGTGAAGTACGCGCTGATATAGGCCTTGCTTTGGACGGAGATGCTGATCGCCTTATTGTGGTGGATGAAAATGGCACCATTTTGGATGGTGATCAAATTATGGCTTTGTGCGCTTCTGCCATGCTGGAGCGTAATGAACTTACCAAAAAAACCCTTGTGTCCACCGTCATGAGCAATATGGCGCTGGAAGTTTTTATGCAGGAGCGTGGTGGTAAGCTTTTACGCACACAAGTGGGAGATCGCTATGTGATGGAGGCCATGCGCAAGGGCAATTATCTTTTGGGCGGTGAGCAATCGGGGCATCTTATCTTCCGTCAATACAGTACCACAGGTGATGGCTTACTTGCGGCATTGCAGATTTTGCGCTATATGTGCGAGAAGGAGCGTCCTCTGTCTGAATTGGCAGGATTGCTTACCCCCTATCCACAAGTGCTTATCAATGTGCATGTGGAAAAGAAGCCGCCCATGGACTCGGTGCCTGCAGTGCAAGAAGCCGTGAAAAAGGTGGAAAAAGACCTTGGCGGTCGCGGACGTGTGCTTTTGCGTTATTCCGGAACGGAAAACCTTTGCCGTGTTATGGTGGAAGGGGAAGATAATGCTAAAGTGCGCGAATATGCCGAGCATTTAGCGGAAGTGGTACAAAAGGCCTTGGTGTAATGGCACCAAAGCTGAGCTTTTAAACAGGTTCTTACAGGCTTTACGTGTTTACGGTTTTAGGTTTTACGGTATACAGTTTTTTTAATTGAAAGTAGGAAGGTCATGGAAAAAGTTCGTAAAGTTATTATTCCTGTGGCAGGTTGGGGCACACGCTCTTTGCCCGCCAGCAAGAATATCCCTAAGGAAATGCTGCCCATTTATAACAAGCCTGTTATTCAATATGTGGTAGAAGAGGCTATGCAGTCTAAAATTAAAGATGTTATATTCGTAACCAACAGAGATAAAAAAGTTATTGAAGACCACTTTGACTATAATTTACAATTGGAAAGTGTGCTTGAGCGCGCCGGAAAATTAGATAAGCTTAAAATTATTCGCGATGTGGCGGAAATGGTGAATATCCTTTCCGTGCGTCAAAAGAAACAATTAGGCCTAGGTCATGCCATTTTATGCGCCAAAGAATTGGTGCGCGATAAACCCTTTGCCGTTATGGTAGGTGATGACCTTATGTTTGGCGCCACCCCCGGCGTGCAGCAGCTTATTGATGTGGCCATGGCAGAAAATATGCCTGTTATCGGTGTTATGGAAGTGCCCATGGATAAGGTGGAGCGCTATGGCATCATTGATGGCACAGAAATTTCTCCCGGAGTGTATCGCATTAACGATATGGTGGAAAAACCTCCCCGTGCTGAGGCGCCTTCGCAATTGGCCATTGTGGGTCGTTATGTTTTAACTCCAGATATTTTTGATTATTTGAAAAAAGTACAGCCAGGCCATGGCGGTGAAATTCAGCTCACCGATGCCTTGCAAGCCTTGGCTAAAGATAAAGGTATGTTAGCGGTAAAAATGACCGGACAGCGCTTTGATGCTGGCGACTGGGCAGAATACCTGACAGCTAATATTTACTTTGCCATGAAGGACGAAGGTCTTAAGCAAGAACTTACTTCCATGCTCAAAGAAGTTCTTAATGGTAGCATGAAATAATAGGCTGAAAAGAATGTTATATTGAAAGGGGAGCTTTGGCTCCCTTTTTTTATTGAAGATAAAGTTTCCTGGGGGAAACCTTTTTTGAAAAAAAAGTTATTCCCCCAGACCCCCTTTCCAAAAAACTTTAATTGCGGCGAAAAGTTATCTTTGAAAAGAAGATTTTGCCGCAACGTAATACTATACACTTGTTCTGTAAAATTTTTAAATGATTAAAAATCAAAGCCTTAAATTTGTCTTGTATTGTTTTCAAAAAAAGTTTTCCCCCAGTAGGTTTGGTAAGCAATCTGTAAGAGTTTCGACTATTTTTTTAGATGTATTTAAGAATACAGCAAATTATTATGCCCTTACACCAAGACAAAAAAGCAAAAAAATATTGACTCCCATTATAACTCAGCCTATAGTGCACTCCTACCTCAGCGTAGGAGCGTAGCTCAGGTGGCTAGAGCACTTCCTTGACATGGAAGGGGTCAGCAGTTCAAGTCTGCTCGTTCCTACCAATATTACTTACACAGAGGGGAGGTTTTACCTCCCCTTTCTTTGTATATAGGAGTGATGTGTGATAGTGCGCATGGACGGAACAGCTTTGGAAGTGCCTGCAGAACATTGCAGTGCCGATGCCAGTATTTTTAGCGTGCTTAAGGCTGTCTTAAGCGGTAAAAAAATGAAAAGTGTGGTGGCCTGTAAAGTGGGTGAGGACATTTTAGACCTTTCAACCACCTTGCCTCAAGGCTGTAGCGAGCTTGAGCCTGTGCTTATGGACAGTGCTGAAGGATTAGAAATTATCCGTCACTCTGCTGCGCACATCATGGCCGCCGCTGTGCAAAAGCTTTTCCCAAGCGCCAAGGTTACCATTGGGCCTGCCATTGATACAGGCTTTTACTACGACTTTGACGTAGAGCGCCCCTTCACCCCCGAAGATTTACTGGCCATTGAAGCCGAAATGCAAAGCATGATTAAGGCTTCCTTGCCCTTCACACGCACCGTCATGGCAAAAGCTGCCGCCATTGAGCATTTCACCAATATTGGCGAAAGCTACAAGGTGGAAATCATCAGCGATATTGAAGCCGACGAGCTGTCTTTTTATCAATGTGGCGACTTTTTAGATATGTGCCGCGGGCCGCATTTGCCAAGCACTAGCATGGTGAAAGCTGTGAAGCTTTTATCTGTGGCCGGAGCCTATTGGCGCGGTGATGAAAAGAATAAAATGCTTTCTCGTATTTACGGCACTGCCTTTGCTGATGAAAAAGCGCTGAAAGAATATTTACATCGCCTTGAAGAAGCCAAAAAACGCGACCACCGTAAGCTTGGCCGCGAGCTGGACTTTTTCACCTTCCATGAAGACGTGGCGCCGGGCATGGTGTTTTGGCTGCCCAAGGGTATGTTATTACGTACCATTTTAGAAGATTTTTGGCGTAAAGAGCATTTGAAGCGCAATTATGACATAGTGCAAGGGCCGCAATTATTGCGCGTGGAAACATGGCAAAAGTCCGGTCACTATGACAATTACCGCGAAAATATGTATTTTACGAGCATTGAAGAAGATCAATACGGCGTAAAGCCCATGAACTGTATTTCGCATATGC